>NZ_JBHVFU010000026.1:0-106077 GCF_042801455.1 Streptomyces sp. NPDC057565 | reverse complement strand
CTGGTGTCGAAGTGTTGCGTGGTGGTGGTCGGGGAGTCCAGCCGGGCTACCCGTCGGTGTGACTGTCTCGCTCACCGGTTCGGGAACGCGGGCGACCGGCCCGACCGCATGCGGTTGCCAGGCGGCTCGAGATTCGCGCGAGGCCCGCGATAACGCTCGGCATAGCGCGATTCGGCATCCGCCACAGCTGCAGCCGAAGCGTTGAGCGGGGGAACTTCAAGAGCGCGGCTTCGTTGCGCGGTGCGGTCGTGGCGGGCCGGACCGGCGGCTTCCGAAGCGGCAGGGACAACGGGCCTACCGCCGTGCGATCAAGCCGAGGAGCAGTGACCATGCCAGTGTGCACGCGCAACTTGCCCAGCGTCGACCGGAACCGGATGACAGTTGCCCCCTCCAGCCGACACGAACAACGCGATCACCGAATCTTCCGCGATGGGCGGAGCAGATGCGGCAGTGGTGCGCCTGTGCCGGGGGAAATGGTGAGCCGGTTCGAAGCGGCGCTTGACAACGATGTCCTCGCCCATACCTGTGCCGATCAGCGGGGTAAGACGCCGCGGTCTGACACCACTAACACTCATGAACCGTAGGCGCCGTGCGGGCGAGGACTGATACAGAGAGGTGTCCAAATGAAAGCGATCGTGGTGACGGACCAGGCCGCTGGAACGGCCGGGATGACGCTGACGGAGCGGCCCGAGCCGCAGCCGGCGATAAACGATGTCGTCGTTCAGATTCATGCGTCGGGATTCGTCCCGACCGAGATGGCGTGGCCCTCGACCTGGACCGATCGCCTCGACCGCGGCCGAACACCATCGATCCCCGGACATGAGCTGGCCGGAGTGGTCACCGCCCTCGGCTACGGCACGACGGGGCTCTCGGTGGGACAGCGCGTGTTCGGCATCACCGACTGGCATCGCGACGGCACCCTCGCCGAGTACGCGGCCGTCGAGGCACGCAACCTCGCGCCGCTGCCGGGCGACGTCGACTTCACCGTGGGCGCGAGCCTGCCGATCTCAGGCCTCACCGCGTGGCAGGGACTGTTCCAGCACGGCCACCTCCAGGCGGGACAGAGCGTCCTCGCGCACGGCGCGGCCGGCGCAGTCGGGACGATGGTGACGCAGCTCGCACGAGAGGCCGGCGCCTACGTCATCGGCACCGGACGTACCGCTGACCGTCACAAGGCACTCGACATCGGCGCAATGGAGTTCGTCGACCTCGACAACGACACCCTGGAAGACATCGGCGAAGTCGACCTGGTCTTCGACGTCATCGGCGGCGACATCCAGAAGCGATCCGCAGGCCTGATCCGGGCCGGAGGAACACTGGTAACCGTCGTTGGGCCGCCTGAGGCGCGGCCCGCCCACGGCCTGGCGATCGACTTCGTTGTCGAGTCCGATCGTGCCCAACTGGGTGAGATCGTCCAGCGGGTGCGGGACGGACGACTGCGCACGAACATCGGCAACGTCGCGACCCTCGACGATGCCGTCGCCGCCCTCAACCCGACCGAGCGACGCCAGGGGAAGACGATCATCCGCGTTCGTCCGTGAGGACTCGGGCGGCAGGCCCGGCGAACGAGGGCGGCGCCTCCACGGCGATCTGGGTGTCGTCACGGATCGCGTCCCAGGGAATGTGCGGGATCAGGCCCTCCGCGACGAGCCGGTAGTACGCCTGCCAGAGGGTGCAGCCGCCGACCTCGCCGTAGCTGGTGACGATGTCGGCGGCGCGATCAACGATGCGCGGCCACTGGAGTCATGGTGGCCCGCTTCCGATGGGTGGCCAGCGGAGCCCCGTCCACGGTGGCACCGGCGGTGCTGCAAGCATCCAGACTTCCGCCCTCGCGCGGCGGGATGCGCGGCCGGTCCGTACGGGCACCGGGCCGGATGCCAGCCAGCCTGCTTGAGGGGTGTCCCGAGACTGCCGTCGTGGCTGTGCGCGACGGTCGTCGCGCACAGCCATTCTCCTACTCCTCTGTGGCGGGTTGTTCAGCCTCGGTCTCCTCGGCCGCGGGGGGCGCGGGTTCTTCTGCTCCCGTCTCCGCCGCGTCGGGGGTCGGCTCTTCGCCCGGCGCCCCCTCCGTCTGGCCAGGTCGGCGTCAGATCCGCCAGGAGCGGATGCGGTCGGCCGCGTCGTACGCGTCGGTGCGGCCGGCGTCGATGTCGCGTGCGAGGTCGATCAGGGCGCCGTACGGCGGGTTGATGCCTTCACCAGTGGCGTCCATGTACGCCACGGCGATCGCCGCGCCGAACAAGGCGTTGCGAGCCGGGAGAGGTTGCAGCCGGATGATGGCGTGCATCAGCGCGGCCGCGCGCCAGGCGTTGTCGACGGTGACGCCGACCTGTGGAGTGTTGACGCGGTGGCGGGCGACGGCGGCCACCAGGTTGGAGAAGTCGTGGACCGAGGGCTGCTTGAGCAGGACCTCCGCCTGGCGCTCCAGGAGCCACCGGATGTCGATGTAGAGCTCCATGGTCAGGCGGCCCGCCGCGAGGCGTCCAGCCGGTCGGGGGCGTCATCGGGGAAGGCAGCGTCGAACGCGGCAGCGTTGTCCGTGATGAAGGCGCGGAAGACCTCCGCAGCGCCCTCCAGGCGGGGGTCGCGGACCGCGTTGCGTGCGGCTTCGGTGATGAGCGAGGTGACCGTGGTGCCTTCCGCCTCGGCGCGTGCCTGCAGTTGCGCGTGGAGCTCTTCGGGGACTCGGATCGTCACTGGTTTCGACATACTCCGAACGTACAGCAGGGCGTACAGCACCGATATCGGTTCGACGGAATTGAACCGATACGGATGCCCCTCTCAGAGCGCCCGGACCCAGCCGCCCGACGGCTCCGCCCCGATCGAGTGACTTCGCGGGTCGATGGTGGTCTGCTGAGTGTTGGTGACCTTGCCCGAGGGTGGCGGCTCGCTAGTGCCCCTCCCGGCAAGCTTTGCCCCGTCGCACCGCCCGGCACGCGCGCTCGACGGCGCTCCTCATGGGGCAAACATTGGCCGGTCAAGGCACTTGATCGGGGCTTCCGGGTCCGCCGAACCACGTCCCTGACAGGCGTGGTTCGGCGAACCCGGTCCTTATTGACCCTTGCCGATCGATCACGACGGTCGGGCCTGCCCGCCGTTCTCCTCCCCGTCGCTCTGGGCGTGGGGAAGCGCTGGCGGGCCGCCTGTGTCCGGCGTGGTTCTCTCCACCATCTCGGCGAGTCGCCTGCAGGCCTCTTCGATCTTCTCCTGGGTCTGGTTTCGCTCGGTGACGGCAGCGGAGAGCAGCAGCGCGGTCAGTGCGGCGGCGCCGTTGAATGCCTGCAGTGAGATCATGTTGGCGAGCAGGGTGTGACCGGCGAACGGGCCCGATCTGCGGGTGGCGGCGAAGATCGCAAAGGTGGATACGGCCAGCGCGCAGGGCGCGGCCCCGGCCCGCTGAAAGCGGAAGGCTGCCCAGGTCAGCAACGGGAAGGCGAGGAAGAGCAGCGGTGTCGGGGAGGTCTGGAGGAGCCCGATGCTGATGGTGGCTGCCCCAAGAAGCGATCCCTCCACCCATCGGGAGGGGGGCGCGTCCTTGGGCCAGCGCGCCGAGCGCAGGGCGAGCAGCGCTGGCGCGACCACCAGGACGCCCATCGCGTCGCCGGTCCACCAGACCCACCATGTCGGCCAGAACCCGCCGGGGAGTGCGCGAGTGAGATGCAGGGTGCCGCATCCCACGGTTGCGCTGATGAGCATGCTGATGAATGCGCCGAGGAAGACCAATGCGAGTGCGTCCCGCCAGCGGTTCATCCGGGTGCGGAACCCGGCTCGGTGAAGGAGCGCGTAGGAGCACAGGGGTGCGAGCGTGTCGCCCGTCGTGATCACAAGCACAGCAGTGATCGATGGCAGGTTCAGTGAGATGTTGATCAGAAACGCGCCGAGTGTGATCCCGGGCCAGGTGCGCGGGCCGATCAGGAGCAGGCCGGCCAAGGCGATGCCGCTCGCGGGCCACAGCGGTGTGACCTGGCCGCGCACGAGCTGCTGGAGCAGCCCCAGCTTGCCCGAGGCGTAATACAGCGCGGCAACGGCGCAGATCTGCAGGGCCGTCGTGCCACCGCGCCGGAGCCTGTCGCGGCTCGTAACCGTCATCGGGAAGTCTTCCCCTCGGCCTTGCTCCGTTGTCCATCGTCCGCCGATCCTGCCGGGTCCACCACACTGCCGCTCATCTGTGTGGCCTTTCACCATGCGCTCCACCGGGATGGCTGCGGGTGACCGTTCGGGGCGTGTCGTAACCCGACGGTTCCGCCCCAGTCGCATCGCTGCGGGTTTGTGCGGCTTCAGCGCGGGGTGCGCAGGGCGAGGATGGCCATGTCGTCGTGCGCATCGCTGGGGTGGTGGTCGGCCAGGGCCTGCACGAAGTCCTGCAGGGGCAGGGCCGCGTATGTGGTGGCAAGCTCGGCTAGTTCGTTCAGGCTCTCGTCGATGGGGTGATCGGGGTGTTCGACAAGGCCGTCGGTGAAGAAGACCACGGTGGTGTCCGGGGGCAGAGGGTGGGTGTGGTCGGGGCGAGGCTGCCGACTGTCGACGTTCAGTGGTAGTCCGGGCTCCGCGAACAGGTATTCCGCCCGGCCGCCAGGGGTGATCAGCAAAGGGGGGATGTGGCCCGCAGAGCTCCAGTGCAGCCTCCAGGCAGCCCCCGTGGGTTCGATGCGCGCCAGGCTGGTGGTGGTGACGGGGTTGTCGGTGATGGCCTCCAGGGTGCGATCGAGCTGGGCGAGGACCGCGCTGGGCGGAGTGCGCAGGGTGAACAGCAAAGCGCGCAGCATGTTGCGGGTGGAGGCCATGGCGGCGGCGGCATGCAGATCGTGACCGACCACGTCACCGATGACGACCGCCACCGCACCGTCCGGAAGCAGGACGGCGTCGTACCAGTCGCCGCCCACATGGTGGGGTTCGGCGGCAGGCCGGTAGACGGCGGCGGCGTCGAAGGGCCGCATGTCGGGCAGCGTCGGCAGCAAACGCCGCTGGAACAGTTCGGATCCGGCACGAATCTGTTCGAAGAGGCGGACGCTTTCAATCGCAATGCCAGCGGCGCTGGCAAGGGCGACGAGGATGCTCTCGTCGCGGACATCGAAGGGCTGTCCGTCGCGTCGCTCGGAGAGGTAGAGGTCGCCGTAGATTTCGCCGCGGACGCTGACGGCGACGCCCAGCAGGGTACGCATGGGCGGGTGGCCGGGCGGAAACCCGACCGAGGACGGATGGGAGGAGATGTCGCCCACCCGCAAGGGTTCGGGGTGGCGGATCAGGTGTCCGAGCACGCCCAGACCGCGAGGAAACCCCACCTCGGCCAACGCCGACCGTTCCTGCTCGGACAGGCCGACGACGATGAACTGCTCCAGGAACTCGCCGGACTCGTCAAGAACTCCCAGGGCCCCGTAGCGGGCGCCGACCAGGTCCATGGCGGTGGTCACGATCCGGTGCAGCACCGCGGGCAGCTCCACCTCCCGGGTGATGGCCACCACCGCCTCCAACAGGCCCTCAACCCGGTTCTTGGCAGCGGCAAGAGCGCGCAGCTGCTCATCGATCCGGCCCACCTCGGCGTCCAGACGCGCCAGCAGGTCAGGGCGGGGCGGCCGCTGCGCGCCTTCCCCCTCCTTGCCCGCCGCCATCACGATCGCCTGCGGGAGCGGTACTCGCGCTCGGTGGCCTTCAGCCGGTCGGTGCCGGTCCGGATCAGCGTGCCCTCGAAGGTGAGCCGGCCGGCGATCGGCACGCACAGACGAGGTTCGGTGAAGGTGTTGTCCCGCTCGCTGAACGGGGCGTTGGAGGCCACCGCGGTGGCCTTGCGCTCCTTTCGTTCGGTGAAGACCTGGAACAGCAGCCTGGCGCACTTCTTGTCCACGTTCAGGTAGCCGAACTCGTCCAGACACAACAGGTCGACCCTGCTGAAGCGGACGATCACACTGGACAGGCGCCGGGCGGCGTCGGCCTCGACAAGTTCGTCCGGGTTCTGCCGCTTGTCCCGGCGGATCCGCACATACAGCCACTCACGCGATCGGTGCACGCACAGTCTCCTGACACGACCGTGATCAACCCGCACAGAGTGGCGCGGCGAGACAGCCCAACCCGCCCATTACGCCGAAAGCGGCATGTCACATACCGTCATACACAGGCTTGCTCCAACCCCCGTTGCCGAAACCGCGGCTCCCTGGCTCTGTTCGCGAGAAGGGGGTTCTGACACAGAACTTGGGGAGTGGTTACTGAAGCTTCACCCGCGGCGGCCCCAAGCACCCCACCCACCAGGCGATCAAGGAGCTGGGCCGGGCGGTGCCTACGGCGTTCCTCTGTGACTACCTTGCCGACGTCGAACTGCGCCAGGAGAACCACGAGGGATTGCAGGTCGTGGAGAACTGAAACTCTGCGAACAAGGACCTCTTCCAGAGGAGAGCGTGTCGACGCCCAAGGGCCTCTGGAGGCCCGGCATGAAGGCAGCCAGCTCGGCGGCACCGTCGCGCCGACGCGGAATCGGTGAACCAGGGGGTAGCAGACAAGGGACTCTGAGGCGACGCCATGACCGCGTCATCCCGGGGCGTCCTGCATCCAGGGCCGATAAGAGCCCGACTCACACTCAATGACGGGTACTCAGTGCAGACCCGACGGGCACCGCTCACGTTCAAAAACCCAGCATAGATGTGATCAATGGCCAGAGCCGAGGGACACGGAAGCCCGTCACGGGTCTACGAGAGCGCGACACGGGACCAGTTGCACGCCGCTGACCATCGCGACGGATTCGCCGTGTACCGGTACGCCACACGTTCTCCGGACTCGGGCTGGGACCACCACACGCCGTGTTCGCCGGCCTGGACAACTACACATTCGCAATTCCCGGTGTGATCGCGGCGGTTCTGTGGTCCTTCCTCTACGTGCCTGGGATCAGCCCGCTGGTCGACCTCGGCAAGAGCACGGGCGTCGACGTCGACTTCCTGTCCGCCGACGTGATCCTGTTCTCGATCGGCAACGTCGTCACCTGGTCCTGGACGGGGTACAACATGCTGATCCTCTACACGTCGCTACGGTCCGTCCCCCAGGAGCTACGGATCTTCTTCACCATCGCACTGCGGTTGATGTCTCCCGCATTGGTCACCATCTTCCTCTTCCAGTTCGTCGAGATCTGGAACAACTTCTTCCTGCCGCTGATGATGCTCGCGGACGACCTGCTCTGGCCGCTCACGCTGGGGCTCTACTTCTGGAACAGCCAGCTCCGAGACCAACCCTGGTACGACATCGTGGTCACGGGCTCGCTGATATCAGTGGTCCCCCTCATCATCGCCTTTCTCACTCTTCACTCGAACTACGCGCCTCGATGATCTGGCTCGAAGACCTCTTACGAGCAACCGATTGATCACGGCATCACACAGGCCCTAGCTAGGATGAAGTCATGTCAGACCCACCGGCGCGCCCGCGCATCATGAAAGGTGCCGGGGGCCGGATGCTGGCCACGGTCGAGCTCGACCGCGGTAGCGCCCTGCCGCTGCACCTGCAGCTGTATCGGCATCTGCGGGGACTCATCCTCGACGGCACCCTGCCGCCGGAAACCCGATTGCCCTCGACGCGGACACTCGTCGCCGAACTCGGCGTCTCGCGGCTGACCGTGGTCACCGCGTTCGAGCAGCTCACGGCCGAGGGGTTCCTGCGTGCACGCCAGGGGGACGGCACGTATGTGGACGCACGCTGGACGGCCGCGCTGGCACCGGCGCCTGTTGCGCGCCCGCAGCTGTCCGAACGCGGCGCAGCGACGTCGGCACGCGGTGCCAGCCTGTTCAGCGAGGCGCCTCACTCGTGGGATCCGAAAGACACCGAGTCGTTCGTCCCCAGCCAGGTCGCGGCATCCGCGTTCCCTGCCGGCGTGTGGCGGCGGCTGCTGGCGCGGCACGCGGCGCGCACCGACGCAGCCGCCATCGGGTACGGCGACCCGCACGGGTACGAGCCACTGCGCCAGGCGATCGCCGACTACCTCAACGACGTGCGGGGCCTCGGCTGCGGCGCCGAGCAGATCGTGGTGACCTCCGGTGCCCAACAGGCCTTCAATGTCCTCGCGGTGCTGCTGCTCGACCCCGCCGACACGGTGCTCGTCGAAGACCCCGGCCACATCTCCGGAAGGCTCGCGTTCCAGTCGCAGGGATGCCGCGTCCAGGGTGTGCCGGTCGACGACGCCGGCGCGGTGGCGGCAGGGGGCGACCCATCGGCACGCCTCGCCTACCTCACGCCGTCCCGGCAGCATCCCCTGGGCACGGTCATGAGTCCGGCGCGGCGCGGGGAGTGGATCGCGTGGGCGCAGGCGCACGGGAGTTGGATCGTCGAGGACGATTGCGACAGCGAGCTTCGCTATCACGGCACGCTGCTGCCCCCGCTGTTCGGACTCGACCAAGCGCGACACGTCATCTACGTCGGCACATTCAGCAAGGTGCTGGCGCCGTCGCTGCGACTGGGCTACGTCGTGCTGCCCCACGACCTCGTCGAGCCGTTCACGTCGGCCTGCTCGGTGATCGGTCGCACCCCCGCGACCGTGATGCAGGCGGCGCTCGCCGACTTCCTCGCCGAAGGGCACCTGCACACCCACCTCCGGCGCACGCGCCGACTGTACGCCGCCCGCCAGGACGCCCTGCTCGAACAGCTCGACACGCAGCTTGCGCACCGGCTGACGGCGAGGCCGGTCGCCGCCGGGCTCCACGTGATGGGGTGGCTCGAGGCATCCGTCAACGACATCGACTGCGCACGCGGCCTCGCCCGGCAGGGCGTCTTCACGTATCCCCTGGGTGAGTATCGCGTGCAGCGCCGGCTGCCGCCCGCACTGCTGATCGGGTTCGCGGGCACCGCAGCCGAGCACATGGCGCGTGCCGTAGCGCGGATGGCAGAGGCGTTCGAACGGCTCGAACCCGGCGGAGCTGCCGAGGCTTAGCTCGAGAGGTGGGCCCGCCGAATTGGTCCGCAGAACTGGGCTGTCAATGGCTCTAATGCACCGTCCATTGCGTTGATAGGAAGAAGGGGCGGCGGCGACGCACGGTCGCGGCCCGCTTTCTATGGAGACAACGATGCCCCACCTCGATGCGCGGTTCCGAGCGCTCCTGAGTCCGAACCTCACCGCAGCCGAGATCGGACAGATCCCCGACCTGACGGCCGAGCGCGCACGGGTGCTGATCGACCGGATCGACCGGGTCCGGCTCTTCGGTCACGCGTACGCCCTGCTCACCAACCTCACCTACGGCGCCTACGGCCCCGACGACGTCCTCGACTTCGCCCGGGAGCACGATCTGGCCGGCGTCTGCATCCACGTCCTCGACGGCGAGGAGCGCAGCCTGAGCCGAATGAACGACGACCGGCTTCGGGCCTTCGCCGCCCGTGCCCGCGGCTACGGCCTGGCCTTGCACCTCGAGATCAGCACGACCGAGCGTGAACCCGTGGACGAGGCCGTCCGGATCGCCGGCATCCTCGGCGTCCAGCACATTCGCGTCTACTCCCGTTACGAAGGGCAGCTGTCGCAGGTGCTGTCGCGCATCGAGGACGACCTGCGCCGCCTCGGCGACCTCGCCGACATCCACGGCCTGCACTTCTCGTTCGAGCAGCACGAAGAACTGCGCTCCGGCGAGATCGCTCAGCTGCTGCGCACCGTCGGCCACCCCCGCCTGCACGTGATGTTCGACTTCGGCAACATGATCAACGCGTGCGAGCGGCCGATGGACGCCCTGGCCCAGCTGGCCCCGCATATCCTGCAAGCGCACCTGAAGGGTGTGCACGTCCTTCCTGAGGGCGACGGGTTCGGTCACCGCGGCGTGCTGCAGGGCAGCCCGGAGGACGACCTGCCGGGGGCGCGGATGTTGTTCGACCTGCTCATGCTCGGCGACGACGAGCCGCAGGTCATCACCTTCGCGCTCGAACAGGAGAACCTGTACTACGCGCCAGCCTTCCGCCATCACAGCGAAGGCGACGACCCGTTCATCCCCTACCGGGAACTGAGCACCACGGGCCTTCCCGAAGGATGGACGCTGCACGACCTGCTCGCCACCGAGCCCGGCTGGGCCGTCGACCAGGTCGTCCACGTGCGCGGGCTGCTCGTCCGGATGCGCGAACTCGCCGCGGCTCGCCTGGCCGCCGCCGACTCCCCGGCAGGTGCGCGATGACGAACACCATGATGAAGACCGCGCCGGCCAAGACCGGGTTCGACAAGGCCAAATGGGCGCGCTTCGCGGTCCTCGTGATGGCGGGCGGCACCATCTACAAGCTCGCCAACATCAAGGACGTCTTCTACGTCCCGATGCAGCAGCAGATGGGGCTGAGCAACACCGAGATCGGTGCGCTGCTGAGCGTGAACTCGATCGTCGCGACAGCACTGTTCGTGGTCGGAGGGTACCTGGCTGACCGGTTCTCGACCCGCATCCTGATTCCGCTCGGACTGATCGGCGCGGGCGGGCTCGGGCTCTATATGAGCACGTTCCCCGGGTACGGGCAGCTGGTGCCGATCTTCGCGATGCTGGCCGTCTGCACCGACTGCCTGGTCTGGCCGGCACTGCTCAAGAGCATCCGGCGCCTGGGTGGGCCGGAAGAACAGGGGCGGCTGTTCGGCTTCCTCGAGGGCGGTCGCGGCGTGGTCGACACACTGGTTGCCTTCTCGGCC
This sequence comes from Streptomyces sp. NPDC057565, assembly GCF_042801455.1. Classification (NCBI taxonomy): domain Bacteria; kingdom Bacillati; phylum Actinomycetota; class Actinomycetes; order Kitasatosporales; family Streptomycetaceae; genus Streptomyces; species Streptomyces sp. NPDC057565. The sequence goes on along the minus strand of NZ_JBHVFU010000026.1, from coordinate 95,465 downwards.
CTCGGCGTCTTCGCCCTGCTCGGCTCGGGCGCCGCCGGCTTCCGTGCCGCGATCGCCTTCTACGCGCTGATTGACATCGCCGTCGGGGTGCTCCTGTTCTTCCTGCTGCGTGACCAGGGCCCAGAGTCCGTCGTGGATACGGCGCCGAAGAAGGGCGTCGGCCTCAGCGAGGTCCTGCATGCCGTCCGGCTGCCGCAGCTGTGGTGGGTCAGTGCAACCGTGTTCATGGCGTACGTCGTGTACTGCGGTCTGACCTACTTCATCCCCTACCTCACGTACGTGTACGGACTGCCGGCCGCACTCGCCGGCGCCTACGGCATCATCAACCAGTACGGCCTCAAGATCATTGGCGGCCCGCTCGGCGGCGTACTCGTCGACAAGGTCTTCAAGGGGGCCAGCAGGTACCTCCGTCTCGCGTTCGTGTGCCTGATCCCCATCGCAGCGATCATTCTGCTGCTGCCGACCGGTGAGCAGAACCAGATCCCCGCGATGGCCGCCTGCCTGCTGTTCTCACTGATCATCTTCACGATGCGCGGTGTGTTCTGGGCGCCCATGGACGAGGTCGGCGTCCCCAACCAGGTCAGCGGCACCGCGTTCGGCATCGCCTGCCTCCTCGGTTACGCCCCCGGGATGTTCGCCTTCCTCGTGTACGGCGCGATCCTCGATGCCAACCCGGGTGCGGCGGGGTACCACCTGGTGTTCATCCTGATGGCCGCACTCGCACTGGTGGGTGCGGGAGTCGCAACCGGCCTGGCACGTGTGGCTCGCGCGCAACGTACCGCCGCCGTGCGGGAGGGCTGAGCCCGCTCCGCGCGGGGGCGACATAGTCGCTCGTCGCACCGGTCGGCCCCATACACCAGACTGTGCTTACGTTCGGTGAGTACACGGATGTGCAGCGGGTGGGGCTCGGGTTCGTCTGCCTGGGCATCACCCTGGTCGTACGCTGCTGATCCGGCGGTTCGTGCCCGTCCTGGCGCGACTGCACCTGCCCGTGAGGCGTCATCGCCGACTTCCTCATCCTCCTGCTGGGCGCCGCAGGTGCTCGGGCTCACCGGCTGGAGCCTCGTCCCCGCCCAGGCGGTCGACATCATGTCGCGGCTGCCCGGTCTCATGATCAACGTGCTGTTCGCGAGGATCATGATCGGCAAGGCTGCCGTCGGTCAAGCAGATCTGGAACGACGCGGCGCCGCACGTGATCCGCGGCGCGTGTTCTCGTTCGGGCAGTTCGCGCTGGGCGCGTTCGGGCGCGGTCTCCGTGCTGAAAAAGATCCGCGTCCGCGGGCCGGTCGCCCGGCCCCGCACACGGCCGGGCGCGGTCGCCGCTGACAAGACATCCCACGCTGACAAGCGTCAAGCTACGGCGGTAGCTGCCGCGGACGGTCGTTGCCGAGTGAGCCGGAACTCGAGCATCGCCGCAAAGCGTTCGTCGGGATCATTCAGGTTCAGTTGCGCGATTTCTGCCGCTCGGCGAAGGCGGTATCGGAATGTGTTGGGGTGTACATCCATGGCGGCAGATGCGTTCAGGGTGTTGCCGAGGTGGTCGAGCCATTGGGCCACGGTTTCCGCCATCGTGGTTCCGTGTTCTCGATCGTGGTGATGCAGCCGGGCAATGGGGCCGTCCAGCAGTCCGCCCTCGTTGTGCAGTTGGTCACCGATCTCCAGCAAGAGTGCGTTGAGTTGGACGTCGGCGAACAACGCGACTCGGCCGGCTGGTTCCTGGCGCAGGACACGTAGGGTTCTGTCCGCATCGTGCCGCGAGCGAGCGAGGTCGGCCGGATCGGACGACGAGCCGTCGCGACCGATGCCGATCGCCGCTCCTCCAGGTCTGTCCCGTGCACGGTCGAGGAAATCGTTCGAAACCCGCTGGGCCATGGCCGTGAGGTCTTCTTTTCCTTTCCGGATCGGCGCCGGCACGATCGCATAACACACGTCGCCGACCAATGCGGCAACCGAGCCGGGTGCCGCGACCGACAGGTGAAATGCGAAGGAGTCGGTGATCCGTTCCAAGGTCTGCCGTCGCGTTTGCCCAGAGACGGCAGTGTCGGCCGAGTTCCCATTCGGAAGGGACAGGCCGAGCACTGCCACGGTCCGGTGCGCCAGTCCAAGACGCTCGATCGCGCCCGAAGCCGGGGCGCCTCCCGTCAATGCGGTTGCGATGAGGTCCGCGCGAACCTGCCGGTCGATGTCTACACCGATACGGTGCCGCAGCAGCTGCAGCGCAACGACTTTCGCGGCATCGACGAGTACTTGCTCCTTCTCGTCGCTCAGGGGCCCAGGGACAGCCGCCCAGATCGAGCCGAGCACTTGGTCACCTGCTCGTACGGCTATCGCCACGCGCGGAAGACCTGGCACTCCTTCGATCTGCGGTGTGTCGATGAAGATCGGTTTCTCGCCGGCGTAGAGCCGTTTGAAGACGCCCGCTCGTTCCTGCGCGAGGCGGGTGTGCTGGGGGACGCCACGTCCGAGAATCGTCTCGATCCGTGTTTGATCAGCCTCGTTCTGGCGATCGGAGAACGCCAGAATCTGTGAGTCGCGATCTTCGATGGTGATCGGCGCGTCGAGCAGTGATCCGATCGCGTTGGCCAGGGCGAACGAGTCTTCCGCGGGCATTCCGGCCAGCAGTTCCTCGCCGCTCGCACTGCTGGAGAGCAGCGAGCGGAGCAGGACGACCAGCTGTGCCCACGTTGCTCCGCCGGCGAGGCCGAGCAGGGCCACACCGCTGCGTTCGATGCGAGCACGCAGCTCCGGGTCGAGATCCAGCGGCGCACGTACCACGAGGGCGGGCGCCTGGCGTGTGACCGCACGGTCGAGCAAGGCCGGCAGATCTTGGACGTCGGCGGCGGTACACAGAAGCATGGCCCCGGGGCGAACCGGTACCTGTTCCCGCGGATCGTCGACGACGACGTCGGTGATCAACGTCGTTCCGTCGACGGTCCCCGCAAGAACCTCCAGCAGGGTGCCGGCGAGGTTGCTCACGACGTTGTCGAGCCTGGCTCCAGGGCTGGTCATGATCGGCACCCTTCGTTCGCTTCCTGCTGCGCCCAACGGTACGTCGTTCGTGAATCCGCACCACACCTCGGTCGTGATTGGTGCGGCCGCACGATGCACGTCGTGGTGATGCACAGCACGCTGGTGCGCACCAACGCCCCACCCCGAAAGCAGGCAGTGTTTACATGTTCGCGACACCATCCACCACCGGTGCATCCGACGACGCGCGGTGCGCTGCCTCCGCATCATCCATGTCGTCATGGGCGGAAAGCCTTGCTGAGCTCGGGTTCGAACTTCCGTCGACGGCCACTCCGATCGGCGCCTACGTTCCGGCGGTGCGGACCGGTGATCTGGTCTACACCTCTGGCCAGTTGCCGTTGGTGCGGGGATCGATCGAACGACCGGGAAAGGTCGGCCGCGAGGTTTCGGTGACGGACGCGTCGAAGGCAGCGGAAATCTGCACTCTGAATGCACTTGCTGCGATCGATGCCCTCGTCGGCCTCGACTCGGTCGTACGGGTCGTGAAGGTGACCGGGTTCGTCGCTTCCGCCGACGACTTCGCCGGCCAGCCCGACGTCGTCAACGGCGCCTCGAATCTGCTCGCGAGCGTTTTCGGCGATGCCGGCACACATGCGCGCTCGGCTGTCGGCGTCGCCGAACTGCCACTGAACGCCCCCGTCGAAGTCGAACTCATCGTCGAGGTCGCCTGACCCCCGACACCCAGCCGGACCCGACCGAGCGACGCCCGTCACGGTCTGTCACTCCTGTCCTCGCCGACCCAAAACGCCCATGTCCGAACACTGACCTCGAACAAGGACACATCATGACAGTCGACAGCTCCCCCGAAGGGGCGAACGAGGACGGCCTCGCGCAAGGACTCAACAAACGACACATCCGCATGATCGCGATCGGTGGCGCCATCGGAGTCGGGCTCTTCCTCGGATCCGGGAAAGGCATCGCCTACGCCGGGCCGGCCGTGATCGGCGTCTACGCGGTCACCGGCGTGTTCATCTTCATCATCATGCGTGCCCTCGGCGAGTTGCTGATGTACCGGCCCGTCGCGGGGAGCTTCGCCGAGTATGCGCGCGAGTTCCTGGGCCCTGCATACGGTTTCGTCACCGGCTGGGGTTACTGGCTCACCTGGACCATCATCGGGATGGCCGAGCTCACCGCAGCCGGGGTCTTCGTCAAGTTCTGGTTCCCGTCGATGCCGCAATACCTCACGGCACTGATCGCACTGCTCGCACTCGTCGGATTGAACCTGGCCAAGGTCGGATTCTTCGGGGAGGCCGAATTCTGGTTCGCATCGATCAAGGTCGTCACCATCCTTGCCCTGATCGGTGGCGGCATCTTCGCGCTGGTCTTCAACGTCGGCAAAGCCGGCCAGGCAGGCGGGATCGAGAACCTCTGGAATCACGGAGGCATCGCCCCGCACGGGCTGCTCGCGGTCCTTCTGGCCTTCCAGATCGTGGTCTTCTCCTACCAGGGCGTCGAACTCATCGGCATGACCGCAGCCGAGACCAAGGACCGGGAGTCCGTGATACCGAAGGCGATCAACTCCGTGCCCTGGCGTATCGGGATCTTCTACGTCGGCACCCTGATCGTGCTGATGTCACTGTTCCCCTGGGATCAGTTCAGCGCGGACGAGAGCCCCTTCGTCAAGAGCTTCTCGCACATAGGTCTTCCCGCGGCCGCCGGCGTCATGAACTTCGTCGTCCTCGCCTCCGCTCTGTCGGCGTGCAGCGCCGGGCTGTACAGCAACGGACGCCTGCTCAAGAAGCTCGCCGAGGACGGGCTCGCACCCAAGGTGTTCGAGAAGACCAGCCGTGGTCACGTGCCTGCGGCCGCCATCATCGCCTCCGGCACTCTGATGCTCGTCGGCGTCGCGGTCAACGCGATCGTCCCGGAGAAGGCGTTCTCGTACATCTCGTCGGTCGCCACCCTCGGAGGAATCTGGAGCTGGGGTGTCATCGTCGTCTGCCACCTCGTCTACCGGCGTCGCGTCGAACGCGGTGAGGCACCCGCGAGTACGTTCCGGCTCCCTTACGCCAAGGCCCTGTGCTGGGCCACCCTCGCCTTCCTCGCAGCTCTGACGATTCTCCTCGCGTTCGACGAGGGCCAGCGCATCGCCTTGTACGCCCTGCCGGTCTGGGCAGCGGTTCTCATCGGCGGCTACCGGATGTCGTCGCGAAACGCCGCCCGCAAGGAGCACATCCCGGCCCGGGCACCGAGCGCGCTGTGAGCCCTGAGTCCATCCACTTGCGCTGACGCCCTGCCGAGCAGCCACCTGAAGGAACCATCGTGATTCCCGCCGCATACCCCCAGCTGCGTCTCGACGCCGCCGCCCTCGATCACAACATCCGCGTCATGGCCGACTGGTGCAAGACCCATGACGTCGCGCTTGCTCCCCACGTCAAGACGACAATGTCCGCTCCCATCATCGAACGACAGATCGCGGCCGGCGCCGTCGGCGTCACCGTTGCCACCGTCGACCAGGTCGCGACCGTGCTCGGCTGGGGACACAACACCGTCCTCGTCGCGAACCAGATCGTCGATCCATTCGGACTGGCGCGACTTCGGGCCTGGCTCGCCGCCGAGCCGGAACGGAAAATCCGGTGCTTCGTCGACTCCGCAGCCGGGATCGCCGCAGCGAATCAGGTGTTCGGCGCGCACGGCCCCGTTCTCGAGGTGCTTTTGGACATCGGCACCCCGGGTGGCCGCACCGGTATCCGCGACCCGGAGCAGGCCCGCCACACAGCGGAGCTCGTCCGAGCGGCTCCCGGACTCCGGCTCGTGGGAGTCGCCGGGTACGAAGGCGTCGCCCCGAACACAAGGACCGACGAAACGCTTGCGGCCGTGGACGAACACTGCCGCCGGGTCCGCGACGTCTACCTCGACGTCGCCGGACTCTTCGAGACCGACCGCCCCGTGTACTCGATGGGCGGATCGGCCTTTCCTGACCGTGTCGTCGACTTCCTCCCGACGGACGACGACGTTCCGGGCACAATCCGGTTGCTCAGGTCCGGTTGCTATGTCACCCACGATCACGGCGTCTACGCCCGCGTGAGCCCGATTCCCGGCCTCGTCCCAGCCCTGGCCGTGCGCGCGGTCGTCGTGTCCGCCGCCGAGGACGGCACCGCCGTGGTCGGAGCCGGGAAGCGCGACCTTCCCTACGACACCGAGACGCCGATCCTTCTGTCCGCCAGCACGGCGGCCGGACAGAAAAAGTCCGATGTCCGCGGACGTGTGCGCGCACTGTACGACCACCACACCGTGCTCTCCGACGCATGGAATCTTGAGGTGACGGATGTCGTCGAGTTCGGGATCTCGCACCCGTGCTCGGCATTTGACCGGTGGCCCGATTACCTCATCACCGACGACCACGGTGATGTGATCGACGTCTGGCGCACCGACTTCCACCGATCGTCGATCGCCACAGCGCTCAGCGAGTCGGCAAGAAGAACAGAGGCAGGTCATGCGCGGTGATCAACCGCTTGAAGCGGATACGCGGTCCGCTCGATCACCGCCCGCGCGCATCGCCACCAGCTGTCCCCGACGCTCCCCTCTGGCACCGGGGGCGTACCCACCTCGCCTGGAGATTGCTCAGCCTCTCCGCTTCGGTTGAGGCTGGTCCGAGGTGTGCTGGTCGCGCCGGACGCGAGGAGGCTGCGCAGGGCGCGAAGCTGATCGATCTGCAGCACGCGTTGAACATCGCGGAGAACCCGGGGACGCGGCTGTGCACGCTGTGCGGCTGCGCCGCCGAGCTGCCGCCGATGCTGAGCGGCTTCGATCACATCGCCAACTCCTGATCCGCCATGGTCGGGCCCGTGGTCAGGGTGTGTCGCCGGAGCAGTAGGAGCGGCAGCGCACACCAAGGCCGGGATCGCCCGAGGACAGGCCGTGCAGGGAGAGCAGTGGCAGGACCTCGCTGACCTTCGGCGACTTGCGGCACCAGGGTGGCAGGATCGCCGGGGAGAACCGCTTCCGCTTGCTCGTGGCCTCGTCGACACGCTTGTCGTTCACCCACGGGGCGCGGACCTCGACCGGGCCGACCCCAGTGGTCACGGTCCGGGGGCGGTGGCCGTTGCGCACGACCAGGCGGCGGCCCCCGTTTGGTCCGATCAGCGACCAACTCGCCTATGTACTGGTCGACTTCCGCTTCCATCGCGGCGGCGAGCATCCGCCTCGCACCGAGCCGGTGGACGTGGAGCCTTCTTCGCTGCCTACGCTGAGCACGGGCGAGCCTTCCCAACCCGCGGGCCAACGCCTACTCGATGACCATCAGTCGATCACTCGGGAAGGTACGCCTGCGCGTCCAACCCGAGAGCCGATCCACAGGTCTTGAGCATGGGCTACCTCACGGGTGAGGTAGCCCATGCTCTGCTCGCCCTTGGCGGACGTTCAGCGGTTCAATGCGCCGTTGCTGATGGCCTTGTGACCACTCTCCCAATCGTGCGGCAGGCCGTCTGCGTTCTGCGCGTTGAAGTTGGTGGAGTCCACCCGAAAAGGCAGCAGGAACCCCCGGTCGGGTCGGGAGAGTGCGGGCTGACGGAACACGCTGTCGCCGTTCGGGAACGTCAGCGCCTGGCGGTCGTCGAAGCCGCGTACGCCGTTCGACGTGCCGCAGCAGTGGTCGAAACTGCGGTTCTCCCGCATCAGGATCACGACGTGGCGGATGTCGTCCACAGCGTCACTTCCTTTCCGCTGACGTGACGAGGGAGCCGAGCAGGGCCAGGTCGGCCCGCTCCAGGGATTCGAGGACTGTCCGGTTGGCCGCGGGCCGGATCGGTACGGTGGAGGGCACGGCGAGCACCGCGCACCCGGCAGCCTCGGCGGAGGCCACACCCGTGGGCGTGTCCTCGACGACCACGCACGCGTGCGGATCGACGCCCAGAGCGGCGGCTGCGGCCAGGTACGGGTCAGGCGCCGGCTTGGTGCGGAGGGTGTCCTCGACTGCGAAGGTCAGCGTGAACCGGTCCTCCCCCAGCGCCGTTCGCACGAGGTCGACGACATGGCGCGGCGAGGCGGAGACGATCGCTGCGGGCACGCGAGCCGTGGTCAGCTCGTCCAGCAGGCGCAGTGCGCCCGGACGCGGGACGAGATCGCTGGCGACCCGGGCGGCGAACTCGGCATCCAGTTCGTTGGCGAGCGCGCCGGGGTCGCAGGCCGCCGGAGCACCAGTGCGGTGCAGGTGGGCAGCAGTGTAGGCAGCCGGGCGGCCCAGTACATGGGGGGTGTCCGTGTCGGTCAGTGGCCGCCCGATCCGGTTGGCGACCTGTTCCACCGCAGCCCTCCACAGCCGCTCGGTGTCGACGAGCGTGCCGTCCATGTCGAACAGGACGGCAGCGGGAAGTGCGGGCGCGGCGATGCGGTGCTCCAAGGTGCGTTTCTCCATCAGGGGGTCAAGAGCGGAAGCAGACGGCGCTCCGCGTTCAGTAAAGGGTTCGTCAGCTGGGTCGATGACAACTGACGGCGTCTGGTGGTGGGGCATCGGTCTCGGCCGTCAGCTCCCCCCGCCGCCGCTTGCGCGGCGGCGGTCCACCAGCACGGGCCGTTCCGGCAGCGTCAGCGTCACCGCCGCACCGACCGGGAGCGTGGTCATGGCGTGCGTGGGCACGTCGGCCGACACCTCGGCGCCGTTGGCCAGCCGCACGGTCAACCGCGAGGCCGCGCCCAGGAACGCCGCGCCCATGATCCGCGACGTACCGTTCTTGTCCGCCGTGACCTCGACTGCCTCCGGCCGTACCAGTACGTCCACCTCACCGGTGCCACCGGCGGCCTCGGTGCCGAGCAGCCTCCCGTTGACCGGCAGCCTGCGGCCGAGCACGTGCACGGTCTTGTCATCCGCTCCGGTCCGGGCGGGGATCCGGCTCATCACTCCCACGAACTCGGCAACGAACGCGGTCGTGGGGCATTCGTACAGCTCCGCCGGGGGCGCGCACTGCTCCAGTCGCCCGGCACGCATCACTGCGACCCGGTCGGCCATGGAGAGGGCTTCCTCCTGATCGTGTGTCACGAAAAGGGTCGTGATGCCCAGCTTCTGCTGAAGGCGGCGGATCTCCTCGCGCAGCGTCAGCCGTACCTGTGCGTCGAGCGCCGACAGCGGCTCGTCGAGCAGCAGCACGCGTGGCTGCAGTGCCAGAGCCCGCGCCAGCGCGATCCGCTGCTGCTGGCCTCCGGACAGTTGATGCGGATAGTGGCCGGCATGGTGCTGCAGTCCGACCAGCTCGAGGAGTTCGGCGGCGCGAACCCGCCGCTCGCTTTTGCGGATGCCACTCATCCGCAGCCCGAAGGCGACGTTGTCGAGGGCGGTCAGATGCGGAAAGAGGCTGTAGGACTGGAACACCATGCCCGCGTCGCGTCGGTGCGCGGGAACACCCGTGATGTCCTCGCCGTCCACGAGCACCTCGCCCGAGTCGGGCCGCTCGAATCCGGCGAGGGTCCGCAGCGCGGTGGTCTTGCCGCAGCCGGACGGGCCGAGCAGCGCCACGAGTTCACCCGGTTCGACTGTCAGGTCCAGGCCGTCCAGCGCGGTCGTGGCGCCGAAGGAGCGGCGCAGCCCGCGGAACTCGACGGTGGCACCGGTCCGTGCCGGGCTGATGGTTTTGAGATCGCTTACCAGGTCGGTCATGAGGTCTCCTTGGGATGGCGAGCGCGTCCGGCGGTGGCGACGATCAACAGCAGCACCCAGGTGACGAGCAGGCCCATCACCGACACGGCCACCGACATCTGCGCCTGCGAGCCGCTGATGGCGAGGATCCACACGGCGAATGGCTGGTAGCCGAGAATCGCGGCGACGGTGTACTCACCGAGTACCAGCGCCAGGGTCAGGAACGCCGTGTTGAGCAGCGCCCCGCGTAGGTTGGGCAGCACCACCTGCAGGAGGGTGCGCGGCCAAGGCGCTCTGCAGGCCCGGGCGGCCTCGACAAGTATCCGCAGGTCGATGGCTGCGATCCCGGCGTCGAGTGTGCGGTACGCCAGCGGCAATGCCATCAGCGTGTACGCGAGCACCAGGACGAAGGGGAAGTTCTGATCCTGGATGGCTACCAGGGCCTGGAAGATCGGGGTGCCTGCGAAGTAGTCCGGTCCCCAGCGCAGTACCGCGCTGATTCCGGCGACAAGGGCGACAGCGGGTACGACCAACGGCAGCATGCACACGATCTCGACGAGTGTGCGCAGGCGCGGTGCGGCCAGTCGTACGGTGACCAGGGCAGGCACGAGCAGCCCCAGCACGAGCACGATGGTGGCGGCGGCCAGTTTCAGAGTCAGCGCCAGACTGTCGGTGAAGCCGCTGGCGCCGAGGATTCCGGTGTAGGCCCGGAAGTCGATGCTCTGGCCCGGAGTGCCGGCGCCGATGCTGAAGGCGACGGCGCAGGCAAGCGGAACAAGGAAGTACGCACCGGTGAGCAGCAACACGAAGGCGCGCCCATATCGGAGTTTACTCAGGCTAGCCATCGTGCGCTCCTTCGCTGCAGCGGCAGCTGGATGGCCATGACGAGCCCCGCCACCAGCACCATGTCGACTCCGAGCGCGAGCGCGACATTGCCCTGGCCGACCAGGACGTTGCCGGACAACGCGTCCGCGATCTGCATGGTGACCAGCGGTACCGAACTGCCGACCATCGCGGCGGCAGTCGCATAGGCGCTGAACGCGCTACCGAACAGCAATACGTAGCCGCCGAGGAGCGGTGGCGTGAGGATGGGCAGCGCGACATGTATCCAGTACTGGAAGGCGTTCGCACCGTTGTTGCGGGCGGCCTCCCCCCACTGTCGCCGCAGCCCCTCGAGAGCCGGGGTGAGCGTGAGCACCATGAGCGGAATCAGGAAGTAAAGGTAGACCAAGGTCAGGCCCCAGAAGCCGTACAAGCTCCAGCCATGGCTGAACAAGTGGAAGCGGCGCGTCAGCACGCCGGCATTACCGAGCGTCGCGACGAAGGCGAACGCGAGCGGCACACCGCCGAAGTTCGCCAGCACGCCCGACGCTGCCAGCACCGCCTTGCGCAGGGCGCGGAACCGCGAGGTCACGATCACGTGGGCGATCGGCAGGCCGACGACGGTGGCGATCAACGCGGAAACGGCGGAGAGCTTGACACTTCCGAGCAGCGCGGTCAGGTAGGCGCCGTGCAGCGAGGCGCTCATGTTCGCGCCGGTGAGGTGGGCCCCGCCCGGCGCGGTATCGGGCGTGGTGAACGCGCCGAACACCATCGTCCCGAAAGCCAGGCCGAACACCACGACAGCGAATACGAGCAGCGGCACGACACCGAGCCAACCCGCCAGGCGCGGAAGCCGTCGCCGCCGGGCGGCCCCGAGGCCGGCACTGTGGCCGGCGGAACGGGTCCGGCTGTCACCGCCGGCCGCCGCATGGATGGCACTCATCCGGCGACCGCCTGGCCCCAGCCCTGGGCAATGTCCTGCTGGGCCTTGCTGATCTGGCCCTCGGCCGGGAAGGCGTCCACACCGGTGTCGGGTACCGGCGGGAGTTTGGCCGCGGAGGCCGTGTCGAGAGTCCCAGCCTGCTTCATCGAGGGCATCAGCACCGGGCGGGAGTAGCCCTTGAGCCACAGGTTCTGACCCTCGGGGCTGTACAGGAACTCCTGCCACAGGCGGGCCGCGGCCGGGTGCGGTGCCCACTTCACGATCGCCTGCGAGTAGTAATTGGCATAGACGCCGTCCACCGGAATGCTGACCTTCCAGTCGACGCCCTTGCCGCGGAGCTGGTCCGCATAGCCGGCGTTGAGGTAGTCCCAGGTGATGCTGATCGGTGTCTCGCCCTTCTGAATGGTTGCAGGGCTCGACTCGACAGGGTTGAAGTTGCCTGCCTTCTTCAGGCGGGCGAAGAAGTCCAGGCCGGGCTTGACGTTGTCGTAGGACCCCTTGCTGGCGAGTGCCGAGGCGTACACGGCGCCGAAGGCCGAGGCGGACTTCGTCGGGTTGCCGGTCAGGGCGACCTGGCCCTTGTACTGCGGATCGAGCAGCTCGGCGAAGGTCTTCGGACACTTCTTGACGCGAGCCGCGTCGCAACCGATGGAGACGTAGCCGCCAAAATCGTTGTACCAGCGGGCCTGGGGGTCTTTCTGCGTCTTCGGAATCTGGTCGAACGCACTGACCTGGTACGGCGCCAGGAGGTTCTGCTCGGCCGCGCTCATGGCGAAGGCGCTGCCCACGTCGATGACGTCCGGAGAGCGGTCCTGGCCCTTGCGGGAGGTGACCGCGCTGATCTCGTCCTGGCTGGAACCGTCGGGGTTCTCGACCTCGACCTTGATCCCGTACTTCTTCTCGAAGGTGTCGATGATCTCGCCATAGTTGGCCCAGTCGCGAGGAAGGGCGATGGCGTTCAACTTGCCCTCCTTCTTTGCGGCTGAGACAAGGGCGTCCATGCCGCCGAAGTCCTTGGCCGAGGCCGCGGTCGCGGCCTTGCTGCTGCCATCGGCCCCAGCGCTGCTGGACGAGCTGCAGGCACTGAGCCCAACCGCGGCCATGACGACGGAGCAGGCGAGGCTCACCGTGCGAACGTGCAGTTTCACAAGGTTCTCCAGGTGGAGTGAAGTTGGCTGTACAACTTGGGCCATTACTGCGAAGGCGGATGTCCAGAAGGTGAACACCAGCACGCGAAGGGGCGAGCTGCACGGGAAGAGGTTGTACGCCGGCCGGGCGGTTGGAACCGGGCTGGTAGACAGCTGCGACCAGCGGATAAGGTCTTCCAGAGCAGCGAGAGGTGGTTGATGGCGAAGGAGAGCGGCATGGCAGGCACAGGCGGTCGCGCAGCCGGGGCCAGGTACCGGCAGTTGGCAGCCGACTTGCGGGAAGCCATAGCCTCGGGGGCCTACGGGGCCGGCGGCCGTCTGCCCAGTGAGGAGGAACTCGCCCGGCAGTACGACGTGTCCCGCGGCACCGTTCGCCAGGCGCTGGCCGTACTGCGCACCAACGGCCTGGTCACGTCCCGACGTGGTACACGACGCGTCGTACTCGGCACCGCACGCACTCAGAGCTTCTTCGAGTTGCTGAGTTTCACCCGCTGGGCACGATCGATCGGAGAGGAACCGGGCGGCCGCACGATCGATGTCGAATGCCGTCCCGCCGGCCCGTTGGAGTGTGAACAACTCGCTCTCGAACCCGGGTCGCGGATATACCAGGTGCTGCGGCTGCGGACGCTGTCGCGCGTGCCGATCATGATCGAACGCACTATTTACCCTGAGCGTGTCGGCACTATGATCGCTGGCCTGGAACCCGATGCCACCTCGCACACCGAGCCACTGGCGGACCTCGGAGTGGTGTTCGCCGACGCCGAACACACCATCGACCTCGTCTACGCCGACGCAGAGGACGCGCGCCTGCTCGGCTGTGCGTCCGGCGGGCCGCTGATACGGGAGCGGCGGCGCGTGACGGATCCGGCGGGCACGCCATTGGCGTGGTCGGAGGACCGCTTTCTGCCGGGCACGGTGGCATTCACGGTGCACAACTCGGTGGCGACGACCGCGCTTTCGCGCCGCCGTGGCTGACTACCGATCTGGAGGGCCGATGAGCCACGACGACACGCCATTCACGGGAGTGCGGGAGATGCCCGGCCTCCGGCTCAGCCTGCGCGCGCTGGAACACAATGTCCAGCTCATGGCGGATTGGTGTCGCGATCAGGGCGTCCAGGACGCAGCGCGATCAAATCACGGTCGTCACCGTCGAGGAAGAGGAGGATCGGTGACGTCCGAAAAACCGCGCTGTCGATCCTGCTGACCCTGAGCCCGGCATTCACCAGGCCCACGACCGTGCCATGGACATCGGTCACCGGGGCTGTCGCCTGTATCTCATAGCCGAGAGGATCCTGGACGCTCTCCACGTACGTGTTGCCGGCCGGCGCCGGTCCGATAGTGGCCACCATCCTCTTCCCGATGCGTGCCGGATTTGTCTGTGTGTAGCGGAACCCGTGCACATTCGACACGACAATGAAATTGACACCGCCGCGTTTACGGGCCGCCTCGGTCAGCGGCTGGAGCACCGCCGTAGGATTCGGTGACTACAGCGCTTGCTGGATCCCCGGCGCATGGGCGAACGTCTCGGCGGCGGTGACCGAGCGGTCACGCGCGTTGCGTGTGCTCTCGCTGCGTGCCAGGAACACGAGAGCCAAGACCGCAGAAGCAATGGTCGGCAGCACGATTGCCGCCTGCAGGAGGAAGACCCGGCCGGCGATCCATCGGAGGCTGGCGCCGGACAGTGGTGCACGTTGGTTGGGCCCGATAAGGCGAGCAGGTGGAAGCTCATGATCACTCTCCAAGGACTTCTCGATGCCGTGGGAGCGTCCGTGTTGTCAGAGGTGTCCGCTCCCGGCAGGGCTCCGGTCGCGTTGGGTGAAGTGGTGATCGCCGAACCGGACAGCGAGCTCGAGTTGGGCAGGGGTGACGTGATCCTTGGCGTGAACCTGGTCGACCGAGAAGCGGCCCTTGGGCTGTTGTCACTGTGCGCCCGGCAGTCCGCCGCCGCGCTGCTGCTCAAGGCACCGGCAGCCGTGGATGCGGAGGTGACCACGGCGGCGACGGCCGCAGGAGTCGCACTGATACAGGTCGCACATCAGGCAGGGTGGGCCCAGGTCGTCTCGCTGCTACGCGCAGCGCTCGACAGTGACAGGCTCGCGGAGTCAGTCGCGGGCCTTGGAGTGGCTGAAGCCGCGGACTTGTTCGACCTGGCCGATGCGATCGCCAACATCATCGACGCTCCCGTCACCATCGAGGACCGGAGCTCGCGCGTACTCGCCTACTCCACCCGGCAGGAGCGTGACGACGAGGCACGCGTGGCGACGATCATGGGCCGTCACGTTCCCGACGAGGTGAACGCGCACTACCGGCGGCACGGCGTCTTCCGCAAGATCGCCCAGAACAAGAGGCCCATCTACGTTCCTGCAGTCGTCGAGGGAACCAAGCCCCGACTCGTGGTGCCTGTGCATGCAGGAGGGGACGTCCTCGGCTCGATATGGGCAATCGTGCCGGGTCCGGTCCCGGCCGAGCGCGCCGTGGCATTCGCAGCCGCCGCGGACGCCGCGGCCCTGCACCTGCTCCGTCGTCGTGCAGAGGCTGACCGGGAGCGCCTCGTACTTACGGACATGGTCGCGCGAGTGCTGCACGGGAAGGCGGGTGCCGTGGATGCGGCGCGCCTCCTCGGGCTGTCGGCCGGACCCTGGCGGGTGATCGCCGTGGGCGTGCGCTGCGATGGTGCTGACGAGGCCGAGACGCAACGCCTGGCAGTGCAGGAACGACTGTCCCGGTTCCCCGGCTCACGTCTGCGCTCACCAGCAGCTGTGATCGGCAGCGTGGTCTACGGCATCGTGGATGCCGAGCCAGTGGCCCCTGCTTCGCGACGCCATTCCGAGTGGCTGTACGAGCTCGGCGAGACCGCCGGCCGGGCCACGCAACTCGTCGCCGTGGGCGGGCTCGCTGCCTCCGTTCCAGAGCTTGCCGCCTCCCGGGAGCAAGCCGACGACACGCTCGGACTGCTCATGTCCGGGCTGATCACGGACTCCCAGGCCGTCCACGACGACGTATGGGCCAAGGTGGTCCACCGTCGGGTCGCCCTCGCTGCCTCAACCGCCCGGACCGCGGACATCGGGCCTCTGCGACATCTCGTGAACCACGACCGCGAGTGCCGCACCAGCTACGTGCCGACTCTGGAAGCCTGGCTGGAGGAGATGGGCGACCCCAAGGCCGCCGCCGCCCGGTTGCACATCCACCCGAACACGCTCCGCCACCGGATGCGTCGTCTGCGGGACGTCGTGGAGCTGCAGCTGGACAGCCCGGACGTCCGTTCCGCACTGCTCCTTCAACTCACGGCCCTGCGCTACGGCGCGGAGAGCGGCGCACCCACCAAGGAGGATCACCAGGCCTGACGGCCTGCGTGAGCGTCCCCTGTGGCGCCCGGCACGTCTTTTCTCCCTCGTTGTCCCAGCAGCACTCCCGGCCGCCGCAGCACAGTGCCGTTCGCACGATGACGGCACGTTGTCCCCGCCGCCACCATGGCTCCACCCGCAGCCCAACGGGGCATCGCAGGATCCCATGGAAGGACGACGGCGTGACAATCGGCAGCCCCCACGAGGCCCCCAGCCACACGCACCGAGCGGAGGAGAAAACGCCGCTCGCGGAGGCCCGGATCGATCTCGCAGCGATCCGCGACAACGCGGCCCGGCTGCGCGATACGGCACGTTCCGCCGAAGTAATGGCCGTGGTGAAGGCCGACGGTTACGGACACGGCATGGTCCCCTGCGCCCGCGCGGCGCTGGCCGGCGGCGCAACATGGATCGGCGTCGCCCGCATGCATGAAGCGCTGGCACTGCGCGCATCGGGCATCAGCAGCCGAATCCTCGCCTGGCTGCTGGGCCCCGGCGACGACTGGGCTTCCGCCATGGTCGAAGGGATCGAACTGTCGGCGGGCGCCACGTGGGCGGTCGAGGCGGCGGCACAGGCGGCGCAGGTCACAGGCCGCCCGGGCCTGCTGCACCTGAAGATCGACACCGGACTGGGGCGCGGCGGCACCTCGTCCGCCCAGTGGCCTGCGCTGGTCGAGGCTGCCTCGCGAGCGGAGGCATCCGGGCATGTTCGGGTCGTGGGGATCTGGTCCCATCTGGCTCACGCCGACTCTCCCGGCCATCCCGGGTGCGACCGGCAGGTGGAGAACTTCCGGGACGCGGTTCAGCTGGCACGAAAGGCCGGGCTGAGCCCTGAAGTCCTGCACCTGGCCAACTCGGCCGCCACGCTCACCCTTCCACAGACCCACTTCGACCTCGTGCGCCCCGGCCTCGCGCTCTTCGGGCTGAGCCCGGTACCGGAGTTGGCCGGCCCGGCGGCCCTCGGCCTGCGGCCGTCGATGACGCTCACCGCACGGCTGGTCTCCGTCAAACGTGTCCCCACCGGACACGGAGTCTCCTACGGCCACCGCTACCGCACCTCCTGCGAGACGACGCTCGGCCTCGTCCCCCTCGGGTACGCAGACGGCGTACCCCGGCACGCCTCCGGCACCGGTCAAGTCCTCGCCGCCGGCCGTTGGCGCACGGTGGCCGGCACGGTCTGCATGGACCAGTTCGTCGTCGACCTCGACGCCGACACGGCCGCAGTCGGCGATGAGGTCGTGCTCTTCGGCCCCGGAGACCGCGGGGAACCCAGCGCCGAGGACTGGGCGCGTGCCGCCGGGACCCTCTCCTACGAGATCGTCACGCGCATCGGTGGCCGCGTACCGCGTACGTACACCGATGGTTCCAGCCACGACGAACGCTGAAGTCGCCCCACTCACCAGCCCGGATCAGAAAGCCTCCGGAATGACTCACAGCACCACACCGCTTACCGTTCCTAGCCAGTGTGCATGAGTGAGTCCTGGACCCACTGCTGCGTACTGGGCGCATCCCGAACGGTGTTGGATGCGCTGGGTTCCCGCTTTCGCGTCCCGCGCGGCGACGGCCCTCCAGGGGGCCGGTCCGTTGCGGGTGGGCGGGTACCCTCACGCCCCCGGCCACCTGACCCGGCCTGGACGGTCCAATGCCCCGCACGATCACTCCAGAGAGCTACTTGTCACGGCCGCGCACTCGGCGCCGGGCTGGTCAGGGGCAGATGATGTAGCGGCCGCGGAGGCCGCCCTCGGCGGTGGCCCGGTGGGCTTCGGCGGCCTGGTCCAGCGGGACGACGGCGTGGACGCGGGTCGGGAGGTCGCCGGCGGCGGCGCGGGTGAGGAGGTCGGCGAGTCGGGTGCGGTCGGAGGCGGTCACCACGGAGGTGACCGAGATTCCGCGCTCGGTGGGGGGTTCGAGGCCGGGCCGCAGGCCGACGTAGGCGCCGCCGTCGCGGACCAGCTTGAGGGCCTGGTCATTGAGTTGTGCGGGGTCGACAACTGCGTCCCATTCCGGCTCGGCGTGTGCGGTGAAGTCGGCGCCGAGGCTGCGGACGAACTCCTCGTCGCCGGCGCGGGCGAGCCCGGTCACCTGCCAGCCGCGTTCCTGGGCGAGGACGGTGACGTTCGCCCCGACCGCCCCCGCGGCGCCGGTCACCAGCAGTCGGTCGGCCCCGGCGGGCGCGTCGCCGAGCAGGTCGACGACGTGCGCGGCGGCCAGCCCGTTGAGGGGGACCGTGGTCGCGGCCAGCAGGTCCAGCCCGTCGGGGACCGGGGCGACGTCGGCCGCTGAGACCACGATCTGCTCGGCGTAGGTGCCGTAGTCGCGGTCGAAGCCGGCCACCAGGCCGGCCACCCGGGTGCCGACGGCCCGGTCGACGCCCGGCCCGGCCGCGTCCACGACGCCGGCGAACTCCCAGCCCAGGCCGGTGTGTTCGGGCTGCTGGACCAGACCGATCGAGTGGAAGAAGCCCGCTGCGACGCCGAGGTCGGTGGGGTTGACCGTCGCCGCAGCGATGGCGACGCGGATCTGGCCGGGGCCGGGCTCGGCGACGGGCACGTCGATGATCTCGATCGAGTCGGGCCCGTTCGGGATGCGGACGACGGCGGTGCGGAAAGTGGCAGCACTCATGGCTTTGTTCCCTTGCGGCGGGGTGATTGTTTCCGAGCTCCATGCTGGTTTCGTTAACCTCTTCGCGGAAGCAGGCACTTGAAAGTGCGTAAGCCCCTCTCGGGTACCGAAGGAGCGATCAATGTCGACACGGACAGCGGCTCAGCGCCGGGCCGAGGAGAAGACGAGCTACAACGCGTTCATGGCGGGCTGCCCCAGCCGTCAGCTGCTCGACCGGATATCCGACAAGTGGGTCGCGTTGATCCTCGCGGCGCTCGGCAGCGACGGCCCGTACCGTCCCGGGGTCGACCACGGGGACGGGCCCCGAGCGATGCACTTCTCCGAACTGTCCCGCCGGCTCGCTGGCGCCAGCCAGAAGATGCTCACCCAGACCCTGCGCTCCCTGGAAGTCGACGGCCTGGTCACCAGGACCGTCACACCCACCGTGCCCGTCACTGTCACCTACGAACTGACCGAACTCGGTCTGTCCCTGAACCGCGTCGTGGCCGGCCTCAAGGACTGGGCCGAAGCGCACATGAGCGACGTGCTCGCCCACCGGGAGGAACACCACCGCGCGGCAGCCGAACACTGAGCTTGCTGTTCAAACCTCCAGCCAGTCGAATCGGGGCGTTCGGCGGCGTTCCGTGAGTCGAGTCCGCGCCGGTTTCTCAGCGTCGGAGGGGTCGCGCGCCCGCGAACGAGGCCGTCGGGTGCGACCGAAATGAGCTACTCGAGGACGAATCTGTAGCCGGGCCGGTACCCCGGTACTGGCTGCCGTCCTCCCTGAGACCGACGCCCCAGGCTCAGCCGGCCGAGCGGCAGGCGGCGAGGAGCGCCACCGTCTCGTCCCACAGCTCGCGCTGCACGCGCGGGTCCCGTCCGGGCTCTGGGCACTGCAGCGGGCGGGCGTCACGCACGGAGAAGTAGCCGCCGCTGGTGCGGCTGAGGGCCGGGTCGGTGGCGAGCCGCACGATGATGCCGGCGCCCTTGCGGGGGTCGCCGATCTTCAGGGTGTTGAGCACACGCTGCAGTACGGCGGAGCCTGGCAGATCCCGACCGAGGCCGGTCGCGTTGAAGCCGGGGTCGCAGCAGTTCACGGTCACCTTGCCCGTGTCCAGGCGCCGGGCGAGTTCCTGCGTCCACATGATGGTCATCAGCTTGGTGCGCCCATACAGGGCCATCGACTCCCGGCGACTGTAGGGGCCAGTGCGGCGCAGGTCCTCGGCCGGAGCAATCGTCTTCGCCTGCTGGGATGCCTCGGAGGCGACGTTGACGATCCGGGCCGGGGCGGAGGCCCCGAGCCTCGCCGTCAGCGCCCCGGTCAGGACGAACGGGCTCAGGTAGTTCACCGCTGTCATGTCCGCGAAGCCTTCAGCGGTGACCCGCTGTGCGAAGGCGTGCAGACCCGCGTTGTTGATCAGAACGTCCAGGCGCGGGTAGTACGCGGCGATCTCCTCACCCACCCGGCGCGCGTGCGCAGTCAGGCCGAGGTCGGCGTGGAAGACGTCCACGGGCGCGTCGGTCACCTCATTGAGGTCGGTGACGAGCGCTTCGGCCTTGCTGCGGGAGCGGGCCACGGCGCCGATGCGGTAGCCCTGGCGGGCCAGCTCGAACGCGGCGATGCGGCCCAGTCCGGAGGTAGCTCCGGTGATTACTGCGACGGGGCGTTCCATCTCACAACTCCATTCATGAGGTACCTCACGATTGTGTTGTGCGAGGATACCCGAACCATGGACCAGCCCGAAGTAACAACCACGGCCAGCACTCCGGAGCAGGTGGGGCTCTCCTTCCTCACCCTCGCCCACGGTCTGCGCGAACAGGTCGACCGGTACATGACGTCGACCGCCGGCCTGTCCCTGTCCCGCACCAAAATCCTCCGGGTACTGGCCGACCGCGGCACGCTCCACCAAGCCGAGCTCGCCACCACGCTCGGACAGGCACCCCGCTCCGTCACCCAAGCCGTGGAAGGCTGCGAACGCCTCGGCCTGGTCGCCCGGACCGGCGACCCCGAGGACCGCCGCCGTAAAACCGTCTCCCTGACCGAGACGGGCCGCGCGACGCTGGCAGCCGCAGAGCAAGCTGGAACGCACGCACTCCGCCGATGCTTCGACTCGCTCGAACCACAACAGCTGGCAACACTCGACGCACTGCTCAAGCACCTCGGCACAGCCCTCACAGGCAACAACGCCAACTGACGCGCACCGCAAAAGAAGCCCTTCCACACAACCGACATCAGGCGTCAGACCCAGTGAGGATCGGAGGGTCGTCACTGCAGGTCAGGTGGCGAATCGGTACTCGTTGATGACGCCGCCAAGGATGACGCTGCCGGCACGCAGGTATCGCACAAGGTTCTTCTCGTGCGGGTCACCTTCGCCGCGCACGGCAGCGACCAGGGAGGGTCCGTACGAATTCCCGTGCCTCAGTTCCCTGAACTCGCCGAGGAAGCGGTCTGAGTGTGGGTCTCGCTGGTCGTCGCCAGGAGCGTAGTCGATCAGACGCCTGGTATCCCCTGGGCGGGCTGTGGCACTGCCCCAACGGGAAAGGCCACGGCCTCGTCGAAGTGGGTCCGGGTCAGCAGGCAGTAGTGGAGCTGACCGAGCATACGGTTGAATATCCGTGGCGTCGAAGATCGCGTACTGCTGCTGGAACTCATCGACAAACGCTGCCGTCAGACGTGAACGAAGCCACGGGCCGCACGCACGAAGCGGGAATCAGGTTCCCCGGACTCCCTGAGGGGATACCCAGGAAGGTGGTACCTACCGTAGGAGGGCCCTGTGCGGGACTTCAACTGGCTTGTTTCCGCGCCGATCGCGCACCGTGGCCTTTTCGACACCTCGCTCAGCATCCCCGAGAACTCCCTAGCGGCATTCCGTCGCGCAGCCGAGCGGGACATCCCGATCGAACTCGATGTCCAGTTGGCCCATGACGGCACACTCGTCGTTTTGCATGATGCCACGCTGGAGCGGATGGCAGGGTCCCCATTGCACGTCTCCCAGATAGGCCGTGTGGACTTGGGGCGGTTGCGTCTTCGTGACTCCGGTGAACCGGTGCCCACTCTCGAACAGGCCCTGGAGGTCATCGACGGCCGGATCCCTGTCGTCATCGATGTTCGGCGCTGGAGTTCAGAGTTGAGCCCACGACTGGAAAGAGCAGTAGCTGCGAGAATTCAAGACTACCGCGGCCCTGTCGCTCTGCAATCCTTCGACCCTCTAGCCGTATACCGGCTACGGCATCTGATCAATGACAGACCTGTTGGGCAGGTCTCCGGGGCATTGCGCTCCGCGAGCTGGGCGGCCGCGTTGATCGGTCGAACAATGGTCACCAATTTTGCGACATCTCCGGACTTCATCGCATACGAGTTCGAGATGCTGCCGTCCCCCTACGCCACGCTTTGGCAGCGGCGAGGTATCCCACTTCTTGCCTGGACCATCACCTCAGCAGAGACTGAAGCCCGCGCCACACGCGTGGCGGATAACTTCTACTTCGACGGGTATCTACCGGCGGCCCACCAGGGGCCAACGATATGAGGGAGGCCCCGTGGGGAAATCTGTGCAAAGGTTACGCGCTCCGTCCCTGCACGAGTTCCTGAATGTTGCTGAGGATGAGTTAGATGCGGCAGTGGAGCGGTATGTCCAAAAGTTGCGACACTTTTACGACGCCCGCGCACGCTGGCACAGACGAGGTCATCGGTTCAGCGGCATCGTTGTGATCATCACCGGTGCGCTACTTCCGCTGCTCGCCACCTCTCAATTCGCCCATAAGGAACTGGTCCTGTCACTTGTGGGTGTGGCCATCTCTGCAGTCACAGCTCTGCGCTCCTTCTACCGCTTCGACCAGTCGTGGATTCTGCTGCGTAATACCGAGATAGCGATCAGCCATGCGTACCTCAAGTGGAAGATCGCCCGCCTCGGGACAGCGGGTGAGCCGTCTTCCGCCGAGCACAGAGAGGCCGATACACGCGCACTGATCGACATGATCATGGGTATCCGTCGCGATGAAGCCGAGTCGTTCTTCAACGAGCTGCCGACGCCTCAACCTGTCACGGGCGGACAGAATCCTGGGCTGCCGGATGCCCGGCACCGGGTGTGAGAACGGACATGGCATCGCGGGCGCGTGGAGCAGCTGGTGCGCGCGTGCCGTCCCGACGGCGCGCCCGCCGCACACGGTCGCGGCATGCTGGTCGGTCAGCCCGAGAGCCTGATCACCTGCGAACGCATGGAGAGCGCCCCGTTCCTCATGCGTGACCAGCGGCAGAAGGCGGAGGAAGACGACTTCCTGCTGGACGACCTCACATTCGCGTGGGGACCACCCACCCGCCTCAGCCAGTGAACCTCTGGGGCAGACGTCGATGGGCCGCATGCACGGAGACTTCGGTACATGCGGCCCGTCGACGTCGGATCTGGCGAGATGATGCGTGCACTCAGTCGGAAGCCCCGTCAATCAGCCGGTTTCGAACTTGTCCTTGATGTGGACGGGGGTGGAAGTGGACCTTCCTGTTCTGTCCGCTCATGGATTCTTCAGTGTTCGGCGTCGGGTCTTTCGCAGTCGCAATCTTGATGCCGATACTCAGCGGGAGGTTCTGCCGGTGTCCCGAGTTCTGGGAGTAGGTCGGCTCGGTGAACCCCAGCGATGTGTAGCTGCCGGAGATCACCATGGTGTGGTCGATCTTGCCGTCCGGCTTCTTCTGTGGATCCCAGTCGGCGAACAGCAGGTCACCGGGTTCGAGGTTCCAGACGTCCATGTTGTCGGGGTCGACGCCGCCGACGATCGCCAGCCTCCCGCGTTCATGGCCTGCGAGGCGAAGTTGGTGCAGTTGTTGTCCTGCTTCGCTCGGGAGAATGTTCCGTTGTACCGGTCCTGGTAGACGACATGGACACCGTACGGGGCCGTGGCGTCGACACCGGACCAGTAGCGCGCGTACTTGGCTGCCGCGTCGCAGTCGAAGGTCTTGGTGCCCTGCATGCCGATCGGGGCTTTCTTGGAGGCATCAGCCGCGGGTGAGTAGCGATCTCCTGTCCCCACCTGCAGGTCGACGCCTGTCGTCAGGCCGACGTTGATGCCGAACCTGCCGTCGCCGCCCTCCTCGGTGCTGGGGACTGGAAGAGCGCGGAAACCAAGAGTCCCAACAGCGTCAAGTACTCAGTCCCGTTCGACATCCACCTCGGTGAGTTGCGCGTACCGCCCGGGGTCGGTACGGCGGATGCGCAGGGCCACCACGATCCCGGCTACGAGCACCACCGGCAGCGGCACCAGCAGCGCCGCGTTGACCGCCCCCGTGCGTCCGGTGAGCAGATCGAAGTGGAGCGTGGCGAGCACCGACAGGACGGCGAGACCCACGAAGGCGATCAGCGGTGCGACCGCGACCCGCCAGACCGACATGCCGCACCGGTCACGGCGGAAGAAGAAGCAGACGGCGAGCGCGGCCAGCGCCTGCATGATCATGATGCCGAGGACGCCGGTGCTGTTGGTCCACAGGAAGATCTCGGAGTACGGATCCGCGCCGATCAGCGCACCGCCCACCACGATCACCAGGCCGAAGACGGTCTGCACCACGACTGCCGTCACCGGTGAACCCTGCCGGGCCGACACCCGGCCCAGCCGGCGCGGCAGCAGGCCTTCGCGGCCCAGGGCGTAGAGGTAGCGGGCCGCGGCATTGTGGAAAGCGAGGGTGGCGGCGAACGCGCTGACCACGATCAGCACATGCATGGAGTCGGCGAGCCAGGGGCCGACGAACTGGTCGGCCGCGTGGAATGTCAACTGCGGGCCGTCCGACGACCGGGCCATCGCGACCGACTCGTCCGTGCCGAAGCTGCCCATCAGGATCCATACCCCGACGGCGTAGAACAGCGCCAGGAACCCGATCGCGACAAAGGTGGCGCGGGGCACCGTGCGCTCCGCGTCGCGTGCCTCCTCGGCGTAGATCGCGGTCGCCTCGAAGCCCGTGAACGCGCCGATGACCAGGACGAACATCCCGGCCATGCCGCCGGAGGAGGCCAGCACGGACGGATCGAAGGACGTGAGGTCCAGTGCGTCGGTTCCCCGGCCC
The DNA here is from genome assembly GCF_042801455.1 of Streptomyces sp. NPDC057565. Taxonomy (NCBI): domain Bacteria; kingdom Bacillati; phylum Actinomycetota; class Actinomycetes; order Kitasatosporales; family Streptomycetaceae; genus Streptomyces; species Streptomyces sp. NPDC057565. The sequence continues at coordinate 70,966 of NZ_JBHVFU010000026.1, read as the reverse complement.
GCCAGCACCCCGATATCCATCACCAGCAGCACCAGGACCTCCAGGACCAGTGCCACCCCCAACACCTTCGCGCTCAGCGTAACCCGCAGCCAGCCCAGCACCCCGGTGCCCAGCACGCAGAGGGTCGACAGCGGCCACCAGGGCAGCTCCGCACCGGTGAGATCGCTCAGCGTCGTCGAGGCGAAGTAGCCGAACCCGGCGGCGACACCCGGGGCGACCAGGTTGTACGAGAGCGTCGCCAGGTAGGCGGTGGCGACGCCGAGCGTCCGGCCGAGCCCTCGGGCGACATACGCGTAGAAGGCTCCGGCATTGCGTACGTAGCGGCTCATCGCAGTGAACCCGGCGGCGAACAGCACCAGCAGCGCACCGGAGACCAGATAGCCGAGCGGGGTGCCCGGACCTCCGATGCCGATGGCGAACGGCGCGACACCGGCCAGCACGGTCAGCGGCGCGGCCGCCGCCACGACGAAGAAGACCAGATCGAAGGTGCCGATCTGCCCCTTGGCGAGGCGCCCCGCCGGGCTCCCGGACGACAGGGCGGTGTTCGGGATGTCGGAGGAGGGGGATGTGGGCGGCGGGACGGTCGTCGAGGGTTGCGTCATCGGTGGTTCCTCAGGTGCGAACGGGCGGCAGGACGCCGAAGTTGATGCCGACACCAGGCATGGGTCAGCGGAAAAGACCAGTTCAGAGCGGCCGGATTAGGCGCGGCGCTCAAGCTATCTGGTATACCGAATACCAAGCAAGGGTCTGCAGAACCTTTCCGAAATCTGCGATGATCACGGCACGGGAGCCGGAAGAGACCGGCTCAGACGGGCAGGAAGCGAGTCCATGAGCAGCAGCCGAACCGCCGGCCTCACCGCCACCGGCACCATCGGTGCGGCACATCAGTCCCTGCGCGACCAGGTCTATGTGGAACTGCGCGAGAGGATCATCGACGGCCGCTACCCCTCCGGGCACCGGATCGTCGAGCGGGAACTCGCGGACGAGCTGGGGGTGTCCCGCATCCCCGTACGGGAAGCCATTCAGCGACTGGAGACCGAGGGATTCATCGCCGCCCAGGCACGAAAGGGCGCGTTCGTCGCCCCGCTCGGCCCGGCCGAGGCCGCGCACTTCTTCGACATCCGGGAACGCCTGGAGGCGCTGGCGGCCTCGCTGGCCGCCCAGCACGCCGACCGGGACGGCCTGCGCACCCTGGAAAGGCTCCTGGACCGAGCCCGCCGCGTCGCGGACTCCTCCCGCCGGACCCGCGAACTGGGCTCGGTCCATGCCGACTTCCATCAGCAGATCGTCGTCATGTCCGGCAATCCACTGCTCCAGGACCTGATGGCACCGCTCGACGGCCGGTTGCGCCGGCTCTTCAGCCTCACCTCCGAGCCGGGCGACGGGCCCGTGATGTGCGGCGAGCACGAACTGCTCTACGAGGCGATTCGGAGCGGCGACGCGGAGGCGGCGGAACGGATCGCCCGCAGCCATGTGGCCGGGACGCGCGATACCGCGATGCAGATGCTCGCCGCCACCGCGGCCACCGATGAACCGACGGATCCCGGCCCCCGTCGGCGGCCCTGACCAAGACGACCGTCCCACGCACGACGTCCCGCACCACGAAGGAGAGCCCGCCCCATGGCGACGCCCGCCCCCGCCTGCCCCCATGTCCTGTTCACCACCGTCCGTTCCCTCGACGGGCGCACCCGTGACCTGCTGGTCTCCGACGGCCGGATCGCCGCGTACGACCCGGCGGAGTTGCCCGACGGCTGCGTGACCGTGGACGCCGCGGGAGCCCTTGCCCTGCCCTCGCCCGTCGACGCGCACATCCACCCCGACAAGTCGACCTGGGGCGGGCCCTGGCTGAGCCGCGAACCCGCCGACACGCTCCGGGACCTGATCGACGGCGATGTGCGGGCCAGGACGGCCTTCACGACTCCGGTGGAGGAGCGGGTCGGGGCACTCATGGACCGGGCCATCGCCCGTGGCACCCGCGCCATGCGGGCCCATGTGGATGTCGCCCCCGTCCACGGCCTCTCCGGGGTGCACGGGGTGCGGGCGGCGGCCGATGCCCGCAAGGACCTCCTCGACGTCCAGATCGTCGCCTTCCCCCAGCTCGGCCTGTTGAGCGAGCCCGGAACCGCCGAACTCATGGAGCAGGCCCTGTCCGAGGGGGCCGACGTGGTCGGCGGCCTCGACCCGATCGGCATCGACGGCGACATGGACGGCCAGTTGGACTTCGTGTTCGGGCTGGCCGCCCGCAAGGGCGTACCGGTCGACATCCATCTGCACGACGGCGGGCCCGCCGGCCTGCGCCAGGTCACCGAGATCGCCCGGCGTACCGTCGCCGCCGGAATGCAGGGATGCGTCACCCTCGGCCACGCCTTCGCCGTGGCCGAGCTCGGGGGTGACGAACGCGACGCCGTAGCGGCGCGGTTGGCCGACGCCGGCGTCTCCCTGGTCACCTGTGCCCTGGGCGGTGACCCGGTCCTGAACCCCGCACGGCTCACCCCGCACGGCGTGCGGGTGGCCGTCGGCTCGGACGGCGTGCGCGATGCCTGGACGCCGTTCGGTGACGGCGACATGCTCGCCCGGGCCCATCTGCTCGCCTACCGCACGGATGCCCGCACCGATGCCGAACTCGCGTCCTGCTACGAGGCGGTGGCCCAGGGCGGCGCCTCTCTGCTCGGTCTGCCCGCCTCCCGGCTGGAGACCGGGGACCCGGCCGACTTCGTCCTGGTGGCCGCCGGTTCGCTGCCCGAGGTAGTCGTGGACCGCCCGATTCCGTCCATGGTCGTACGGGCCGGCCGGGTCATCGCCCGCGAGGGCCGGCTGACTTAGAGGGGCTACCGGGCCGGTCGGCCGCGGTCGAGCGCGCGGTCGGTGAGGGAGCCCGCGCATCCGGTGTACCGGGCGGGGTCGGTCAGTTCGCCCTGATCCGGACCGGCGAGTTCGGGCTCCTCGTCCAGCACGTCGGCGAGGACGTCGGCCGGATCCGTGGTCTCCGCGCGGGCCCGGGCGGCGGCGTTCACCAGGACCTCCTTGGCACGCTTGCGGCCGATCCCGCTCGGCGAACACGGCGGCCGGCCGATCCGCGACGATCAGCCCTTCGGTGAGCTGCAGCCACGCCCCGGCCAGCCGCTCGTCGTCGGCGGCCAGCGAGCCGTACAGCGTCGCAGCCAGGCCCGGAGCGCGACGGGCGGCCGCCACGATGAGTGTGGCGCGCACCGGGTTGGCCTTCTGCGGCGTGGTGGACGAACCACCGGCCTGCCCCTCCCCCGACCGAACCCACCCTGAGAACGTCAGTGACCGAGAGGTGCCCGTATGCGCTCTGGCTGAATGACGGTCCTGAGCAGGCCCGGAAAGTTCAGCGCAACGGAGCCGTCTGGACAGTCGCACACTCAAAGACCGAGTCTGCGCGTCGGCAGGCCGCCCGGCCAACCGTGGGACGCCGGCACGCATTCAGGCATCAAACAGCACTGCACGCCGGACGCGACAGCGGTGGCCGGGGACACGATCGGCGCCAACGAGGTGGTCAAGGACACTCGGTTCGCAAACAACGTGATCCACTCGGCCGGACGGGACTACAAGGCTGCTCCGGGCGTCACGATCCTGTTCGGGCAGGACCTGCGGATGGTTCACAACGAGGTCTTCGACACGCCGTACACGGGCATCACCGCGGGCATCGTCCAAGGACACGCCACCGATGCGGACAACCCGGGAAACAACCCGAACGTCAACGCACGGAACGTGATCAGCAACAACCTGATCTACAACTACATGCAGGAACTGCGTGACGGCGGGGCAATATACGTCGAGGGCCACCAGGCTGAGTACATCGAGAAGGCCGACGGCACCCTCGACATCGCCGCCACACGAGCCAGCGGGTTCCGTGCCTCGGGGAACGTGGCCTTCAACGACCGCCCGGACACGAACTACACCTACTACGACGATGCCGGCTCGCAGTTCATCACCTGGGACAGCAACGTGGCGTTCAAGACCTCCGGGGCCTCGCAAGGCGGCTGCTCGCCGGCCGGCTACCTGTGGACGGAGAACAACTACCTGTCGGGCCGCATCGGTCGGTACCCCTGCCCACCGGACCCGCTGGCCGTCGTCACAGGGAACAACACCGAGATCCCCAGTTCGCCCACGCTCGCCGACGTCCCCGAGGGCAAGTTCGCCGAGGCCGGGCTGGAGCCGGCCCACCGGGCCCTCTCCCGGTCCGGCCTGCTGGAGCTGCGCTACGAATCCCCGCGCTCGGCCGACGGCACGCGGCTGCTGGCCGTGAGCGGACTGACCGACCACACCCGGATCTACGCCGGTCGTACCCTGCTGGAGCAGCGCCGCATCAGCAGCACCTTCGTCGAGGTGGCCGTCCCGGACGCGGTCGCCTCGCATCCGATCTCCGTCGGTCGGCCGGCCCATCCGCACCAGTGGACCCGAGTGAACGAGACCGACCCGAGCACGACCAGTTCCGGTTGGTCACGCTCCTCCGGTCGTGGACTCGGGGACCTCCACGACGATCTCCTCTATGCCAAGGAGAACGGGTCCACCGTCTCCTTCCGGTTCACCGGATCCCGGGTTCGCATCTACGGGGAGACCAACGCCGACCAGGGCGAGCTGGCCATCACCGTCGACGGCGGCGATGCGGTGATCGTCGACACCCGGTCGCCCTCGCGTCAGAGCAACACCGTCGTCTACGAGACCCCTCGGCTGAATGACGGGGAGCACGCCGTGACCATCACCAAGGTGAGCGGCACCTACGGCACGTTCGACGGCTACGAGTACTTGGACCGTTGGTGAGCCCGACGGCCTGAACGAGCAAACTGTCCTCCCAGCGGGGCCGTGAGCAGCATCCCGCTGGGCGGTCCGAACCCTGCCAGGGACGACGGCCAATCGGATCCCCCTGGACGGCGGCCTCGGCGCACCGCTGAAGTGCCCCCGAAGCTCCCTCATTGGGCCGCGATCGGTAGTTCAGAGAATGTCGCCCTCACCTTGGCGACGTTCTGGTGCGCGACCGCCGTCTGTTCGTCCTCGGACAGGCGGCGGTCGCGCAGGCCCGGCACCGTGCCGGATGGTGACGGTCACTCGGAGTAGGCGCAGCGGAAGCCGGTGTGCCCGGCGGAGCTGTCCGGAGCATTGGCCGTGCGGGCGGCGACCCGGTAGCGGTTGCAGTAGGAGTGGTGACACATGTGGGAGCCGCCGCGCATGACGCGGGCCTGGCCGGTGACTGGCCCGAGCGGGTCGCTCCGGGTCCGGGGGGTGTCGGGGGCGTGCCAGTCGGGGCTGAACCAGTCGGCGCACCATTCCCAGACGTTGCCGGAGGTGTTGAACAGCCCGTAGCCGTTGGGGGCGAACGCGTTCACGGGGGCGGTGCCGGTGTAGCCGTCCTCGGCGGTGTTGCGGTGCGGGAAGTCGCCCCGCCAGATGTTGCAGCGGTGGCGGCCTTTCGGGGTGAGTTCGTCGCCCCACGGGTAGCGCCGCCGATCGAGCCCGCCGCGGGCGGCCATCTCCCACTCCGCCTCGGTGGGCAGGCGTTTGCCGGCCCAGGCCGCGTAGGCATGGGCGTCGTTCCAGGAGACGTGCACCACCGGGTGGTTGGGCCTGGCACCGATCGACGAGCCGGGACCTTCGGGGCAGCGCCAGGACGCTCCGCGCACGGCGAGCCACCAGGGCGCGCCCGGCACGGTTCCGTCGATGAGGTGGCGGCGGGCCTCGGGGGCGAGGAATCCGGCGAAGACGTATGACCAGCCGAACTGCTCGGCCTCGGTGGTGTATCTGGTGGCTTTGACGAAGGCGGCGAACCTGGCGTTGGAGACCGCGGCGGTGTCGATGTGGAAGGGCTTGAGTGTCACCTGCCGGACCGGGCCCTCGCCATCGTCGGGGAACGCGTCGGCGTCGGCGCCGCCCATCCAGAACGTGCCGCCGGGGATGGCGGCCATACCGCGCAGGACGTCCCGGCGATCCCGCCGTGCCGGACCCGGCGCCCGTCCGGTGCACTGTGCCCCGGTTCCCGATGGGCCAAAGGGGCGGCGCGGGCCGCAGCACGCACCGCCACCCCCTGCCGCCGCGCCGTCCGACGAGGGCGGACCGTGACTCAAGGAGATGTCGATGCCGTCCATGACGTTCCTTCCCGTCACACACGCGGCGGGGCAGTCCACTCGCCGACGCGGACGTCGCCCGCCAGGCCGTCGCACCAGCCGCCGGCCTCGCCGGAATGCGGAGCCGAATTTTTCCTTATCCAGATCATATTAATGAGAACCTGATCCACGCAACGCGCATCAGCGTGTTCCCAAGTCGAGCCCCGAGACCATTTCGACGTCCCGGAGACCGGCCCCGGACCGGGGCGATCAGTCGGAGACCGTTCCCTGCCGCAGCAGGAGGGCCACGGCGCCCAGAGCGGCCGCGTTGACGCCGAGGTCGGCCTGGACCACTTCGACCCGGCGCCTGGCGAGCGGGAGCGCCAGCTGTGCCACGGCCTGCCTGACCGGGTCGAGGATCAGGGAGCCGAGCTGCGCCAGCTCTCCTCCGACGACGATCCGGGAGGGGTCGAGTTGCGCCACTGTCCCCGCCAGCACCCCACCGAGCCGCCGTGCCGCGGCGCCCACCACCTCCATGACGACCGGCGACAGGTTCTGAGCGGCGGCAACCAGCCCGTCGAGTCCGTCCACCTCAAGGCCTCGCCGGACGCACTGCTCCAGCAGAGCGGCCCCGCCCGCGAAGCCCTCCAGGCACCCGCGGCCACCGCAGTGGCAGCGTTTGCCGGCGGGGTCCACGCTCACATGGCCGATCTCTCCGGCACCCCCGTGCGCACCGGCCACGGCCCGGCCTCCGACGACGAATCCGCCGCCGATTCCGGTGGACCAGCGCACGTACACCAGGTCCTCCACTGCGCGGCCGGCACCCCAGGTGGCCTCGGCCAGCGCCGCCGCCCGCGAGTTGTTGCCGAGAGCCACGGGCGCGTCGAACACGTCGTTCAGCTCGCGGCGGACCTGCTCGATCTCCTTCGCGTCGATCTCGACTCCCGGTACACCGGCAAAACCGGCGCCCAGACCGGCCAGCGCGGCGAGGCTGATGCCCGCCTCCGCGCCGGCGCTGCGGATGAGGTCCACCGCTGCGGGAACGACCACGTCCGCGCGAACACAGGAAGGCACGTCGCACGCGTCACTGGCCACGACCTCGTGCGAGGCGTTGACGATGACGGCACGCATCCGGGCCCGTCCTATGTCCAGGCCGGCGTACAGGCCGGCCGCAGGGTTGAGCACCACCTGCGAGGCCGGGCGGCCCCGGCTGCGGCTGCCGTTGTCGACGGCCTCGCGTTCGAGGAGCACTCCGCTGTCCAGCAATGCCGCCACGGTGCTGAACAGCGTCGTCTTGGGCAATCCGGTGCGGCGTCCCAGCTCCGCACGGCTCAGTGCGCCGGATCGTCGGAGTTCGGCGAGAACGAGTTCGTCGTTGGCAGCCCGGGCACGGCGGGCGGGGGTAGCCGTCACAGCATCATGATGGGCCCTGGACAGGCTTTCCGGCAAACTTCGGAAGAATTCCCCACCGTACCAAACGTGCGGGGGAAGAGCTTTCGGAGCAGTCCTGTTCATGACTTCGGCTGTGCGGCCGCCGTCCTGCGGCACCGCTCCTTCATCCACAAATAGTGCTGGATTCGGACTAAAGACGTCGATGCCCCGGCCCGGGGAGGCGAGGCATTTCAGCGATGTCCTGATGGACGGGCAGGACGACGCCGGGTGCTCGCCTCCCCGGACATCCGCGTTCCTCCTCCTGGTGCGGTGCGGTCTCTACGACCCGAGAGCCTTGAGGACGACCTTGGGCAGCCTGGTGCCCTCCTCCGTCCTGAGGGTGAAGACGACCTCCTGGCCGCCGGCAGGCAGTTGACCGGACGCGGACAGCGTCACGGTGACCGAGCCGGTGCGTTGCCCGGCCACCCGGAGTGTCCCGGAGGATGGCGCGACATGCAGGCCGGAGGGTGCGTCGGCCTGCCAGGTGACGGTGTGTCCGGTGAAGTCGACGTCGTAGGCAGTGAGCGTCACTTCTGCGGAGCCTCCGGGCGCGACCGTGGCACGGTCGGGTACGACACTGCCGGCGGCGGGGCTTCGGTACTCGTCGGCGATCGCCTGGCGTATTGCGGCGTCCTGATACGACGGGCTCTGGGCACCCCACCGCTGCCGCACCTGCTGATTGGGCAGCACCACTCCGGCGAACCGGTTGGCCTCCACCGCCCGGCGGTACTTCTCACGGACCGCGGGGGTGCCCGAGCGGCCCACCTCCATGTCGGCCAGGGCGATGTCGGTGTTGAGCACCAGCCGGTCGACGACGAGCCGTCCGGAGTCGTCGGCCACGCCGTCCCGGGCGTCCAACAGCGCTGTCCGGGCAGCGGAGTAGTGCTCCACCCCGTCGGCCGCACCAGCACTGCCGTTGAAGACGTCGGGATCCTTCCCGGTGGCGGTGAAGTAGCGGCGCATCGCCGATACGGCGGCCGGGCCGAACCGCGCGGTGAGGTAGCCGTCGAGGTACGCCGGGCCGTCCAGGCCGGGGTCCCATGCCTTGGCCGCCACCAGTGACTGCAGGTGCTCATGTGGGATCCAGTCAGCGGGCTCGCAGTACATGCCCATGCCGTCGACGCCCAGGGCCGCCTCGAACGCGACGTCCGCGGAGACCGTGTCCAGCACCTGCACCGGCAGGCTGCGCCAGCGGTAGCGCCGGTAGTACTCGTACATGCACAGCGTCCCGTCGAAGGACTCCCGCCACCGCCTGAGCGGCCCGGCCAGCTTCGCGTTGGCGGCGACTGCCGAGTCGCCCAGTCCCCCGGTGTAGTTCCGGGTGATCGGCGCGAAGTCGACGATCACGTCGGGGTCGCAGGCGTAGGCCGAATCCGGCGGCTCCACCGTGGACGCGTACGCGATGCGTTCGACCCGTACGCCGGGCAGTTGCTCGCGCACGGCCGCGGCCAGCTTGTTGACCACGACGGACTCGGCGTTGGACGGCGTACCGTAGCGGCGCAGGATCTCGTTCTGGAACTGCCAGACGTCCGGCGGCCAGCAGTCGAAGACGGTGATCTCCGGACGTGCCCGGAGGTATTCCACGACCCGGGAGACATAGGCGTCCAGCGCCTCGGGGTTGTAGATGTCGAACAGCGGCCCGCCCGAGGTGTAGTACTGCGGGTACTGGGCGGGCGGCAGGAAGCTGTCGTAGCCGTGCCCGCCCACCTCGACGTCAAGGCCGCGGCGGGCCGCCTCGCGGGCGATGACGTCGCGCATCGAGTCGTAGGTGGTCACGCCCTGGCCGAGGTAGTCCTTGGGGATGACCAGGGTGTTCAGGCGGTTCTTGGCCATCCAGTCGATCAGCGGCGGCAGCGAGGAGCGGGTGTGGCTGTAGCCCTCCTCGACGTACTGCCGCCGCAGTGCCCAGCCTGGCCTGCTCACGTACCGCTGCGGCGCCACCTGCAGCGAGCGGGAACGTGGGACGTGTTCGGAGTGCCCCTCGTAGAAGGCGAACGACGGGGCGAAGAAGCGGACGCCGAGTTGCTCGACCAGGGCGTAGGCGGCGTAGAGCGGGCCCCGGTCGCCGGTGCCGAGAAGCACTGCGCGGTCCTCGCCCGTGACGACGGCGAACGAGTCGGCCGGTGCGTCGCCCAGGGCGTCCCGGGCATCGGCGATCCAGGCGTCCGGCACGGTGCGGGACGGGCCGGAGCGCAGCACCACCCCGCTGCCGGCCGGTGTCCTGGGGCGCACCTCCGCCTCGGTCAGCGGCAGGCTGACGCCGGTGATCGCCAGGATGTAGTCACGCACCTCTTCGGCGGCGAACCGCGCCACCTCGGAGCCGTACCAGGTGATCGTGGCCACGGCGTGTCCCCCATCGACGAGGGGCAGCGGTCCATCGGAGTCGGCGGGCAGGGCGGACGCAGGGGTGGCACCGAGGGGCAGCAGGGCCGCTGCGGCTGCGCCGGTGGCGCCGATGAGGAAGCTGCGGCGGTGAAGACGGGTCTGCAAGTGAGGCTCCTTCGGGTCTGGCTGCGGATGCCGTGACGTGATGCCGATTCATTCCGAGTTCGGATCGATCGCGCGGACAGTTCGTCGTTCGACGCGAGGCGCCGTCAAAGGTCGCCGCCGCGGGAGTTCCTCGACGGAGCCCGGCCCGGAGCGGGCTCCTGCGGCGGCCCCCTGGCCGGCGGTACAGAGGCCGCCGGCGAAGCCGGCCGCTACTGGCGGCCGTCGGCGGTGCCGGCTGCCTTGTACTGGTCACCGAGGTAGTAGTTCTTGGCCTCCCCCGGAGAGGACAGTTTGCCCATCTTGACGAAGACCCCCGTCAGGCCGTCGAACCAGCCGTTGACCGTGCCGTCGCCGGTCAGGTCGGTGAGCTCCCGGGAGGAAAGGATCTTGACGTACTTGGTGGAGTCCGCGAGCTGGTCCTGGGGGAGCTTGAGGAAGTCCGCCGCGACCTTCTCGGATTCCTGCGGGTGGGCGGCGATCCAGTCGTCGGCCTGCCGGAGCACCGAGGTGACCTTCTTGGTCAGGGCGGGGTCCTTGGCAGGGAGGTCCGGCCTGGCGACGAAGACGTTGGGGAAGGTCAGCTTCGGGTAGTAGTCGCTGGTCTGGCTGATCTCGACAAGGCCGGGGACGCGCTTCTTGACCGTGTCGATGAGCGGATACCACAGAGCTGCCGCGTCGACCTGGCCGGAGGAGACGGCGGTGACGATGGTGCTCGGGTCCATCGTGACGCGGGTGACGTCGCCCGGCTTCAGACCGGCCCGGTCCAGCGCCAGGTTGAGGATCATGTCGCCGGAGGTGCCCTCGGCGACCGCGACCTTCTTGCCCTTGAGGTCGGCGGGCTTGCTGATGCCGGTGCCGGGGCGGGCAATGACGCGGTCGGCCTGGCCGAGCATATTGACCGCGATGATCTTCGCCTTCCCCGAGGCGGGAAGCCACAGGGCGCCCGGGCCGAGGTAGCCGAAGTCGAGGTCGCCGGCGCCGAGCGCCTGGACCTGCAGGGGGCCGTTGGTGAAGACCTTGAGATCGGGATCGAGCCCGGCCTTCTCCCAGAGGCCCTGCTTGGCGGCCACGGCGAGTGCGGCCGAGCCGCTGTAGTCCGCGATGTAGCCGAAGGTGACCTTGGTGCCCTTGCCGGAAGACGAGGGAGCGCCGTCGCTGCCGCAGGCGGTGGCGGTCAGGGCGAGGACGGCGGTCGCGGCCCACAGGCCGATGGTTCTGCGCTTCATGATGCTGCCCCTTCGAGCATGGACGGCTGGTGGTACACGGCGTTCCAGACCTGCCGCCGCAGTGCGGCGAACTCGGCGGACAGTCGCATCTCTTCGGTACGGGGATAGGGCAGGCCGACCGGGATGACCTGGTGGATGCGCCCGGGGCGTGCGGCCATGACGACGACCCGGCTCGCGAGGTACACGGCCTCGTCCACGTCGTGGGTGATGAACATGACGGTGCGGCGGTCGCGGCTCCAGGTCTCCAGCAGGGAGTCCTGCAGACGAACGCGGGTCAGAGCGTCCAACGCGCCGAAGGGTTCGTCCATGAGCAGGACCTTGGGGTCCACGGCGTACGCCCGCGCGATGGCGCACCGCTGCTTCATACCTCCGGAGAGCGTCTTCGGCAGGGCGTCGGCGAAGTCGGTGAGACCTACGATGTCGATCATCCGCCGTGCGGCGGCCCGGCGTTCCTTCTTGCCGACCCCTGCGACCTTCAGCCCGAACTCGACGTTCTCGCTGACGGTCATCCACGGGAACAGTGCGTACTGCTGGAAGATGACGCCACGTTCGGGGCTGGGGCCGTACACGGTCTCGTCGCCCACGGTGACGGTGCCGCCCGTCGCCTTCAGCAGGCCGGCTGCGATGTTGAGCATGGTGCTCTTGCCGCATCCCGACGGCCCGACGACCGTGACGAACTCGCCGTCCTCGATGGTGAGGTTCACGTGGTCGAGGGCGACGAAGTCACCGCCCTTGGCGTCGAAGTTCTGGTAGACGTCGTGGAATGTGATGGCGGGCATGGGGTTACCTCCTCTCCTGCCACCCGGTCAGCCTGCGCTCGGCGAACAGCAGGCACCGGTCCATGGCCAGGCCGACGGCGCCGATGACGACGAGTTGGACGAACATCGTGGGCAGGTCGTAATAGAGCTGTGCCTGCTGCATCCGGAAGCCCAGGCCGCTCTGGGCCGCGATGAGTTCGGCGGCGACGACGGTGGCCCAGGCCGCGCCCAGGCCGATCCGCATGCCGACCAGGATGAAGGGGGTCGAGGCGGGCACCACCACGCCCAGGAACACTCTCCCGTCCCCGGCTCCGAGTACCCGGGCGGCGTTGACCAGCGTGGAGTCCACCGACACCACGCCCTGGAAGGTCGACACCACCGAGGAGAGGAACGCGGCCAGGAAGATGACGAAGACCTTCGGGGTCTCGCCGATACCCATGAGCACGATGGCCAACGGGATGATCGCCAGTGGCGGCACCATCCGGAAGAACTGCAGCCAGGGCTCGACGAGACGGCGGACGATCGGATACCAGCCCATCGCGAAGCCGATCGGCACCGCCAGGGCCACACCGATCGCGTAGCCGGTGAGCACGCGCCTGAGGCTGGCGCCGAGGTCGCTGAAGAGGGTGCCGTCGCCGATCAGGTCCCAGCCGCGCTTCAGCACCGGCAACGGGCCGGGGAAGCCCTGGATACCGCTGTGGGCCAGCGCGATCCAGGCCAGCAGGCCGAGGGCCGCGGAGCACACGGAGAGCAGGATCTCGCCCGGGCTCGGCCTGCCGGACCGGCGCCGGGTGCGGGCCGGCGCCTCGGCGGCGGTGGACCGGGGCGCGGTCGCGCCGGTCTTCATGGGGACGTCCTTCGGGGAGTCCGGTCGCCGGCCCACTCCGGCGGCTGCCGTGTCCTGTCTCATGCGACCTCGTCCGCGACTCCGTCGACGTCGGGCGCGCGGCCGCCGCCGATGTCGGACATGTAGCTCATCCACGTGTAGGCGGGATCCCCACGCCGGAGCAGCTCCTGGTAGAGACGCGCCGTCAGGTCGCTTCGTACGCCGGCGTACGCGGGGGCCTCGTGGACGTTGTGCAGCTCGTGCGGGTCGGCCTCGAGGTCGTAGAGCTCGTTGACGCTCTCGGGGTTGTAGACGAGCTTGTGCCGGCGGTCGCGGATCATGCGCTGCGAGTACGGAAAGTGGTGGCCGTGGAATTCGGTGACCACCTGCTCGCGCGTGCCGTCGGCCGGCTCGCCGTGCAGGACGGGCAGCAGGCTGCGTCCGTCGCACTCCGCGGGAGCGGGAAGTCCCGCGAGGTCGAGGACCGTGGGATGCAGGTCGATGAGGGTGGCGAAGTCGTCGCGGACCTGCGCCGGGCAGCCGGGTATCCGGACCAGGCCGGGGATGCGGTAGATGTCCTCGTACATGGCCGGTCCCTTGTCGTTGAGCCGGTGGGAACCGGTGAACTCGCCGTGGTCGGCGGTGAAGACCACCGCGGTGTCGTCCCACAGGCCGTGGGCCTTCAAGGCGTCCAGGAGACGGCCGACCTGGTGATCGATCATCGTCACGTAGCCCCAGTAGACCGCGATGAGCTTGCGCCAGGCGGCGGCGTCGAAGTGGTCCGCCGACCAGTAGTCGGCGTAGCGGCGCTGCACGTCCGGTTTGCCGGCGAAGGTCTCGGCCATGGAGGCCGGCAACGGCACCGACGCGGGATCGTACATGTCGTAGTACTCGTCGGGGATGAGGTACGGCAAGTGCGGGCCGAACCAGTTGCAGGAGAGCATGAACGGCCTGCCCTCGCTGTGCCAGTCGGCGGCGTAGCCGTCGAGCAGCTCCAGCGTCCGGTCGGCAAGGTATGCCTCGATGGTGGCCTCAACGGGCTGCTGGAGGCGGCCGGCGATCAGGTGGCCGCGGCCGGTGCCGTTCGCCGCCGAACCGAAGACCGGGTCCTTGACCGCGAACTGCGGGTACCCGCGGCTCTCCAGCCAGACCTCGTAGGAGGGGTGGTGGACAGGGTTGAGCGCCCCGGACAGGTGCTCACCGTCCATGGCGTAGAACTCCGGGCCCCGGGTACGGCCGATGTGCCACTTGCCCACGTGGCCGACGTGGTAGCCGGCGTCCAGGAGGGGCTGGGACAGCACCGGCGTGCCGTCCTCGACCTCGTCCCGGGCGCCGCCATTGCGCTCGGGGTTGACCAGCAGGCCGTGCCGGAAAGGGTGCTGGCCGGTGAAGAGCGAGGCGCGGGCGGGGGTGCAGATGGCGGTCGGGGTGTAGAAGCTGTCGAACCGGGTGCCCTCAGCCGCCACCGAGTCGAGTGCGGGGGTGTCGACCACCGGGTTGCCGTAGCAGCCCAGGGTGTCGACCCGGTGCTGGTCGGTCATCAGGAACAGGATGTTGCGAACTGGCACGAGCGGGAGACCTTCCGGTCGATTCAGGTGAGGAGGCGCGGAGCCGGCGGGCACCACTGGCAAGGGGCCGCGGGAGGGCGGCGACACTCTTTTTTCCTGAGTCGGATCATATTCAGGCCAGCGCTGCTCCACAAGAGGTTCGACGGCGGCATCACCCGCCCCTTCGGGCCGTCCCGTATGTAGAACGGCCACGCGAAGTGCTCATCTGGGCTCGATCGGGCCGCCACCTACCCGCCTTTAGGGCGAACTCAGGAAGAAATGGCCGAGCACTCCGCTGTTCGCCGAGGCGCGGGCCGGGCTCGGCCGTCGGGACGCGCTGGTGGCCGGACCGCTTGTGGCAGTCCGGCCATCAACGTGACGAGGGCGGGGTCAGCCCTTTCCGGCGGGCACATCACCGCCGAGGACGGCGTGGTAGCCGGGTGAGGCGTTCTGTCCGCCGTCGACCCCGCCGAGCACCGTGCCGCGGTCGACGAGTCGGACCGCGTCCGGTCCGACGCCGGGCTGCTCGGCGGTGATCGCCAGTGCGATCGTGTTGGCCCCTCGGGCCTTGAGGAACCCGGAGGGAATGACGAACTCGTCCTGGGGGCCGACGTTGTTGACGTACTGTCCGGTGTTCCAGCCGTTGACGAAGATCTGTACCCGGTACTTCGCCGCGCGTCCGGAGGCGTCCTCGATCCGCAGGCCGACCGCGGTGTCGGTGTCACGCGCCAGGTTCAGGTCGACGACGGTGGAGTACCAGCGCACACCCGGGCGGTCGCTCTTCAGCGCGGTGGTCGTGGCCCAGGAAGCGGTCGGGGATCCCGGCAGGTGCCAGCCCTTCCGCTCGCCGTACAGGCCGCCGTTGTTGTACAGGCCGCGCACGGGATCGACCGGGTCGGGACCGCCGACCGCGCCCTGGATCCGCCACTGGACCGTGCCGGCGCCGGGAACGGCCACGTCGGCCAGGCCCCGGCCGCCCTTGGAGCGTCCGTCGGCGGACCAGTCCTCGTACTGGCCCATGTTGCGGACCAGGATCGCGAGCACGGCGGGCTTGCCCGGTTCCGTCAGGCCGGCAGGGACCTTGTAGGTGGCGGCACCGTCGCCCTGGGCGCCGAGGTAGGTGCCGTTGAGCCACACCAGCGCGTCGCCGGCGGTGCCGGTACGGGCGGTGACAGTCACCGTGCTGCTCGCCGTCGTGGGGGTGTAGTGGCCGCGGTACCAGGTGTCGCCCTCGTGGAAGCCGTACTCGTCGGTGTCGAGCACCACGCCCGAGGCCGCGCCCGGACCGTGCCGAGGATTGTCGGCCGTGGTGCGGCCGGCCCTCGCCCAGCCCGAGTCGTCGAAGCCGGGGGTGCGTTCGGGGTCGGAACCGGCGGTACGCCACTGTGCGATCGCGGGCATGGCCGGGGCCTGCGGACCGGGAAGCGTGGCCACCAGGGCGCCCGCCGCGTCGCGGTGGGCGGGAACCCTGCGGCCGTTCCAGCTGAGCACGGCGACGTCCCGCGGTGCGAAGACACGCAGCCGCCCGGCCGAGCGGGTGTCGCCGGTCAGGTCGAGGCGGGTTCCAACAAGGCGTGCGGTGCGGGCGAGTTCGGGGCCCTGGACGAGGACCTCGCCCTTGCCTGTGTCCAGGTGCCAGGTGTTGGCGATCGTGTCCCGGTCGGTGAGCAGGACGGTCAGGTCGTGGCCGTCGCCGCTGACGCGTACGGAGGCGGTGCCGCCGTGGGTGTAGTTGAGCCGCAGGTCGCCGCGGGCCGCGTCCCAGGTGGTGGCGACCGGAGCGCCGTCCAGCTGTGCCACCTTCGGCCGGGAGGCGTACCGCAGCACGGTCTCGCCGTCCTCGCCCTTCGTGCCGTCCAGCACCAGCAGGTCGTTGCCCACCGACAGCCGGGTGAGCACCTGGGAGGTGGAGTACACCAGCCGGTGCGGGCCGAACGCCCAGTCGGCGACGATGGCCTTGGCGTCGCGCCCGTCCAGCGTGATCGCGGTGCCGGGCTGCTGCGGGACACGGGGGTAGCCGGTGGGCGAGGGCTGCGGCGCGGGCGGGGTCGTGGGGGTGGTGTCGATGGCGTCCACGGAGACGAAGGTGCCCTGCGACGCCGGGTCGCCCTTCTTGCCCGTGACGACGATCCTCAGCGTGTGACGGCCCGGTCCGAGGTCGTCGGCCTCGTACTTGACCTGCTGGAACACCGCGGAGGGCGCGTAGCTGTCGACCGTGGCCTTCTTGACGCCGTCGATGTAGACGTCGGCTGTGCCGTGATTGACCGAGTCCGGTCCGATCCAGCGCACCACCGGTCCGTCGAAAGTGACCTCCAGGCTGTCGCCGGCCTTGTCGGAGAAGGTCTCGTCGTCCTTGTAGTCGCCACTGGTCCAGCTCTGGCCGGAGGCGTGCTGCCAGGAGCCGGTGTATGTGAGGGCGTCCGGGCCGGAGTCGTTCCAGCGGTAGGAGGCCGGTCCCGGCGGACCGGGGACGGTGCCCAGGTCCAGCGGGAAGGTCACCTTGCTGGTCGAGGTGTCGTTGCTGTCGGCGTGCCGCAGGGTGATCAGCCGGGCGCCGTGACCGGAGACGGAGGTGGAGGCGGCGTCCTCCGCGGACAGCCGCTGCCCGACCGCGACCTTCCCGCCAGTGGCGGTGACCGGGGGCGCGGTCACCGCGCGTGCGGAGGAGAGCGGCGCGACGGCCTGCTGCAGGTATCCGAACTCCTTCTGCACCGCGAGCTTCGGGGTGATCCGCCGGTCCTCGGAGAGCGCCGCGCCGTAGTCGTAGGAGGTGAAGCCCGACCCGGGGTCACCGGTCCAGCCCCAGTTGGTACCGCCGTACTCCATGTAGTGGTTGAACATGGTGACACCGTTGGCCAGGTTGTTCACCGCGAACTGCCGGGTGAAGGCCGGGTCGACGAACTTGGCGCACTCACCGGTCTGGAAGTCGCGGCCCCACGCGGTGAACGCGCCGCCCTGACCCTCCGCGATGAACACGGGTGTGTCCGGCGAGTACGAACGGACGCGGGACTCGAAGTCGCCGAGCCGCCCGCGGCTGCCCTTGCAGTCGAATCCGAGGGGGTAGGTGTCGAAGGCGTACAGGTCGAGCTTGGAACCGCCGGGTCTGCCGGGCGCGTTCCAGCCGTGCCCGTTTCCCCAGTCGTTGTGGAACAGCGGCACCGTGATGCCGTCGTCCCGGACGGCGCTCTGCAGCTTCTCGATGTAGTCGATCCGCTGGGCGGAGTGGTCGATCTGCTCGTTCTCGACCTGGTAGGCGATCACGCTGCCGCCGCCGTCGGTGATTTGGTGGCGGGCGATGATGCGGTTGACGGCCTTCAGCCACTCCAGGTCGGCGGCCAGGTTCTGCGGGTCGGACGTGCGCGAGGCGCCGCCGTAGGTGGTGGTGTACGGGGGCAGGCCTCCCATGGAGGCCTCGGCGTTGATGTACGGCCCCGGACGGGCGATGACGTACAGGCCCTCCTGCTCGGCCATGGTGAGTAGGCGGTCGATGTCGCGGATGCCGGTGAAGTCGTAGGAGCCCGGCTTGCTGGAGTGGTAGCCCCAGAAGAAGTACAGCGAGACGGCGTTGAACCCGGAGGCCTTCATCTTCTGCAGGACGTCCCGCCACTGGTCGGGGCTGGGCAGCCGCCAGTAATGGAACTCTCCGGACCAGATGTTGAGGCGCTTGCCGTCGATCTTCAGGGAGTCGGCGTCCCAGGTCACCGTGTGCCGCAGGCCGTCGTTGCCGGCGAATACCGGCGCCTGCCGCGCGGCCACCGGCACTTGGGGAGGTGGCGCGGTCTCGGCTCCGGCCGCCGTCGTGGCCGACGCCGTTGCGGCCGGCGCCGCGAGCGCCAGCGCGATTCCCAGCGCCAGACGGCGTACAGCGCCCCGTCGGCGCGTTCTGGAAGAGGGAGGGCCACTCGTACGGCGAGTGCCCGTGGTGTGAGTCATTTCTGTCCCTTCTGCGGGGTTCACGCAGTAGCGATTACGTTGCTTGCTTGCGGTGTGCGCCTCGGCGCGGCCGTCCCTCCGCGGCCTGCGGCGGGCAGTGGTGGGCGCGCCAGGTATGTGCGGCCATCGGGCGAGCTACTGCGGGACTTCTTCCGAGAGGCCCGTACGAGAGCAGGCCGGGCTTCCGAGAGCCGCTCGGAGTGTCGGATGTCGATGGACGTACGGAGCAGGCTCCCCGGGGCCAATGGTTACGACCGGGAAACAACACGTCCCGACCACGTCAAACACGCATGCGTGCCTGCCGGCCGAGGAGTTGCGGCGCGTGAGGAGTCCCGACGGAGCTGCGGGCGGACACCTCGGCCATCACGCATGCTCCCGCGAGAATCCGCAGCGGGGCCGTGCAGGCGGGCGTCACCGAGGCCACACCGCGGCTCGACGGCACCGCCGGACAACACCAGGGGCGACGCCCGGCCGGAAGTCGGACAGGCGCGCCCGTGCGCGGAGGTCAGCCGCCCTGAGACCGCGACGGCCCGGGGGCGAGCCGGGTCCGCGTCAGTCACGCAGCCGGGCTGCAGGCGCCGTTCCCACCTGTTCCACGACCATGGCCCGGAATTCCTCGAGCGTCTCGGCCGGCTTGGGGGAACCCCAGGTCTGTTGTGCGAACACCTGCAGCCACTCCTGCAGCAACCGCGCCACTTCGTCCTGCCCCATGGAGCTGGGTGAGTCGCACCAAACGGACAGATGGGCGCCGAAAACCGGTGCGTGCTCCGGCAGGTGGTAATCACCCGCGCTGCCGGCGGCCCCCATGAACGTCCGTGAGGTCCAGCGCTCGTAGATCCCCCGCGGATTCTTGTAGGGGCCCGTTCCGAGACCCTCCGACGTGAGAATGAAGTACAGGTAGTCACCGTTGGAGTTGATGACCTCATGTCCGGCAGTGACGTATTGCCCGGCGTTCGGTTTTGCCGAGTTCCAGCGTATCCAGACGTCGACCTGGGTACGCGGGTCGACGCGGTTCACGCCCTCGCCCGGATGGACGTCGTCGTTGAACATGCGCGCCGTCTTGCCCTTCGACCGGACCACATCGGCGAGTTCGTTCATGTAGAACTCGTATCCGTCGTGTGCGGTGGCCGAGCTGTTTCCAGTCACGTCCCGTGCGTACTGCACCAGTTGCGGCGCCGTCCGGTCCGAGACGACATCCGGTCCCGTCCCCTGCCACGGTGCCGGGAAGAACTCGTCGCCGCCGAGGTGGAAGACAGGTCCGTCGAACAGATCGCACATCTCGCTGACGATCTCGTGGACGAGTCGCCGCGCGTCCGGCTTGCTGAAGTCCAGAAAGCCGGAGTGTCGGGTGCCGTTGGCAAGTACAAGTTGGTACTCGGGGTGGAAGGACAGGATGTGGTCCATGTGACCCGGAGTGTCCACGTCGACATTGACATGTACGTGATATTTCTGCGCGAAGGCCAGGATCTCCCGCACCTCCGCTTTCGTGAGGTGCTCCGCCGAGACGATCTCCGGATGCGTCTCGCACTCCACTCGAAAACCGAGCCCCTCGGAGATGTGGAGCTGGAGCGCGTTCATCTTCAGGAACGACATCTCGCGGATGAGAGCCTTGATCCAGTCCGGTGTGAAGTACTTCCGGCCCAGGTCAAGCAGCAGGGACCGCTCGCTGAGGGCCGGCCAGTCGACGATCCTGCCAGCGGGCAGGCCGCTGCGCAGCACCTGCACCAGCGTCCTGGTGCCCCAGAAGACACCGACGGCGGTCGGGGACATGACCGTGACGGCCTCGTCGGTGACGATCGAGTACGCCTCCGAATGCTCGGCCTGGTCCACCTCGCCCAGTCGCAGGACGATGTCGTGCGGCCTGGAGTTCCGGGACACGGCCACCCGCGGAGCCCGCGTCAGGTGTCCTTCTGCCACCAACTCCTCCGCGAGCACCTCCGCTGCCGGCCGGAGATCGCGTGCCGAAGCCGGGTGCAGAACGATGCGCGTTGCCGGAACGAGTTCCTTCGCGACCGCCCCGGCCTCGAATCGCTGCACGGCAGGCAGGACCGTCGGCGGGGCCGCTTCCGGGATGGCCGGCCCTGCGCCTGCGCCTTCGGCGACGCCCGCGAAGGCAGGGGTCCTCGTTCCGGCCAGAATGGGAAGGGACAGGCCGGCGGCCACAAAGCCCCGACGGCTCACTCTCGACTGCTCCATCGTGCGCGTGCTCCTCTCGGTGGAACCTCGTCCTGGCGCCGCCTCCGCTGCCGGGCCTCTCACCCGCCCGGCATCGGGGCGCGTCGCGTCCGCGTGCCGGTCTCAGGCGGGGCGGCCTCCGACGTTGATCTCCGCGGCGCCGGCGAAGGCGTTGGCGAGTTGCTCACCGACACGCGCTGCTTCACCCTGTGCGACGACGGCGAGAGAGGGACGCAGGACGAACGGCTCATCGCCAGCCGCATCTTCCACGACGACCGGGCGCGGAACGAGCGCGGTGGCCGCCGCCGCGGGCGCGGCCTCTCGGCACTGGCTGCCGCCGGCACACCCGCCGGGCCCACCAGGATCGTGAGGACCGCCGCGACCAGCAGACGCGGAGCGCGACAGCAGGATGGCACAGGACTTCTCTGCACTCGCAATGGCACGGGGACTCCCTGGACGGCAATCAGCGATGCACGTACATACTTGAAAAGCCTGAGTTCCATTCAGTTTCGAGCAACTTAGCGCCACGGACCGGAGTGGTCTAGTCCCTTCACACGGCGAAGGTCTCGACGTACTCATCGGCCCCACCCAGTTCTGGCTCGTCGCGCAGCTCGATCCGTTCTCCTAGGTACCTGTTTCTGATCCTTACCGACAATGTGCCCCTGGACCGCTCACACTTCGTCTACGCGAACGGGCAAAGAGGTTCAGCTTCATCGGCAGCAACCGGATTGAGGCAGAGTCACGTGTACGGTCAGCACCACCGCGAGTGGTCAGCAGCTCGGAGGGGCGCCACAGCTCACTGAACACCCTCCCGGTATGAAGATCATGGTGGGAGGCCTCGCCGCCGTGGTGGGCTTGGGGGCGGTTGCCTCGCTCGTCAACGCGCTTGCGGGACGGACTACGCAAACTCGGCCTTCCCCTTCAGAGGGCCCCGACCTCGTCGATCCGGCACCTCGTCCTCCAAGCCCCGGCCCCGTCATCGCCAAGGCCCTCGGTTACCACGACAAGACCGCCGCCCGCCTGGTCACCGAGGCTGGAGGAACCTGCGCTCGATAGGCCCCCGCCGACCACTCACGCTCACGATGAACCCGCTCCGAAGACGCCATGGCGGATCTGGGACAGTCCTCCACGCACGGCTGTTGCAGTGGCATCGAGCTCACTGCGCTCACGCACTCGCCACTCGGCATCCACTCGAAACCCATCATCCGCGAACCGCGGAAATACATGAAGGTGCACATGGAAGACCTCCTGGAAGGCGGCCTCGCCGTCGGCCAGGAACAGGTTGACGCCCTCACAACGGAGACCCGAGCGACGCAGTGCCCGCCCAAGACGGTGTGCTACCTCCCAGACCCTCGCCCCGGTCCGGACATCCAGGTCCTCCAATCCGACTGCGTGGGTCCTGGGAACGACCAGAAGATGGCCAGGAGTCACAGGTTGAAGATCCATGAAGGCCAGCACTGTCTCGTCCTCATGGACGAGACTGGCCTCCTCTTCTCCCTGAGCGATGGCGCAGAACACGCAGTCCACAATGCCCACGGCTGGCTCCCCTCCCGACGTCGTAGCCACGAAGAGTAGCCGGAGCAATGGCAAGGTCGGCGAATACGCGACACCTCAACATGCGGGCCCACCAGTCAGCCCCAAGGCCGGAGACCCATCCGCAGCCACGATCAGCCCCATGCGTCGATCGCCTTCACGATCAGGACGCGCGCATCCGCGCCATACACAGCCATGCTCCGTAGCTGCTCGAACGCCTTGAGGCAGAGCCCGATTTCGCTCGGCTGCGCGATGTTCACCTACGCGGACAGGAGCTCCCCGGAGACGAGGGCGTCGTCGTAGATGTGGAAGGTCTCCTGCGGCCAGAGCGCCCGCTCCCGCGTCGCCATCGGGATGATTCCCAGCGACACCGCGGGTAGCGCCCCGACGGACAGCAGGTGCCCGAGCTGGGCGGCCGCCGACTCGGCGGTGCCGAGCTGGAAGTACAGCACCGACTCCTCGACGAGAAGCAAACACCGATGCCCCGGCTTCCGAATGACCTGGGAGCGTTCGACCCGGGCCGCGGCCGCCTCCGCTCCGCCGTCGGGGATACGCACCCTTCGACCCGGACACGGTGGCGGCGGGCTCGGCGTTCGAGGCGCCACGCACCCTGCCGGTGGGCATCCCCCACGTGCCGATCGACGGGCGGTACGTCATCGAGGACGCCGCCGCACGGACCTGCTCGCAGCCGGCCCGTACGGCGTACGCCCTCTGCGGACTAGGCCTGGGGCACGGGGAGTTCACATCCCTTGCGGCCCAGGTCGAGCTTGCTGCCGTCGACGACGCACGGCACGATCCCGTAGGTCTCCTGCGCGTAGCGCGTGCCGTGGCGGACGGTGATGAGCCCCTTGCGGTCGACCTCGCAGGGGTTGTTGAGCGTGCACTGCTCCCCGTCCTCGTTATGGGTGTTGTTGACGGCGATCACGCGTCCGGTGTGGTCGTCGATCACCGGGGAGCCGGAGGTGCCGCCGATGGTCTGGCACTCGGGCGTGTAACGCACCGAGTCCTTCCAGGTCCACCAGTACTCCTTGAGCTGGTCCACGAACCCGTCGACGGAGCACTTGTACTGCTTCTTCCAGTACCCCGACGTCACGGTGATCTCGGTGTTCTTGCGCGGGTGGCGCGGGTCGAGCAGCAGCGGCCGTACGTGGTACTTGCTCTCGATCTCGGCGTAGGTCGTGGTCGTCCGGTACAGCGAGATGTCGGTGTCGGTCATCGTCGCGTACGAGATCTGGTCGGCCTGGAGCGTGCCGAGCACCCCGGCGTCCTCGTCGAGGAGCTTGAACGTGCGGGTGGACGGCCGGTCCACGATGACCTGGCCGGCCTTCGGGAAGCCGCCCTCGATGCAGTGCCCGTTGGAGAGCACGAGGGCGGGGTCGTCGGGCTGTGACTGCGGGGTGCGCACGACGGAGCCGGAACAGTTGCTGAGCGCGACGGTGCCGGCGAACGTGACGGGCGCGTCGTTCGGTCTCGCGCGGGTGCCGGCGTCCCCGCCCGCGGTCCCGGCGACGGCGGGTGCCGCGCCCGCGCCGACCAGGGCGAGCGCGAACGCAGCGCCGGTGAGCGCCTTGCCGATCCTCGGTGAGCGACGTGTCGTGCGTGTCATCGGTGCTGCGGGTGACATTGGGTGGAGCCCCCTTGCCGACGCCGGGTGTGACGTCTGTAGCCGATGGTTGCCGTGCGCATTCTTCGGTGCCGACGGGCGGCGGGACAAGGGGTGGGATCAAGTCCGTTTCCCCCCGCGGTCCGCAGGCGCGGAGGACACGGGCACGGGCCGGGCCCGGTGCACATGCGGATCCGAACTCGCGCTCAGGGTGCGCGACTTGGTGCTCCCCCAGGTCACGTCGGCTCCGGCAGGGTCACCGGAGCGGCAGGCGGGATGGCCGAAGCGGTGGACGGGGGGTGCCGGCTCAGCGCACCCCCGTCCGGCCGGAACTGGCGGTTGATCCTGGGCCCGGACGCCCGCGCCGACTTGGGGATCGCGTGGTCCCAGGTGCGCCGGCAGGAGCCGCCCATCACGATGAGGTCGTCATGCCCGAGGGCTCTGCGCACGGTCGGCCCGCCGCCCCTACGGGGCGGAGCAGCAGGTCACGAATCTGCTTGACGTCCCATGGAGCGCCGAGGGGTGGCGAGTGATGAATCCGTGCAAGGTTCGCGTTCCGCCGGAGTTCGCAACAATGGATTTTCCCGCACGAGCACATAGATCACGACAAGATCGAACATTCACCCCTGGCGCACTTGTTCATCCCGCGCTTCACTCCTGACTCATGAAACGACAGATCACGTCCATGCTCGCCGGACTGGTGCTGGCCGCCGGATCGGCGTTCGGCGCGAGCCCGGCGGCCGCGGCCGAGCCGGTTCCTGTGGAGTTCGGCACCGACTGGCACGACCCGCTGACCGCGGCGCCGGCCATCGAGAAGCCCGACACCCGATCCTGCGAAGTCACCGTCGCCGAGGCGCAGTTCCGTGATTTCAAGCCGTACAGGGGAAGTTACGCCCCGCCCATGGAGTGCGGAGACCGCTGGAGCAAGGTGGTGCTGCGCCTCGACGGAAAGGTGAAGGGCCGTCAGTACGACCGGCTCGGCTACCTCCGTATGGGCGGCGTCGAAGTGTTCCGTACGTCCACGCCCGAGCCCTCCGTCGACGGGATCACCTGGTCGGTGGAGAAGGACGTCACCCACTACAGCGACACACTGCGCCGCGAGCAGCCCGTCGAAATGCTCATCGGCAATGTCGTCGACGAGACATACACCGGCGTCATCGACGTCAAGGTCACACTGACCTTCTATGCCGCGAAGGGCAGTACGAAGGCCGCCGAGACGCCCGACAAGGTGCTCCCGCTGGAGGGCGCCACGCTGACCACGCCGCGCAACTCCGAGCGCATCGTCGCCGAGGTGTACGCCACCGGATCCGGCGGCGGCTGTGAGGAGTACTGGTACTTGACCGTGCCGGACGCCGCGTCCTACTCGTGCAAGGCGGACAAGGGTCCGTACCGCGAGGTGCAGGTCAAGGTCGACGGCCAACTCGCGGGAATCGCGGCGCCGTTCCCGAACGTGTGGACCGGCGGCTGGTCCAACCCCTTCCTGTGGTACGTCGTTCCGGCGCCGCGTGCCTTCGACGTGAAGCCGATCGAGTACGACCTGACGCCGTTCGCGGGCATCCTCAATGACGGGCGCGAGCACCGTGTCGAGGTGTCGGTCGCGGGCCTCCCCGAGGGGCAGAGCGGCTGGAGCACACCCACAAACGTCCTCGTCTGGCAGGACGAGGGCAGCGAGCACGTCACCGGGGCGCTCACGAAGCACGATCAGAACGATCTTTCAAACTCGACGACGATCACGCCCGGTTCACTGAACCGGCTCGACACCAAGGGTGGCCACCGGCTCACCGTCGTCGGCTATGTGAACACCTCGCACGGGCGCGTGGAGACCACCGTCTCGCGCACCGTCGCCAATACCTCAGCCCACCACTGGACGGAGGACGAGAACACCGACGGGCTCACGTCGCGCTGGGACGACGACGAGACGGTGACCGTGGACGGCCGCGGCCCGGCGCGGGTCGCGCACACCCATCGCGTCTACACCATGGACGGCGAGACCACGATCGGCACGGACAACCGACTGCGCACCGTCCTCACGCTCGGGGACCGCGCGGACACCTCGGTCGTACGCGCCGGCAAGCGCATCTCCTGGTCGCGGCTCGACGATACGTACACCGGCGACGCCACCTGGACGCTGGGTGTCCCTCGTGACCAGCGCCATGCCGTCGGCACGTCGAACGAGCGCTACCGGCTGGACGGGTCGGAGGGCTGCTACGACCGCACACTACGGACCGAGCAGGGCGCCCTGACGGAGGACCGTACGGGCTGCTGAGCCCACGCGGGGCCCGGCTGCGCGTGCCGGGCTCCGCGCTCTCCAACTCATGTGATTTCGAATGTCAGTTCGCTTCGACCGCGATACGACCCCCGGATGAGAGCTTGCAGCCGGCCGCCCCGGATCAGCCCGAGGCTGCGGGTGCCGACACATCATCCGGCCTGGTCAAGCAGCTGCTCATGAGGGGTTTCGCCGAGTTGGTCCCGTCGGGGGACTTCCATCCTTCCTCCTTCGGAGGGAATCCCCGCCTTCGGGCGGGAAGGGAGTCTTCGCGAGTACCAACGTGCTGCTTGACCTGGCCGGATGATTAATCGGCACCCGCACTGCCGGGCAGCGCAACCCCCGGGTCACCGCCCTCCGAGGGGCGGTGACCCGGGGGGGTTCACCGCGGTGGTGGCGTCGTCAGCAGGTGTTGCACTGCTGGGGAAGGGTGTCCCAGAAGGAGGTGTCCGCCTGGTCGATCGAGCCGTCCGCAATCGCCTTGATAGTGGCTTCCATGGTGAGCACCGACTGCCGGATCAGGTAGCCGTTGGACTTCTGGCCGAGTACATACGGTGCGTACTCGTGGTCGCTCATCCCGCGCATCTCGAACAGCAGCGTGGCGATGCCGTACTCGGCCGCCATGCCGTTGCGACCGATGGTGTTGGCCGAGCCCCCGTCGTACCGGCCGATGTGGCCCCAGCCGGTGCGGTCGACGTTGTGGTACACCACGGAGCCGAGCCGCTTGGACTTCTCGACCAGTTCGGGCGAGACGTCCGGGGTCGTCGGGTACAGGATCGAACCGGACACCAGATCCCCGTTCACGCGGGACTGGGTGCCCTGGTGGTGCAGGTCGATCGCGTAGTCCACGTCGTAGGCGCGCAACACATTCTCGTGCAGGGCCTGCGTCTCGGGCTGCTCCTTGGCCACGTGGTCGCGGTTGAGGTCGACCTCGTTGGCGTTGTAGCGGGTCAGGTGGCGTTCGCCTTTGGCGAGGTAGCCGTCGAGGGGGAAGTTCACGTCGCCCATTGCTCCGTCGGCGTTGAACATCGGGATGAAGAGGATGTTCACGTTCTTGAGCAGCGAGGCCTTGGACGGCGAGCCGAGGGACTTGATGGTGTGCAGCATGGCCTCGGTGGTCAGCTGCTCGTTGCCGTGCTGCTGCGCCAGGTACAGGATCGTCGGGTTGTCCGGGTTGCTGAGGTACTTGACCAGGTGGATGTCGCGGCCCTTGACGGTCTGCCCGATCACCTCGAGCTCCATGGCGTCCTGCTTGGCGTCCTGGTCCTTCAGGAAGCGGGCCACGTCGTCGTAGGTGGACAGGATCGAGGTGTTGATCGTCTCATTGCCCCGGTAGTCGGGGCCTTCCCCGACCGCAGCGGCGGTGCCGGTGAACAGGGCACCGGTCAGCAGGAGTGCGCCGGTGAGAGCGGCGGTAGTAGTACGGGCGGACCTGGTGAAACTGGACCTACGCATGTGTGCCTCCCTGGTGTCGCGAGCAGCGTCTGATGGCGAGCGGCGAGCATATGATCTTGGTGAAAACCCGTCAATGGCCTCATGTCTAACCGGCGTTGCTGCAGATGAGAGCATTTGGCGAGGAAATATCGCGAAGTGCATGGCCATTGCAGGCAGGACGGCAGCCCGCCTGGCCAGGCGGGCATGCGACAGGAGCAAGGCCCGGTTCACAGATGTCTCTCGGCCGCCTAGAGTGGCGCACACCCCCCTCGGAAGTGCCTGACGACACCTGAGGAGCAGTGAATGTCCGCTCGGAAATGGGTCGCCACACTGGCGAGCACCGCCCTGATCACCGGCCTCTCCACCGTCGCCGCCAACGCCACCGGCAACCCCACCAACGGCGCGATCCCGCCGGTGTCCCACTGCGGCACCGAGGCCTCCGGATCCGGCAACAACGGCTTCGTCGACTACACGCAACTGACCACCGCTCTCCAGCAGCTGGAGACCAGCACCGGCGGCACCGTCGACGTGGAGGTGGCCGGGTACTCCAACCAGGGCCGCGCCATCCACACCGCGCGCGTCGGCGAGGGCGACAAGGTCGTGTACGTGCAGACGCAGATCCACGGCAATGAGATGCACGGCACCGAGGCGGCCCTGGAGCTGCTCAAGCAGTGGGGCTCTGACAGCCCGGCGGCCAAGAAGCTGCGGAAGAACGTCACCGTGGTGGTCATCCCCCGGTTGAACGTCGACGGAGGCGAGCTCGACCAGCGGCAGAACAACATGACCTGGGACGAGGTCGTCGCCGACTTCCCGCAGCTGGCGGGTGCGTCCCCGTCGTGGAACTACAACTCCCGGGTCGGCGGTTTCGACATCAACCGTGACTTCCACCCGAACCTGGACTACGTTCCCGCCGCCGAGGACTTCCCGGGCGACAGCGCCGACACCGGCTGGTACATCACTCCAGAGGCGCGAACCTCCCGCGATATCTACCGTTCGCTGGAGCAGGAGTTCGGCACAGTCGACTACTTCGTCGACCTGCACAACCAGTGGTCCTGCTACGCCACCGATGACATGGAGAGCATGTCGCCGCTGTCCATCTCGGCCAAGTTCATCGACGATCCGGCCGAGTTCGGCAACTGGCCCAAGTTCGACATGGCCGCCTCCAAGCGTGCCAACGTCGCCGTCTACGAGGCGCTCCAGAAGCGGGGCAAGTCCTCCTACGGCAAGCTGACCCTCTACCCACAGTCCACCAACCTGCCGGGCACCGCGCTCGGTTCGTACCAGCTGCGCGGCTCTGCGGCGATTCTCTTCGAGACGTCCTCGCAGACCCAGTACGACGGCATGAAGCGCAACGGCATGCTCACCAAGATGGTCGAAACCGGGCTCGGCGGCCTGGTCGACGCCGTCGCGGACGGCTCGGTGAACTCCCTCGACACGGGCGTCTACGACGCCATCCCGACGCGCGTCTCGCTGCCTTCCGACGGCCCCGGCGTCTGACGGAGCGGACAGCCCGCGTGTCGCCGGCGTCGCCGCACTGACCGTGGTGATCGTCGCGCGGCGACCGTTCGGCCGGGCCGTGCGCGCCATCGGCCCCGGGATCGCTCGGGCCGCCCGGGTGTTGCGGCCGCGGCTGCCGCGCCGCCTCGCGCTGCGGCGGCGTCAGTCCTGGAGGGTAGCTGCTCCCCGCCACGGGTCCATGAGCGAGGCTGCGGCGGCGGCAAGCACGGCGACCTCGTCCAGGACCGGGGGCTGTTCGGTGAGGGGGCCGGAGATCAGTAATGGTCTCCGGCTACCCGACCAGACGCGGTAACCGCGGCAGGTTGGGAACCTGCCGCGGGCCGCGTCTGCCGTGGGTCACGTGCCTGCGCACGGGACCCGTTCCGCCGAGGTCAGTCCGCCGTGGTCTCCCACCCGTAGTCCGGCAGCTTGAAGAAGTCGTCCCCGTTGACCCGGTCGGCGCTGCCCGTGGCCAGGCCCGTCATCAGGGACTCCACTCCGGTACGTACGGACTGGACGAACATGCCGCGCTGCCGCTGTCCCAAGTCGTCCTGCTGCCCGCGGACTTCGAAGAGTACTGTGCCGGTTCCGTTGAGGGCGAAAGCGGAGCGGCCCTGGCCGGCGTATTCGCGCGCGTCGGGGTGGAGATAGCGGCCGGTCGCGGCGAGCCTTGACTGTTCGCCGTATGCGTCGGCGATGCCATTGGCCACCGTGAGCGCATAGCGGCGGGACTTGTCCTGGTCCAGCTTCGGCCACTGCTTCTTGTACTTGGCCCCATCGTTCGTGCCGAGCGGCGGATAGTCCAGCGAGACCGTGATCAGCTTGCCGTCCTGAGGGCCCCCCGTGATGCGCTCGCAGGGACCCATGTGGTGCAGATCGATGAACCCGTCGACAGATCCCTTCT
The DNA here is from genome assembly GCF_042801455.1 of Streptomyces sp. NPDC057565. Taxonomy (NCBI): domain Bacteria; kingdom Bacillati; phylum Actinomycetota; class Actinomycetes; order Kitasatosporales; family Streptomycetaceae; genus Streptomyces; species Streptomyces sp. NPDC057565. The sequence continues at coordinate 41,281 of NZ_JBHVFU010000026.1, read as the reverse complement.
CATTGCGCATCTTCACATACGTGTCACGGATCGCGCGCGACTCGGGGGAGAGGAAGAAGCCGGCGTCGGTCTGCGCGCCGGGAAGGTCGGAGGCCTGCGGGACGTAGTTCAGATCCGGGTTGAAGTCCCGGTTGAGGTCATAGCCGGGCTGGTCGATGCCGTCGCCGCGGAGGCTGTGGTACCAGGCCCGCGGCGCCCCGGCCAGCTGGGGGAACTGCGCGACGGTCTGGTCCCAGGAGCGTACGTTGATACGACGGTTGAGCTCGCCGCCGTCTGGGTTCACCATCGGCATGGCAACCAGGGTGACTTTGCTGAGGAGTTCGGCGGTCTTCGGACCAGAGCTCGAACCCAGCTCCTTGAGGATGCCGATGAGGGCCTCCGTGCCCGTGCGCTCGTTGCCGTGAATGGCGCTGGTCACCATCAGGACGCGGGGGCCGGTGCCCACTCGCGCGGCCCACAGTTCGCGGCCCTGGGTGGTGCGCCCGGCGACCTCGACCTGCACCCGGCCCTTGCTGGTCTTCTCGATCTGCCGCAGTGTGGCGCCGAGTTGATTGTGGTCGGTCCAGCCGGACCAGGACGGATCGTCGGAGGTCTTGCAGTTGCCGGGATCGCTTTCGGCGGCCGTGGCGGTGGCGGCGGCCGGTGTGGTGACCAGTACCGCACCGAGGGCGGCAAAGGCCGCGACGGTGGCAACGGCTGTGCGTAGCGCTCGCGGACGGGTGTTCCGCGTGCTGCGGTAGGTGCGCATGGGGCGGGCTCCTCACAACGTGACGGGTGGCACTGACGTGGGGGGCGTTCCGGATGATGCTGACCCGAGGGTCAAGGAAAGGTCAATGGGGCGTACATGAATGCCCATGTCGGCGAACGGCCCCGAAGGCCTGGAGGCGGCGGCGCCGGATGTGCGTCAGGTCAGCCCATAAGGCCGGCACAACGCCATCGACAGCAGACAGCCGCACCCCGGATGGTGCCGACCCTGCCTCCGGTCCGCCCGGCGGCCCCTGAGCCCTGCCCCACCGGGCACGGGGAGAATCCTGGGCGCCCCAGTCGTCCACCCCGGATAACCTGACACGTCTGGATTGAAGGCCCGTTCCTTGAGGAAATCGGAGACGACCCGGAGCCCGGTACGCGCCGACGGCGGGTCTCCGGCATCGGGGAGTCGTCATCCGCCAGCCCATAGAACGGCAGGGACCAGGTCGCCGGGTTGCGGTCGTCCATGCGGCGTCGAAACTGTCGGCGTAGGTGTCGAACATGCCGCCTGTCCCGTGTCGGCGAAGATGCCACACGGGGGCGGCGTAGGCGTTGGCGCCCCAGATGTGGGCGTTGACGAGTTGCTGGTCGTCGGCCGGGCGTCCGGGACGGCGGCTCGGCCCGGGCGCCGACGCGCGGCGCGAGCCCGCCCATACGAAGGGGCAGGGTGAGAAGCGTTGAGGCATCCGCGAAGTTGGCCGTCACAGCCGGGCCTGGGGCTGATTCATCTGGCCGATACCAGGAGCCGAGTGACCACCGACGCCCATGGGATCGTTGCGACGGGCCGGGTCAGCCGGCGGCTGACCTGACCACGCCACTGGGCACCGGCCGATGAGCACCATGGCGCCGGTGGCGGTCGGGCCGCCAAGTGGTGACGAGGGCTACGGCGAGGAGGAGTTCGGCGATGTCGCCGCCGTAGTACATGATCTCTGCGCCGCCTTGAACCTGGTCGATGGGTGCGTGAACGTTGATGAGGAAGCCGCCGTAGATCAGCTGGGAGATCGTGGCGTGCGCCGCGACGGCGATCCCGAGGACGACGAGCCGGGTGGGAACGCGGGGCCGGGTCGGGGCGGGGTCGGGGCCGGCAATGATCCAGGCGAACAGGCAGCCGGACAAGAGGAAGTGGGCGTGCATCAGCCAGTGCAGTACGGGCTGGTTCATGGTCGCGTTGTACAGCGGGGTGAAGTACAGGAGCGCGAGAATGCCGGTGCTCAGGACCAGGGCGGCGACCGGGTGGGCGAGCACTCTGGCCGGGCGGCTGTGCAGAACGCCCATCAGCGCGCGGGCGCGGGCGGCGGGCAGGGTGCGCAGCAACAGGGTGACCGGCGTGCCGAGCACCAGGGCCAGGGGTGCGTACATGCCGATGAGCATGTGCTGGGCCATGTGCCCGCGGAAGTCGCCGTGGGCGAAGGGGGCCAGCGGTGGCAACAGTGCTCCGGCGAGCAGGGTGCATCCGGTCAGGAAACTCGCCGTCCGCCAGCGTCCCCAGCCCTGGACGGGATTGCGGTGCCGGGCCCGGTCTGCGAGGAGAAGGTAGGCGGCGGCGAGCAGAATGACTGCGGCTGGGGGCAGCAGCGTCTCCCACAGACCGCTACCTGCGCCGTGGTCGTGCATGTGGCGATGCATGTCGACGTCCATCAGGCGTGCCGGGCGGGCCGGTCGGCGACGTCGGGGTCGAAGGGCCGGCCGCTGCGCTGGAGCAGGTAGCCGCCAATGATGAGGAGGAGGCCCAGGAGCAGGAAGCCCATGTCCCACCAGATCTGGTGGGGACCGCCGTGGACGTGGTGGATGCCGAGGATCTGATGGTCCAGGAGGCCCTCGACGATGTTGAACAGGCCCCACCCGACCAGGATCCACCCCCACAGCACCCGGGAGGTCCACACCCGGCGACGCTGGTGAGTGACCCGGGAGTACAGGATGCCCAGGCCCAGGATGACCGCGACCCAGCAGACGGCGTGGAAGATGCCGTCCCACAGGGTGTTCATCTCCAGACCGGAAACCGTGTTCGCGGGGTAGTACTTCACGCCGATGCGGTCGTGGTTGGTGCTGGTGAGCATGTGGTGCCACTGGAGGAGCTGATGGAGCAGGATGCCATCGACGAATCCGCCGAGCCCCACCCCCAGCACAATTCCTGGCAACTGAATGCTCGTGGGCAGCGTGCCCTCTCGTGTCTGACCAGTGGTGGTGGCCATCGCCTGTCCCGTCTGATCTGTCCCTCGGATACGTGAGCCTGAACCAATACGTCTTCCCGCTCTGATCCGCCCATCACGATCGGGCATCCTTTCGGCCGAATGACACCGCCATTCGAGGAACGGCACGCTCGGGTCGTGCTTGTGGGCGAGACCGGTGACGCCGAGCATCCGGCCCCGGCCGCGGCCCGTGAGCTTCGCCGTGCGCTCGGGATAGGCAGCGCCGACGTTCGGCGTGGTCCGCGACTGGGACCCCGACGTGCTGGCCTGGCGGGTGGCCGTTAGTTGATCAGAGGGTGTCTCGCCGGGCGAGTACCGGTGCGGTGCTCGGCTCGCGGTGGGTTGGCCGCAAGGGTGCGAACGTCGCAGAGCTGACGCGTGGAGCGTGCGTTCGCCCACCTGCACTGGTTCCCCCGCCTGCGGATCCGCTGGGAGATACGCGACGACATCCACGAAGCGTTCCTCACCCTCGGTTGCGCACTCATCTGCTGGCGGCGACTGCGCGATGTGTCAAGCGGCGCCGTGGGCCAGTTATCCGCCGCCAGTCGGTGGAGAACTTCCATCGGGGTGAAGCTCCAGCCGACGAGGCGCGGCCCGCTCCAGTTGATGCCGATCACGAGTCGCTCCCGGGCGGCATCAGGCAGTTCACGATCGCGCCAGGCGTCCAAGGGCATGGATTCAACGCGTAGACCATTCCCTCAGATCTTCGCCGCACTCTGGGCGCGGGCCTATGTCGACTGGCGCCCCGCTATCCTGGTCCCGCAATGGACGAGGATGACGACATCAAGGCCGCAGGCGGCGCCGACAGCGTGGACACGATGCTGGCCGAGTGGCGGAACGAGTGGCCCGATCTCAACGTGTCGTCCAGTGCGGTGGTGGCGCGCCTGCTGCGTGCGGCTCGGCTTCTGGACGAGCTGTTCGCGAACCGGCTGCGTCGCTCGGCCGGCATGCCCCTCGCGAACGTGGGCGACTTCGATCTGTTGCAGGCGCTACGCCGCAGCGGCCCTCCCTACGCACTGACGCCCGGCCAGTTGCGCCAAGCGCTGGTGGTGTCCTCGGCCGGACTGACCGGGCGGCTCAACCGGCTGGAACGGGAGGGATGGATCGCCCGGGGCGCCTCTCCTGTCGACGGCAGAAGCACGCTGGTGGGCCTGACGGAAAAGGGGCGAGCGAGTTTCGACCCCATGGTGGAACAGCACTTCAGCCTGGAACGTGACATTCTTTCCGTTCTCGACCCGGAGGAACGCGCCGTGGTGGCGGACGCACTGCGCAAAATACTCGCCTCCCTGGAGCAGGACGCCCGCTGACCTCAGTCGCCCGGCGTCAGGAAGCGCCGACTGCCGTCCCCAGGATCACGGCGATGCAGAGGCCGATCAGCCCCAGCGTGACAACACCCATCGCGACAGCCGTGTCCCGGGCAAATCGGCGGTGACGGGCCTCGTGCTGGGCCTCGACCTGGCTGATCCGGTCCGCGAGGTACTGAGAGACTCGGCGCGCGTTCTCCACCTCCCTCCGCGCGTAGGCCTCCTCGATCACGAGTCGCTGATCGGCGGTGAGGCCGGGCAGCTCCCAGGCGAAGTCCCGGGCCCTGCGGTGTGCCTCGCGGCGGTTGGCCTCCTGGTGGAGAAAGCCCTCGATCTGATGCAGCCCGAGGGCCGCTTCGTAACTGGCGTCCATGGACAACTCCCGAGTACGTGATGAAGGCGGCGGTCGGTGCGGATCAGCTCTGGTCGCGGGAGGCGATCGGGCTGCCTCCAGAGTCCTCGCCGACGGCGATGCCGGGGTGGTGAAGGTCGAAGGCGGGCGACTCGCTGCGGATGCGCGGCAAGGTGAGGAAGTTGTGCCGCGGCGGCGGACAGGAGGTCGCCCACTCGAGCGAACGACCCCAGCCCCACGGATCGTTGACACCGACCGGCTTGCCGTACTTGGCCGTCTTCCAGATGTTGTGGAAGAACGGCAGGATCGACAGGCCGAGCAGGAACGATCCGATGGTCGAGATGGTGTTCAGGGTGGTGAAGCCGTCGGCCGCGAGGTAGTCCGCGTACCGGCGTGGCATGCCCTCGGCGCCCAGCCAGTGCTGGACCAGGAAGGTGCTGTGGAAGCCGATGAACAGGGTCCAGAAGGTCATCTTGCCGAGGCGTTCGTCGAGCATCTTGCCGGTGAACTTGGGCCACCAGAAGTGGAAGCCGGAGAACATCGCGAACACCACGGTGCCGAACACGACGTAGTGGAAGTGCGCCACCACGAAGTACGAGTCCGTTACGTGGAAGTCGAGCGGCGGCGACGCCAGGATCACGCCGGTCAGCCCGCCGAACAGGAAGGTGACCATGAAGCCCATCGCCCACAGCATCGGAGTCTCGAAGCTGAGCGAGCCCTTCCACATGGTGCCGATCCAGTTGAAGAACTTCACACCGGTCGGGATGGCGATCAGCATCGTCATGAAGGAGAAGAACGGAAGCAGCACCCCGCCGGTGGCGTACATGTGGTGCGCCCACACCGTCACCGAGAGGCCGGCGATCGCAATGGTCGCGCTGATCAGGCCCATGTAGCCGAATATCGGCTTGCGGGAGAAAACCGGGACGACCTCACTGATGATGCCGAAGAACGGCAGGGTGAGGATGTACACCTCGGGATGACCGAAGAACCAGAAGAGGTGCTGCCACAGCAGAGCGCCGCCGTTGACGGGGTCAAAGATGTGGGCGCCGAACTTCCGGTCGAACTCCAGCGCCAACAGTGCGGCGGCCAGGACCGGGAACGCCAGCAGGACCAGCACGCTGGTGAGCAAGACGTTCCAGGTGAAGATGGGCATGCGGAACATAGTCAACCCGGGTGCCCGCATGCAGACGATGGTCGTGATGAAGTTGACGGCGCCCAGGATGGTGCCGAAGCCCTGGAGTGCCAGCCCCATGATCCACATGTCGCTGCCGGCGCCCGGCGAGTGGATCGCGTCCGAGAGCGGGCTGTAGGCGAACCAGCCGAAGCTCGCTGCGCCCTGCGGGGTGAGAAAGCCGCCAACGACGATCAGCGAGCCGAACAGGTACAGCCAGTAGGCCAGCATGTTCAGTCGGGGGAATGCCACGTCGGGTGCACCGATCTGCAGCGGCATGATCCAGTTCGCGAAACCGGAGAAGATCGGCGTCGCGAACATGAACAGCATGACGGTGCCGTGCATCGTGAAGGCCTGGTTGAACTGCTCGTTCGACATGATCTGCGTGCCCGGTCGCGCCAGTTCGGCGCGCATCAGCAGTGCCATCAGGCCACCGAGGCAGAAGAACGCGAACGAGGTGACCAGATAGAGCGTCCCGATCCGCTTGTGATCCGTACTGGTCAGCCACTCGACCACAAGGCGGCCGGGAGAGCGGTGCCGCCGCGGAAGAGTTGTCGGCGACGGGACGGGCGGTGATGGAGCGGGCAGGGTCACAGCAATCCTCCATACGTGCGATGGGTCCGGGCATGCGGCGTTTGCGCGCCGCGTCCGACCCTGGAAACAATATCTCGCTCGCGAGAGAGATATATCGAGGGGTCGTGTGTGCACTGAAGCCGGCCGCCTCAGATCGTCGACCAAGGCGTTGAGGCCGGCAATGCGCGAGCTGATGCCCTCTGCCCGCGGAAAGGAGCGGACGCTGTGCGTGCCGAGAATCACGTCCGTGCAGGTCAAGCGGCATGCTGGTACTCGCGGATCACTCCACCGAGGCGGTCGTGTCGGCGTATGTCGAGGCGAGCAATCTCCCTGGGGTCGGTGACGGTTTCGGGGAGTGCGCGCAACGGCGCGACTGCCTGCAGGGAGCGGTGGGTGCGGTGCTCGTTGCAGAACTGCTCGTGGAGGCGGCGGTCGAGCTGCAGAACTACCAGTTCAACGCCCACGGCGTGGAACTCGGAGTGGATATCGCGGGCCGCCTGATCGGGTACCGCCAGGCATTCGACGACGCCTACGGGACCTGGTCGGCGCCGCGAGAGGTGTCCGACCGGGGCTGCGTACTGGTCCGCCCGGACCGGTACGCAGCCCCGCGCAGCGCGGACCTGGTCTCCGACCCCGTCGGCGCCCTGCGCGAGGTGATGCGGCAGGTGCTGGCCTGCCCACGGAGGCCTCGCAGGCCGTCTGAGCCCCGGGTGTGCCGGCGGGTGCGCCCCCGGTCTGCCGATTCCGGCCAGGTCGCCCATGTGCCTGAGAACCCGGCTCGGTCCTGATCTTGGAGGCGTCACGGGGCGCCGTCGGAAGGCTCCGGCGGTGAGTCTGGAAGAGGCCGTCGGCTGCGGCGGGCCGGCCGGGCTTCGGTCGCCGCGGGGCGCAGCACGGCACAGGCTGGGACCTGGGGCCTCTCCACGACCGGCTCTGAAGCACAGGGAGACGGGTTGACCCTTGTCGTCGTGCTCGTCGCTGTCCGGCGGCGGGATGAAGTCGTCAGCGATTCGTACACGCGGCCATTCACGCTTTTTTCTTTGTGCGCGGTGGAGACGCTCACCTCTGCTGTGTGTTCGTCGTCGAGCTGGTCGATTGCACGGAGGATGGTGCAGGTGCCGTGAGTGTCGACCAGGTCGACGAGTGGCTGGAGGTCGCCGCCAGCCGGATCGTGGCCGACGTAGTCCTGCAGTTCGCCCCAGGTCGGGAAGAACCTCCGACGGCCTCCCAGGCACGCGGACGCGTGGCACTCCGGGAGGCCGTCGGGGCCGGTCACGCGGTGTGTTCGACGACTCCCCCGACCACGACGGTCTCCGCCACGGTGCCGGGGATGTCCTCGGGTGCGGAGCGCAGGATGTCACGGGAGAGGACCACGAAGTCGGCTGCCTTGCCGACGGTCAGTGAACCCCGTTCGTTCTCAAGGAAGTTGGCGTACGCCGAGCCCATCGTGTAGCCGTGGACCGCGGTCTCCACACTGATCGTCTCCTGCGGCATCCAGGGCTCGCCACCGCCCAGCGGGCGCCGGGTGACCGCGGTGTGAATGCCGATCATCGGGTCCATCTCCGCCACGTTCCAGTCGCTGGAGAGCGCGAGCACGGCCCCGGCCGTGTGCAGGCTGCGCATCGGCCATGCCTTGTGCCAGCGCTCGGCCCCGACGTTCTCCGCCCAGTCCTTGCCGGGGCCGGCGACCTCCGGGGCGCAGTGGCGGGGCTGCATGCACGCGACCACGCCCAGGGCGGCGAACCGCGGGGTGTCGTCGGGGTCCAGGCACTCGACGTGGACGACCTGGTGGCGGGCGTCCCGCTCCCCGTTGACCGTGCGGGCCCGCTCGACGGCGTCCAGTACGGTGCGGATGCCCCGGTCACCGGTCGCGTGGACGAAGCACTGGAAGCCGCGGGCGTCCAGCTTCGTCAGCAGCTCGGCGAACTCCTCGGGCGGGTAGAAGGTGTCTCCCCGGTGGTGGCGGCAGCCTGCATAGGGTTCCAGCAGGGCCGCGGTCCGCGGCTCCACCACGTCGTCGATGTAGAGCTTGAGCGGTCCGACCCGGATCCGGTCGTCGTCGTAGCGGTGGGCGGCGGTGGCGAAGTCGTCGAGGTCGGCGTCCGTGGTGCCTCGCGGGTGGAAGAGAGCAGCGACGATCCGGGACTTGAGCCTGCCCTCGGCGCGTGCGCGGTCGAAGAGCGGGAGGTCGTCGAGCGAGTTCTGGGGTTCGACCACCGTGGTAATGCCGAAGCGGATGGCGTCGTCCAGGGACTTGGCGAGCCGCCCGTACTGCCGGTCGGGTGAGGCCCACGGAAGTCCCAGCTGCTGGAGGGCGCGATGGCCGTCGCGGGACAGGCCCTTGACCGCGAAGTCCTTGATGAAACCGGTGGGTTCACCCGTGGCCGGGTCGGTCACGGCTTCACCGAACGGCAGGTGGGTGTGGTCGCGGTCGATGCCGAGGCGGCGCAGGCCCGCGGTGTTGACCCAGGCGGTGTGCACGTCGTAGCTGAGTACGAAGGCCGGTACGTCGCCCGTGACCGGGTCGAGGTCGGCGGCGGTGGGCATCCGGCCGTCCGGGATGGCCGAGTAGTCGAAGGCTTCCGCCTCGATCCACCCGGCGTCGGGGTTGGCGGTGTGCCAGGCACGGATGCGGGCGTGGACCTCGTCGAGGGTTCCGGCGCCGGAGAGCTGGACGCAGGCGTCGTCCGAGCCGAGCCGGACATGGTTGTGGGCGTCGACGAACCCGGGGAGCACGAGCTTGCCTGCGGCATCGATCACTCGAGTGCCGGGCCCCGTCCACCCGTTCGCGTCCTCGTCGGAACCGAGCCAGGCGATACGGCCGTCGACCACCGCCATGGCCTGTGCCTCGGGGAGCTCCGGGTCGACAGTATGGATGCGGGCATTGCGCAGGACGAGGTGGGCGGGGCTGGCCATGTGGGGTGACTCCTTGCGGTGCGGTGGTGCGGTCGGTCGGTGGTTCGGGCGGGGCGTGGCCGCCGGTCAGGAAGGTTCGGTGTGCGGTGCGACGTTCCGCCGGGCGAGCGCCCAGTAGACGAGCCCCGAGACGACGGAGCCGAGCAGGGTCAGGTCGGCGCCGCCCAACGGTGCGACCAGCGGGCCGGTCCACAGCTCGGAATCGCAGGTCAGCGCGGCGAAGACCATGCCGGCGAGCAGCGCGGTCATGCCTGTGGGGTGGTAGCCGGACCGGTACCAGTAGGCACCGTCCGGTCCGGCGTGCAGTGCCGGTGCGTCGTAGCGGCAGCGGCGCATGATCATGTCCGCGAGGAACACACCGCCCCAGGGTGCGAACACGATGATCAGCAGGGAGAGGAAGGACAGCAGTGAGCTGGTGAAGTCGGTGAGGAAGAGCGCGCACAGGGAACCCGCCGCGGTGACGGCCGCGCTGATGATGATGGCCTTGGAGCGGCTCCAGGGGACGCCCAGCACCTGGAGGTTCAGGCTCGAAGAGTAGAGCGTGACGATCGAGTTGGTGACCGATCCGCCGAGCACGAGGGCGAGGAAGAGCGGCTGGAACCATCCCGGCAGCAGCTTCTCCGTGCCCGCCACCGCGTCGGTCATGTCCGTCTGCGTGGCGGCGGCCACCCCGGCCACGCCCAGGGCGACCGAGGAGACGAAGCCGCCGAGGGCTCCGTACCAGGTGAGCGAGCGCATCGAGGTCGTCTTCGGCAGGTAGCGCGTGTAGTCGGCGGGCATCGGAACGTACGAGAACGGCCCGGCCAGCATCACGACGAAGGCGAGACTCCACCCGGAGGCGCCGGGATGGACCGCCGCCCCGCCCGTGTCGGCGCCCGGCAGCAGGAACACGAGGAGGGCGGCAAACCCGACGGCGAGGACGTACGCGATCCAGCGCTCGGCGAGCTGGACCGTGGCATGGCCCCAGAGGGCGACGAGGAACGTCAGCGCAAGGGTGATCAGCAGGGCGAGGGCCCGTCCGGTGTGACCGGAGGCCCATCCCAGATCGGCGAAGAACGCTTCGAGGGCGAGCGTGCCGACGACCGTGTTGAGGATCGTGTAGCCGATGCTGACCACCCAGTTGAGCATTCCGGCGGGCCAGTTGCCGCGGACGCCGAAGGGGGCCCGGGAGATCACCAGGGTGGCGGTGCCGGTGCGTACGCCGCTCAGTCCGGCGGCGCTGATGGCGAAGAACGACAGTCCGCCGATGACGACGACGCCGGTCGCCTGCCAGAAGGAGAGCCCGAAGGCGACGGCCAGGGCGCCGTTGATGACGTAGGTGAAGGTGAGGTTGGATCCGAACCAGAGCCAGAACAGATCCCTCGCGCCGCCATGGCGCTCCTCGTCGGGAATCGGGTCGATGCCGTGTGTCTCGACCTGGAAGACCTGGTCGGTGGCCACGGTCCCGCCGGGCGCCCTCGCGGTCGTCTCCTGCTGCGTCATGCGGCCTGCCTCTCATCCGTGCGTGCTCCAGGAGCCCCGGAGCAGTACTTTGAACGCCGTACTAAAAGTTAGAACGGCATTCAAGATGTGCCTGCGGGGGCTCGTCAAGACCTCCGCCGAAATCCGCCGGCCGAGGCGGGCTAAGGTCGTCACCGGAGTCCACGGAACAGGAGGGGTGGCGTGGCGGCGACGACGCGACGGCGGGACGGGCATCTGGCCCGGGAACGCATGCTTGAGGAGGCGATGACTGCCATTGCCGAGGACGGCCTGGCCGGACTCACGATGTCGGCACTCGCCAAGCGCCTCGGCACCAGCGGCGGCCACATCCTCTACTACTTCGGCAGCAAGGACCGGCTACTCCTGGAGGTGCTGGGCTGGAGCGAGAGTGCGCTCACCGAGGAGCGCCGGGCGCTGCTGGCCGGCCGGGCCGGCGCCGAACGCAAGCTCCGCCAGTTCGTCGAGCTGTACCTCCCCCGTGGGCCGCGCGATCCGCGCTGGACCCTGTGGATCGAACTGTGGGCGCGCACGGCGTCGAACGAGCCGCTGCGACAGGCCCAGGCCGAGATCGACCGCGGCTGGCAGGAGGACCTCGAATCGCTCCTCGCCAAGGGCGTGCGGCAGGGCCGCTTCGCCGAAGGCCTCGACACGGCGGCCCGCGCTTCCGAACTCCTGGCCCTGTTCGACGGGTTGAGCACGCGTGTGGTCCTCGGTCAGCGCGGAGCGGACCGGGCGAGCGCGCTGCGCATGGCGCTTTCCGCGACCGAGCGGCTGGTGGAGCGGGGTTAGGGTCTCCCGTTCGGATCATGCCGGGCACCCGACCGTCGGCGGCGGCTCGTCCTGTGGGGCTCGAAAAGTCGTCGTTGCAGGTCACGCGGCTTATCGATACTCGTTGATGATGCCACCCAGGACGCGCGGGAAGCGACTGCGCGCCAGGCGCAGCACCAGGGCGCGGATGAAGTGCACGGTATGGGGTGGACCCGGGCGCTTCGGCCGTGATGTGGCGGCGCGGCAGCGCGCAACCAGGTCACGGTGCCATCGCAATACCGTGTCCGGGCATATCAGCAACCGCAACCGTCGCACCCCATCCCGCGGGATGGGGTGCAGCAACGCCGCCAGGAACGCCCGATCGCTCGCGTCGAACCGTGGCCTGTTCCCCGCCCAGCTGCCGCTCGAGCACCGTGATCTGATGGCGCAGCGCCAGAATCTCCACGCCCTTGCCCCGGTCGCTCATCGGTAGCAGGCGCAGCATGGCGAACGCGTTGGTCACACGCGGGTGGGGGCGGCGTGGTGAATCAGCCACGCGGTGCGTGTCCATGCCGCGACGCCACTACGCCCGTCCATGCGGTCCGGAGCCATTTCCCCCGTGTGACTCCGGGCCGCATGAACCTCAGCGCCTACCCGTTCGTGCTGAATTTCCTGCCGACCGTGGCACGAAACCTGGACGCACCCGCGCGGTGACCCCGGTGCCTCACCGCCGGTCATCGGCCGCGCTGGACCGCTCCCCGGGCCACGTATCGGAGACAGGAGCGCCGGACGGCGTGCCCTGCGATGAACTTCCGTGTTTCACACCAGGGTTGCGGGTGTCGGCGGCGGGTGCGATGCCGATGGCCGCGGCGACGAACACCAGAACCACCAGCATCGCGGAGCGCAGCCCGTAGTGATCGCCCAGGAAGCCGAGGGCCGGCGGCCCGACCAGGAAGGCGACGTAGCCGATGGTGGCCACCAGGCTCACGCGTGCGGTCTGGTCGGGGCCCGAGTCGCCCGCCGCGGACAGGGCGACAGGGAAGCCCAGGGAAGCCCCGAGTCCCCAGAACAGGACGGCCGCGGCGGCCACGGCGACGCTGTCGGAGAAGATGACGAGCGTGAGCCCGACGGCGCCGGAGACGGCGCTGGCGCGTATGACGGCTGCCCTGCCGAAGCGGTTGAGGAAGTACGTGCCGCTGAACCGCCCCAAGGTCATCGCGGCGGCGAACCCGACGAAGACGAGGGAGCCGAGTGCGGCGTCCAGCCCGTGGCCGTCCACCATGAGCAGGGGCAGCCAGTCGTTGGCGGCGCCCTCGGCCAGTGCCATGGCCAGGACGATGCCGCCGATCAGCAGGAGCCTGCGGTCCCGCCACACGGGGGGTCCGGAGTGCTGTGCCGTTCCCGTGGCGGGGGAGGTCTCCTTGATCCCCATGCCTGCGGGGATGGCGCGAAGGGCGTAGACCAGGATCCCCGCGGCGGCCACGGCGACCCCGGTCAGATGCCAGGCGACGGGGAGGGCGGCGGCCGTGGCGGCCATTCCGATCAGCCCGCCGATGACCGTGCCGAGGCTGAAGCAGCCGTGCAGCGTGGGCAGGACGGCGGTGTCAGTGAGGCGTTCCACGTCGGCCCCGTCCACGTTGACCGCGACCTCGCCGGCCCCCATCCCCGCCCCGAACATGCACAGGCCCGCGGCAACCATCGGCGCGGAAGGCGCGGCGCTGCCGACGCCGATGACAACCATGCTCACGATGATCAGGCCAGTGCCTAGCGCGATCACGGGCCGGGTGCTGAATCGCGACACCAGGCGGCCGGAACACAGGATGCCGGACATGGAACCGACGGACAGGCCGAACAGGATCAGCCCCATCTGGCCGGTGGACACGCCCAGTTGATCGCGGACGTCCGGGGTCCGAGTAACCCAGGAGGACATGGCGATGCCCGGCAGGAAGAAGAAGAGGAACAGGGCCTGACGGCGTCGGCGTACGGCGCGGTCTATCAAGGGGAAGCTCCACGGGAGTACGGAAGAATGTCCGGTGAGCGACAGGATCGGCACCCGGGTATGTACAAATGTACACACTCAGGTGCGGGAGAAAGAAGAGCGGACGACAGCGATGACCGGCACTTCCCGCGGCCCCAACGACCCCCACCGGCGCGAGCGCATTCTCGATGCGGCCCTTGACGTCATCGCCGAGCACGGCGCCATCAAGGTGACCTATCGCAAGATCGCAGAAGCGGCGGGCGTGCCGCTCGGTTCGCTCACCTACTACTTCGACGACATGCAGCATCTACTCACCGCGGCGTTCACCCGTCTCGCCGAATCGGTCTCCTCGCGCTACGGGGCCCTGCTCGAAGCGGCGCGCACGCCCGAGGAGGCGGAGACCGCCGTCGTGGAGATCATCTGCGGCAAGGTCTGGGGCACCGACCGTAACCTGCTGCTCAGCTACGAGCTGTACGCCTTCGCCACCCGCCACCCCGAACTGCGCGAGGTGATGCGCTCCTGGATGCATGCCAGCCGCCGATCCCTGGCCCGCCACTTCGACCCTCTGACCGCCCGGGCGTTGGACGCCCTCGTGGAGGGCTTCTCCATCCACAACTCCGTCGACGCCCAGCCCACCGACCGCTCGGACGTAGCGGCCATCGTCCACGCCATTGCCGCCCGCCGCGCGCCCTAGTTGTTCTGTCCCGGGAGGTTGTGAACGGGTGATGCAGGTCTCGGCTGCGGAATCTTGAACGGGTGAGGGCCTTCCGGGTTCGGTGTGGATTGCGATCGCACCCGTGCACCCTCGCCGCGTCCCGCACGCCGGACAGCACACCGCACCGTCCCCGGTCCGGGCCGTGACCAGCACCTTCTCGCCGCCGTCCGAGACCCCCCTCGACGACCAGCGCCGACAGCCCGGAAAACAGGGTGCTCACAAGAGAGTTGACATCAAGCACGCCCCATCATCAGGGATCGACACCCAGCGTCACCACCGGCCACGGGACAGAGCCTGATTCATGACACTCCCGCAGCGCGCGAGGTGCTGCGCAGGGCGGCGCCAGGCGAAATACTGGAGGTGCCTGGGCCCGGGCAGGGTCGTCGTCTGGGGGGTGTCAGACTGGCGGTCCGGACCGGGGTATGTGGCCGTATGAGGGGGGACCGGGTTGGGTTTGGCGATCGAGAGCCGACCGTCGGAGCTGCTGTACATCGAACGGGTTTGGCGCAGCTGCAGCGACGACGTCAGCCGGATGATGTCGGTCGCGACGTCACACTGGGAGCTGGTGTTCTGGGAACGCCGTGGTCAGGTGCGGGCGGCTGTACTGGGTCCGGAGCCGAGGGCATGCTGGGCGCCGGTCCCCGGGGACGCCGTCTTCTTCGGGATCAGTTTCGCGCTGGGTACGTCGATTCCACACATTCCGGTCAGCTGGCTGGTGGGCGGCAATGCGGCGATCCCCGACGTGACGCGGCGTTCGGTCTGGCTGAAGGGGTTGTGAGCTGCTGTCGGTTTGCTGAGCCGACGTGAGTGGTGGTGTGCGGGAGCGAGTCCCGTCGGCGGGTTCGCGCGGGCGGGAACGGGGGTTCTGGGGCCGAATGGGTGACCTTGGCGGCTGCTGCTCGTTGGGCTGGACAGCAGGTGCCCGGCCTGGTGGGAGGGGGTGATGTGGTGGGTGGTGTGCGGGAGTTGGCCGCGCCCTTCGTGGTGCCCGGGCCCTGCGGGGTGGCGGTCCGGGACCGGCTGGGGCACCTCACTCCCCGGGACGAGAGGGTGCTGCGCGCGGTCGGTGAGCACCAGGGTGCGCTGGCTTCCGGTGATCTCAAGGCTCGCTGTGCGGACGGTCTGGAGCACAGCGCGGACAGCTGGGCGTCGCGTAAGCGGGAGCTGACGGCATTGTCGTCGTCGCGGATCGCGGGTGCGATCACCAAGGCCACCCACGACCAGTGGGCGCTGGCACGCCGTTGCCAGGCGGCACACATCCAGACACTGGAAGCCGGGATCAGGACGCTGCGGCACCGCCTGTCCCTCCCGATCGGGGAGAAGGGCACCAAGCGGGCGGCGGGCGGCTACCGCTCCCGGAGTGAGTGGTTCCGCAAATCCCGCCGCCTCGCGGCACTGGAGGCGCGGCATGCGGCCGTTGTCGCCGACCGGCAGGCCGGACGGGTGCGGGTGGTGCGGGGCGGCAGACGTCTGCTCAACACCCGCCACCACCTCGCCCAGGCCGGGCTCACCGAAGGCCAGTGGCGGCAACGCTGGGAGGCGGGGCGCTGGTTCATCGCGGCGGACGGTGAGTCGGGGAAGCGGTTCGGGAACGAGACCATCCGCGTCACCCCGGACGGCGAGGTCTCCATCAGACTGCCTGCCCCGCTCGCGCACCTGGCCAACGCCGGGCACGGCCGGTACGTCCTCACCCCCCGGATCGCGTTCGCGCACCGGGGTGCGGAGTGGGCCGACCGCATCGCCGCGAACCGGGCCGTCGCCTACCGCATCCACCTCGACACCCAGCGCGGCCGCTGGTACCTCACCGCGTCCTGGCAGCGCCCCGCCATCCCGACCATCCCGCTGGAGGCCGCCCGCGCCCGGGGCATGATCGGCGTCGACACCAACGCCGACCACTTCGCCGCCTACCGGCTCGACCGGCACGGCAACCCCATGGGCGACCCGCGCCGCTTCGGCTTCGACCTGTCCGGCACCGCCGGTCACCGCGACGCACAGATCCGCCACGCGCTGACCCGCCTGATCCACTGGGCGAGGCGTGTCGGGGTCGCCGCGATCGGCATCGAAGACCTCGACTTCACCACCGAGAAGACCCGCGAGAAGCACGGCCGCCGCAAACGGTTCCGGCAGCTCATCTCCGGCATCCCGACCGGCAGGCTCAAGGCCCGGCTCGTCTCCATGGCCGCCGAACACGGCCTTGCGATCGTCGCGGTCGACCCCGCCTACACCACTTTGTGGGGTGCCCAGCACTGGCAGAAGCCACTGGCCACCCCCCGCCGCACCATGTCCCGTCACGATGCCGCGGGCATCGCGATCGGACGACGCGCCCTCGGACACCCGGTCCGGCGTCGGACGGCACCGCCCCCACACGACCGGAGCGATCGTGCGGGGCATCGGACCGCCCAGGCCGAACCAGGTGACCGGGGGCGTGAGGGAACCCGCCCACCCGCAACGGACCGGCCCCCCGCAGGGCCGTCACCGAACGGGACGCGAACGCGGGAACCCAGCGCATCCAACACCGCTCGGGATGCGCCCAGTACGCAGCAGTGGGCCCAGGACTCACTCACGCACACTGGCTAGGAACGGTCTGCCTGGCAGGTTCCCAACTACAACAACGCCGAGGCGTTCGTTTTGCGGATGGTGCGCGAGGGCATCGTGGACTTGGACCCGGTCGTGCCCGCTGTGCTCGACGGCGCCTGCCCGGCCGTCTCCGATCGCACCCTGCAGCGGCGCTTCGTCGCGGCGACCGGCCTGACCCGGGGCGCCATCAGGCAGATCCACCGCGCCCGCCAGGCGGCGGTGCTGATCCAGGAGGGGGTGTCGGCCCAGGAGGTCGTGCACCGGCTGGGGTACTTCGACCAGCCGCACCTGGCACGGTCCTTGAGCCGGTATGTCGGGCGGACCGCCACTCAGCTGAGCGCCCCGGACACAGCGGAGCCGCTGTCGCTTCTGTACAAGACCTGGCCCTTGGCGCCCGCCTAGTGTTCATGACGTAGCCGACGGGGTCGGCTCATCCCGGCCGGAGCGCCGTCCGGGCCGGGGCGCGCGGAAGACCCCGGACTCATCGTGGAGGAATCATGCGCAAGGTTGTTTCGGGTCTGTTCGTCTCGCTCGACGGTGTCGCCCAGTCGCCGAACGAGTGGCAGTTCGAGTTCGACGAGGAGATGGGTGCGGCGCTGACCAACACGCTGGAGACGGCCGACACGATCCTGTTGGGCCGGGTGACGTTCACCGAGTGGGCCGGATACTGGCCGACTGTGACCAGTGGTGAGGACGCCGGTTTCGCAAAGTGGATCAACGACTCGCCCAAGTACGTCGTCTCCTCGACGCTGGACAGCGTCGAGGACTGGGCGAACAGCACGCTGATCAAGGGCGATCTGGTGGCTGCGGTCAACGAGCTCAAGGCGGGCGAGGGCAAGGACATCACCGTCGCGGGCAGCCCGACGCTGGTGCGCTCGCTGCTGGAGCCGGACCTGCTGGACGAGCTGGTGCTGCTGATCCACCCGGTGGTGGCCGGCGAGGGTCGCAAGAAGCTGTTCACCGACGACGCCGCGCTGAAGAAGTTGCAGCTGGTGAGCGCCCAGCCGACCAGCAGCGGGGTGATCATCGCGACCTACCGCCCGGCGCGCTGAGCCGGCGTGAACCGGGCGAGGCGTCGAGCAGCAGCCCAACCCCGTCGCCGAGGCGTTCAGTTCCCCCGACCGCGCGGGCACCTACCTCAACTTCGGAGATGTCGAGCGCGGCCTGGTCGTCGTCGACCCGGCAATCGTCGCCGTGCAGTCGGCCCCGCTCAGCACGGCCGACCGTGACCTTGCAGTGGGCATCCTGAACCTGCGCGCTCCCGCTCCTGGGGGCGCCAGGCTGCTGCTGTCCCCGTTGTCAGAGCTGCTGGCTACGCTCGAAGACTGTTGGCCGCACTGAAGGGGCGTCGTTGGTGGGCAACTTGGACGGTGGTCGAGTGGCCGCGCGCGGCTTCTCCTGTCACGAGCGTTGGGCAACCGCTTCTCCATACCGCACGGCTATCTGATATGGCCGCGCCGGGCGAGTGCGTCACGCAGCTCGCCGGGCGTCAGGGGCCAACCGCAGCGCGCAAGGTACCAGGCGGACACGGTGGTGGGAACGGGGCCCCCACCCGCTGGCGTACCGGATGTCGTTGGGCCAACGGAACCGGATCCGCGCCCAGGCCAGACATCCGCCGCTGGAACTCAACCCGCTGATCATGCTGCACACTGTGAACCTTGCTCAGCCGCCCAACGCCGGTGACCGCCAAGGAACCTCGAAGACAGTCAGCGCGCACTGCTCGGCCAACCGCAGCCCGGTGCGCACCATCACGTCGCAGAACGTCGCGTTGCGCGCCGCCCACCGTCCCCGGAACCCCGGACGTGGCAGTCCTGCGGCATCAAAGCCCTTCACCCCCGACGCCACACGCAGGAGTGGCTACCTACGGCGCTTCGACCAGGTCGCAGCCGTGCCCAACCAGTGCGACATCGATGCAGGCAAGACAACTCCGCCTACTTGGAGTCCCACGCTTCAGCGAGCGGTACAACGTGGTCAATATCGAGCTTCGCGGCCGCGCTCAAGGCGACTTCGTCGTCGTAGCTGAGCCACTCGCCGCCGGTCAGCGCGCACCGCGGCCCCTGCTCCGGGGGCTTTTCTCCTGCTCTCCGCGGCCGGCGGCGGGACGAACACCGGCACCGTCTCCCTCTTCCTCTCCGGTGTCTGCGTGATCAGCGCCGTGGCCATCTCATTGACCCGGGAGAGCCACCGGTACGACCTGTCCGCCCTGGAGTCGGCCACGACGGTGACAGCGACGAAGCGGGTGCCTTCCGCGGCCTGACGGGGGGACGTGCACCGCCCCGGGGGCCGTCGGGTGCCGCCGGGGCAGTGCACGTACCATCAAGTCCCACGTCACGTTTGAGTAACCTGCCGGAAACCCTTGACGTTTCTCCTGACTCGTTCTTAACCTCACTGCGTAGTTCGCATTCCTTGCAGTTCACGTGCTGCGGCGCTTTCCGCAGTGTTTTGACAGGCACAGACATAGACCACCTGTCGGTGGCTTCGTCATGCCTGTTTTTTTGTGCTCCCCGTGCCGCCGATGGGTCTTCCTCGAAGGCGGATTCATGGCACAACGTCCGAGCGTCAAAGGCGTCGCCGACGTCGTTGCGCTCATCGATGGGCTGGGAAAGATCACCGGCCGGGCGCAAGTCATCTGGTCTCTCGTGTTCGGCGGGCTGTTTCTCGACGCCTACTCGAACGCCGCGCTGAGCGCCGGTCTGGGACCGATGACGTCCCAGATGGAACTCACCAGCACCCAGGTCTCGATCCTCACGGCCACCGCTCCGGCCCTGGCGATCATCTTCAATCCCGTCGGCGGCTGGCTCGCCACCCGGATCGGCCGCGTTCCCCCGCTGCTCATCGCCAAGGTGTTCGCCATCGCGGGTGCTTTGCTGGCCGCGTTCGCCGGTGACTTCACCGTCGTCTGGTTCGGCCGGGTCCTGGTGGGTGTCGCGTACGGCATCGACTTCGCCGTCGCCATGGCGCTGCTCGCCGAATACACGCCCACGAAGCTGGGCGGCCGGCTGAACCTGTGGCAGGCCGTCTGGTACGTCGCGACCACCAGCAACCTCGCGCTCGCCCTGCTCTTCTTCAACCTGGACGTCGGCGCGGACATCTGGCGCTGGTCGGTCGGCTCGGCCGCGGTCGTCGCCGTCGCCCTGCTGCTGGGCCAGTGGCTGATGCTCCGGGAGAGCCCCACCTGGCTGGCGAGCAAGGGCCGGCTGGACGAGGCCGTCGTCAACCTGGACAAGATCTACCGGATCAAGGCCGTCGCCGGTAAGCCCGACGAGGCGACCCGCGCGGCCACCGAGGCGCCCGCGATCGGGTTCCGTCAGGCCGGGCTGCTCTTCAAGGGCGAGTACCTGCCCCGGACGATCCTCTCCTCGGTCATCTCGCTCGGGCAGTCGATGCAGTACTTCGCGGTCGGCTGGTACCTCCCGCTGATCAGCCTGACCATTTTCGGCGAGAGCTTCGAGAAGGCCACCATCGGCTCGATGGTCTTCAACGCCTTCGGTATCGCGGGCGGCCTCCTCTCGGCGTACTTCGGCCGGCGACTCGGGCTGCGGCTCAGCTCCGCGGCCGGTTTCGCGGGGGTCTTCGTCGCACTGCTCGCGATGGGCCTGACCTTCGAGAAGGTCCCCACCGCCGTGGCGTTCCTGCTGCCGGTGCTGTTCATCCTCTGCCACTCCGCGGGTCCCGGCGCCAACGGCAAATCCATCGCCGCGCTCTCGTACAGCAGTGATGTCCGCGCGCTCGGTACCGGTGTCACCGGGATGGTCGGCAGCTTCGGCAGTGTCGCCGGGCTGTACGTCTTCCCGCAGATCAAGGAATCCCTGGGGCTGGCCGACACCTTCCTGGTTCTCTCCGTCGTGCCGCTGCTCGGCCTGATCACCTGCCTGGCGATCAAGTGGGACCCGACGAAGGCCGCCTCCCCCGACGAGGCCGCCGGACAGGACCGGGTCGCCGTCGGCGCCCGGGCCGGCTCACCGAAGGACGCGCGGTCCGCGACCGCAAGCTGACCCGGCTCCGGTCCTGTCGCACCACACGATGGTCCCCTCCCCTCTCGTATCCCTCCGCACAGCTCGCGATGCTCGCAATGAAAGGGCTGCAATGACGCAGACGTTCCCCGGCGCCGCCCCACGGCGCGGTGTGCTGTCCATCGACGAGGGCACCACGGGCACCAGGGCCGGAGTCGTCCTCGACTCCGGCGCGGCCCACGAGGTGTTCTACCGGTCGATCAAGGTCAGCCATCCGGACGACCTCTCGGTCGAGCAGGACCCGATGGAGATCTGGAGCGCCACCGTCGAGGTGGCGCGCCGGGCCGTCGGCCGGGCCCGCGAGGAGGGCATCGAGATCACCGCGGTGGCGCTGTCGACGCAGCGGGCCACGGCGATGCTGTGGGACCGGGTCACCGGGCGGCCGTTGCTGCCCGCGGTGGTGTGGCAGGACCGGCGTTACGCCCATGAGCTCACCGCGTACGAGGCGGAGTGGGACGCCGCCCTGCTGGCCCGTCAGGGCCGGCCGGTCGGCGCCCGTGCCCCGTTCCTCTGGGCCGCACGGCAGATCGCCGCGCACTCGGAGGTGGCCGCCGCACACCGCGAGGGCCGACTGCTCTTCGGCACCGTCGACACCTGGCTGATCTGGCGCCTCACCGGCGGTGCCGTACACGCCACCACCCCGACCAACGCCGCGTCCAGCGGCGGATATCTGCTGGAACGGCACGCCTGGGACGAGGAGTGGATCAGCCATCTCGGCTTCCCTCTCGACCTGCTTCCGGAACTCCGCTCCGACGACGCCGGATTCGGTACCACGGACCCGGCCGCCCTCGGGATCGCCGTCCCGCTGGCCGCCTCCATGGGCGACCAGCACGCCGCACTGATCGCGCTCGGCGGCCTCGCCGCCGGGCAGGGCATGTGCGTGTACGGGACCGGCGCCTTCGTCGACGCGGCGACCGGCACCACGCCCGCCCTGCCCCGGCCGGACATCTCCGGGGTGCTCGCCCAGCCCGGCCGGCGACAGGGCGACACCAGCCACTACAGCCTGGAGGCGTACACCTCCACGGCGGGTTCGGCGCTGCGCTGGCTCTGCGACGACCTCGGGCTGTTCGCATCGCCGAAGGAGCTCGGTGAGGAGGCGGGCCGGGTCCCCACCCGGCCGGGCCGCACCCCGCGTTTCGTCCCGGCGCTCGCCGGGGTCCGTACGCCGGTCTGGCACCCGGAGGCCACCGCCTCCCTCACCGGGCTCACCCTCGCCACCACTCGCGCCGATCTGGCCCGCGCCGTGCTGGACGGGATCGCGCACTCGGTGTGCGACCTGATCGACGGGGTCGCCGACACCATGGGCACGCCGTTCACCCGGCTCCGGGTCGGCGGCGGGGTCTCCGGCAGCGACCCGCTCATGCGGATCCAGGCCGACCTGACCGGCCTGCCGCTGGAGCGGGTCTCCGACTCCGCCACCGCCAGCCTGCGGGGCACCGCGTATCTCGCCGGTGTCGCCCAGGGCTTGTGGTCCTCGCTGGAAGAGGTCGTCGAGGAACAGCCGCACGGCCAGGTCTTCGAGCCGTCGATCTCGGCGGCCGAGCGCGCCGAGCAGCGGGCCGCCTGGCGCGACGTGCTGATCGCCCACCTGAACGACCCCGCGCTGCTTCCCCTGACGAACCCCGAACCCCGAACCCCCCACTGACGGCCCCCGACCGTCGCACCGGCGGCCCGTACCCGACCACGCGGCCGCCGCACCGAAACACCAGGAGTTGATGTTGTGATCACCATGCCCGCCCGGAAACCGCGGCGCAGCGCCGCGGCGACCCGCCGAACGCCCCTGCTACTCGACCGGGCCGCCCTCAAGCGGCGGCTGGCCGACGACACATACGACGTGCTCGTCATCGGCGGCGGCATCACCGGGGCGTACGCCGTGCTCGACGCGGCCTCGCGCGGGCTGCGCGCGGCACTGATCGAGAAGGACGACTTCGCCTCCGGCACGTCGTCGAAGTCCTCGAAGATGGTGCACGGCGGCCTGCGCTACATCGAGCAGGGCAACGTCAACCTGGTCCGCCACTCGCTCCTGGAACGTCACCGCTTCCGCAAGAACGCCCCGCACCTGGTGCACCGGCTGCCGTTCCTCTTCCCGATCCTGGACAAGGAGGGCATCTTCGACGCCCGCCTCGCCAAGGGCTTCGAGGGTCTGCTGTGGACGTACGACCTGGTCGGCGGCTGGCGGATCGGCAAGCTCCACCAGCGGCTCACCGTCCCCGAGGTGCTCGCGCAGGCGCCGACGCTGCGCGCGGAGAACCTCAAGGGCGGGCTGATGTACTTCGACGCCCGTACCGATGACGCCCGGCTCGTGCTGACCATCGTCCGGACCGCGGCAGCGCTCGGTGCGACGATCCTCAACGGTGCCCGGGCCGAGGGTCTGCTGATGCAGATGGGCAAGGTGGCCGGCGCACGGGTCTCGGCGGACGGCGACACCTTCGACATCCGTTCGCGGGCCGTCGTCAACGCCACCGGTGTGTGGACCGACGAGCTCGACGCGAAGGCCGACGACGGTCACAAGCCGCAGGTACGGCCCGCCAAGGGCGTCCACATCGTGGTGCCGTGGGACAAGGTCCGGATCAACTGCACGGTCACCGTGCCGATCCCCGGCCGGGCCCGCCGCGCGACCTGCACCCGCTGGGGCAACAGCGTCGTGCTCGGCACCACGGACGAGGACTACCAGGGCTCCCCCGACGACGTGCACTGCACCCGCCAGGAGATGGACTTCCTGCTGGAGGGCGCCAACACCGCCTTCGAAGGGAAGCTCACCCCGGACGACGTGGTCGGCTCCATCGGCGGCCTGCGCCCGCTGGTCGGCGGTAGGGAGGGCGCGACCCTCGACATGCGCCGCGACCACCACATCACCGTCGGCCGCACCGGCATGGTGACGGTAACCGGCGGCAAGCTCACCACCAGCCGACACATGGGCGAGCTCGTCATCGACAAGGTGATGACGGTCCTCGGCCGCAAGGGGAAGAGCCGCACCACCGACCTCCCGCTGCTCGGCGGTGCCGGTTACGACGCCGAGGCCGTCGCGGCCTCCGGCGGCATCGCCGCACACCTCGGCGAACGTTTCGGCACCGAGGCCCGGTTCGTCGGCGACCTGATCCAGGACGACCCGACGCTGGCCGAGCCGGTCGTCGCGGGACTCCCGTACACCAAGGCGGAGGTCGTGTACGCGGCCCGCGCCGAACTGGCCCGCTCGGTCGACGACGTGCTCTCCCGGCGACTGCGCGCCCGGCTGTTCGCCCGGGACGCCTCCGTCGACGCCGCCGGGGCCGTCGGCGCGATCCTCGGCCAGGAACTGAACCTCTCGGAGGCCGAGGTGGAGCGTTCGGTCTCCGAGTACCTCGCAGCCGTCCGTCACGAAAAGTCCGTACTCCTCGAAGGGGCAGCAGCATGATCAGCCGTCAGACCATCACCCACCCGTTCAACCGGGGCAACTACACGATCGGCGCCCCCAGTTTCGCCAAGTGGGCGCAGAACACCGCGATCGGGGACGGCGAGGCCGCCCTCCAGGTCGACCCGGTCGACGTTCCCGAATCCGTGCTCGAGGCGCTGCGCGGGGCCGCGCACGCGGTGCACACCTCCCGCGACGAGGTCGTCACCCGAACCCGTGACTGGTGGGCCGGCTCGATGATCGGTGAGACCGAGGGCCGTCCGGCGACGCCGAACGCCGTGATCGTCGAGGCGGCCGACGCCGACCAGGTCGCGGCCGTGCTGCGGATCTGCCACGAGGCCGGTATCCCGGTCACCCCGTCCGCCGGCCGCTCCAACGTCACGGGCGCGGCGCTCCCCGTCTTCGGCGGCGTCGTCCTGGACGTCTGCGGACTGAACGAGATCACCGGCTTCGACGCCGAGTCGAACATCGTGGATGTCCAGGCCGGCATGTTCGGCGACCTCTTCGAGAAGCAGCTCCAGGAGGAATACGGCGTCACCACCGGCCACTGGCCGTCCGCGTTCGCCGTGTCCACGGTCGGCGGCTGGATCGCCTGTCGCGGCGCCGGCCAGCTCTCCACCCGTTACGGCAAGATCGAGGACATGGTCGTCGGCGTCGACGTCGTGCACGCGGACGGTACGCGTGCCACGTACGGCGACTACGCCCGCGCCGCGGTCGGTCCGGACCTGCGCCAGCTGTTCGTCGGATCCGAGGGCACCCTCGGCGTCATCGTCTCGGTGCGCCTGCGGGTCCACCCGCTGCCCCAGTACGCCAACGCCGTCGCGTTCGGCTTCAAGACCTTCGCCGAGGGCCTGGACGCCTGCCGCAGGATCATGCAGCGCGGTGCCACCCCGGCCGTGCTGCGGTTGTACGACGCCCTGGAGTCGGGCACCCACTTCGGCCACCCGGAGACCAACCTCCTGCTCATCGCCGACGAGGGCGACCCGACCATCGTCGACGCATCGATCAAGGTGGCGGCCGAGGTCTGCGAGGCGTACGGCCCCGAGCTGGACAGCAAGGCGGTCTTCGAGCGCTGGCTGGACGAGCGGATGCTGGTCGGCAAGTCCGCCGACGGCTTCACGCCCGGTCCCGGATTCGTCGCCGACACCCTGGAGATGGCCGCTTCCTGGACCGACCTCCCGGTGATCTACGACGAGGTGGTCGCCGCGATCCAGTCGGTGCCCGGCACCCTGGCCGCGTCGGCCCACCAGTCCCACGCGTACACCGACGGCGCCTGCGTCTACTTCTCGCTGCGCGGCGACGTGGCGCCCGAGTCGCGCCGCGACTGGTACCGCTCGGTATGGGACGCGGCCAACGCCGTACTCATCAAGCACGCGGCGGCGCTCAGCCACCACCACGGCTGCGGTCTGCTGCGCGGCCCCTACCTGGAGGAATCCCTCGGGGCGGGCTTCGCGACATTCGTCGCCGTGAAGAAGGCCCTGGACCCGGCCGGCATTCTCAACCCTGGCAAACTGGGCCTTCCCAGCCGATTCGGTGCGTCCCCGCTGAACTGACGCCAGGATCTCAGCAGCCACGAACCCCTCTCTCTCCCCAGGCAGGCCCTTGCCATGACCCCTTCCCCCTCCCGGTCCGGTGCCGCACTCGACCCCCGGCTCACCACGGCGTTCGCCGAGGTGCCGGTCATCGCGTCGGTCGTCGGCACGCAGCCGCTGCGGCAGTTTCTGACCGCACCGGCCAAGGTGTGCATCCTCGCCTCGTTCGCGGTGGGGCAACTGCCCCAGGTCGTGCCGGCGCTGGGCCGGGCGGGAAAGACCGTGTTCGTAAACGTGGACAGCAGCCCCGGTCTGGCTCAGGACCGAGGCGCGCTGGAGTTCATCAAGAACATGGGCGCGCACGGCGTAGTCAGCACCCGGCTCTCCCTCATAGAGAAGGGCCGCCCGCTCGGCCTGCTGACGATGATGAAGGTGTTCGTCACCGACCGGTCCAATCTGCGCCGCTCCACGGACGCGATCTCGCGCGGGGCGCCGGACCTGGTCGAGATCATGCCCGCCCCGATCATCGCCCGGATGAGCGCGCAGGCACAGCGCGCGATGTCCCCGTCGGTCGCCGCCGGCTTCGTCGAAACCGCTGCGGACGTCGCGCTCGCACTGGCCCTCGGGTCGGCCGCCGCCGCCACGTCCGACCCCCGCCTCTGGCACCTGCGCCGGGACCAGCTGCCGCCGGTCCCGGCCACCGCCCTGAAGAGGCCCCCCGCACCCCAGGAGTAACCCCCATGACTTACGTGGTCGTAGCCCGCTACCGCACCCAGGCCGGTGCGGAGAACACCGTCCTGTCCCTGCTCGACACGATGGCCGCCGCCTCCCGCAAGGAGCCCGGCAACCTCGCCTACCAGGTCCACCAGGGCACCGAGGACCCGCAGGCGATCGTGCTGTACGAGGAGTACGCCTCCGAGGCCGACTTCACCGCCCACTGCGCCACCCCGCACTTCCAGGAGATCGTGCTCGCCGAGGTCGTCCCGCTGCTGGAGAGCCGCGACGTACTGCGCTACGCCCCGCGTCCGGAGGTGGGCGCGTGAAGACCCGTGCGGTGGTGCTGCGCGGGATATCGACGGCCCGCCCGTACTCCGACACCCGTCCGGTCGAGGTGGAGGAGCTGGAGCTGGGCGCGCCGCGCGAGGGCGAGGTGCTGGTACGGATCGCGGCTGCCTCGCTCTGCCACTCGGACCTCTCGGTGGTCAACGGCGACCGGGTCCGGCCGCTGCCGATGGCGCTGGGTCACGAGGCGGTCGGCGTCGTCCAGGACACCGGACCGGGCGTCAGCCGGGTCTCCCCCGGCGACCATGTGGCGCTGGTCTTCGTGCCGAGCTGCGGCTTCTGTGGCGACTGCGCACAGGGCCGGCCGGCCCTGTGCGCGCAGGCCGCGGCGGCGAACGGATCCGGCGCGCTGCTGCACGGCCCGTCACTGCTGACCGATGCCTTCGGCAACCGGGTCCATCACCAGCTGGGCGTCTCCGCGTTCTCCGAACACGCGGTGCTGGCCCAGGAGTCTGTGGTCCCGATCCCCAAGGACATCCCGTTCACCGTCGCCTCGATGTTCGGCTGCGCGGTCCTGACGGGCGCGGGCGCGGTGATCAACACGGCGGCCCTGCGTCCGGGGCAGTCGACGGTGGTCTACGGCCTGGGCGGTGTGGGCCTCTCCGCGGTGCTGGGCGCCCGGGCGGCGGGGGCGTACCCGATCATCGCAGTCGACCCGGTCCAGGAGAAGCGCGAGCTGGCTCTCCGGCTGGGCGCGACGCATGCGTACACCCCCGACGACGCTGTGCGGCAGATCCGCCAACTCACCTCCGGCGGTGCGGAGGTGGCGGTGGAAGCGGTGGGCAGTCCGAAGGTGATGGCGGAGTGCCTGTCGGCCGTGGCACGGGGCGGCAAGGTCGTCTCGGTGGGCCTGCCCGCACCCGACCGGCTGCTGGAGGTGCCGGCCCTGGCGTTCGCGGGCGAAGGCAAGTCACTGATGGGCTCATACATGGGTGACGCTGTGCCGCGCCGCGACATCCCGAGGTTCCTGGACCTGTGGCGGGCGGGAGTGATGCCGGTGGAGCAGATGCACACGGGCACACTGCCGTTGGCCGACATCAACGCGGCGATGGAGGAGCTGGCTTCGGGCCGGGCGATCCGTCAGGTCATCGACACATCGGGCATGCTGAGCACCTGACGCCCCGGCTCGGGCGGTCGACTGAAGGGCGCCAGGGAGAGAGAGCAGTGGACGCGCGCGGCGCCTCCTTGGTTCTTGCTGTCGGTCCACTCAATCGTCGTGCTGTCAGCCGCGGTCGTTCC
Organism: Streptomyces sp. NPDC057565; assembly: GCF_042801455.1. Taxonomy (NCBI): domain Bacteria; kingdom Bacillati; phylum Actinomycetota; class Actinomycetes; order Kitasatosporales; family Streptomycetaceae; genus Streptomyces; species Streptomyces sp. NPDC057565. The sequence goes on along the minus strand of NZ_JBHVFU010000026.1, from coordinate 13,296 downwards.
CGTCCTTCACGGGGTGGGTCGTGCTCGGTGATCTGGTCGGCGGGGCGGTGGAGTGTCCAGCGGTGGACCCCGCCGTCCATGGGCAGCACCTCGACAACGGTTTCCAGCGGTGGGTAGCCGAGTTCACCCCAGCTGAATTGGCGGATCACGACGGCGGTGTCGTCGTCCAGGCCGAGCAGGATGCGCACAGCGTCCCTCAGTTCGCGGAGGTGCGGACTCGGCCAGGCGATTCCTGGGCGCGGTTCCAGGTGCATAAGAGATACCCCTTGTTCCGGGAAGAGTGGCAGGTGGCGTAGACGGCGGGCTTCGCCGTGGTGGTTCAGTCGGGTGGTGTGCGGGTGGCGGCCCGGTTCCGGATCGGTGGCCTGACGGGTGGTCGGGCAGCGCGGTGTTGTGTGGCCACGGTCATCTGCCAGGTCGCGAGGAGCAGCAGCGTGCCGGTTTCGGCGAGGAGACTGAGGACGGCCTGTGGTGCGGGCTGCAGACCGCGCTCGGTGAATCCGAACACGCCTACGGTGCGCGAGGCAGTGAAGCCGCCAAGGGCCCCGAGCGCGACGCCTGCCGCGGCGGCCCTCAGCAGCAGGGGTGGTGTCCCCATCAGCAGCAGGGCAGCGAGGGCGAAGGAAGCGCCGGCCTGGAGGAGGAACAGGGGGCCGATGATGTGGATGAAGCGGTACTCGTCGACGTAGAGCTGGGCGTGGATGTACCCGCCGGCGGCGAGGGTTGCGGCAGTCGCCCACCGCAGGGCGGGGGTCGGGAGTCTTCGGGTGTTCATGCCAACCTCTGGTCCTTGATGGCCAGTTCGCGGTCGCCTTGGCGGTAGCCGACGCTGCGGATGCCAAGTGCGTCTTTGAGCTGTCGGGCGGGGACGACCTGCGGGGTGGGGGCGGGGGCACGGCCCGGTTTGGGCAGGGGGTAGGCGGTGGTGGTGGCGGAGTGGAAGGTGATGTTGCCCTCTGTCTTGGTGAACAGCTGGTGGACGTGCCCGTTGAGGCAGGTGACAGAGGAAAAGCGGCGCAGGAGGGCGATGACCTTCAGGGCGTCGTCGGTGCTCCAGCCCCACTGCGGGTACATGGCGAACAGCGGGATGTGGCTGAAGACCACGATGGGGGTGTCCGACGACAGTCCGGCGACGTCCTTGCGAACGAAGTCGATCTGGTCGTTGCCGAGGTGGCCGAGCTTCTCCAGGCTCAGGGTGTTGACCAGGGCGATGAAGTGCACGCCGTGGGTGTCGAAGCTGTACCAGCCGTCGCCGAGCGTGCCCATGCCGAAGGTCCGCCGGTAGGCGCGGCCCGCATCGCCGATGGAGTCGTGCTCGCCCGGTACCGTGAAGACACGGTCTGTCTTCATTCCGGCCATCATCTGCTTGACCTGGTTGAACTGTCCGGCCGTGGACAGGTGGGTCAGGTCGCCGCTGTGCATGACGAAGTCAGGCCTGAATCCGAGCGAGTTGACCTGGTTGATCGCTTCGGTGAAGGAGCCGGCCACGTCCATGTTCGCAGGGCCCTGGAACCCGATATGGCTGTCGGAGACCTGCACGAACCGCAGCGCGCCGCTTTCTGCGGCGGCGGCACCGACAGCGGCCTTGGCGTTGGTGCCCCGGGAGTCGGCGATGTGGCTGATCACCTCCCCACTGGCCACGGTCAGCACCACTGCTCCGCCGAACCACCCTGCGTGGCGGATGAGTTGGCGACGCGTCATACCGTGTTCCGTGTCAGGCCGACCGGCGTCGTGGTCCGGCGCTCCGTCGTGACTGTCGTAGTAGTCGGTCATCAGGTCACCTCCACGGTGGCGGTCATGAACGGATGGATGGTGCAGAGGTAGGTGTAGGTGCCGGGTTTGGTGAACGTGTAGCTGTAGGTGGCGTGGGTGGCCAGGGCGGCGGAATGCAACGGGCCGCCCGTGCCGGCGCTGGTGACGGTGTGGGCGTCGGTGTCCTGGTTGGTCCAGGTCACCGTCGTACCCACCCTCACCTTCAGCGTGGCCGGGGCGAATGCGAAGTTCTTGATCGCCACGGAGTTCCCGGTCACCGGCGCGCCCGTGCTCGAGTGACTCGCGGGCATGCTCATGCTGGGCATCGGCGAGGCGCCGGGAGGGGATCCCACCGTGTTCCCCGACCCCGTGGCACCGGGCATCCCGGCCGTCCGGCGCTGACCCGGACCGGGTGTGATGGCGCCGGCTGCGGAGGACGAGGGGTGCGGCGACTGGCCGCAGGCGCTGAGGAGCCCCAGCGCGCCGGCGGTGGCGATGGTGGCAACGGCCAGCCCGGCCGCAGCGCGTGATCGCCGGCCTGGTGTGCGGAAGTTCCGATGCATGGTGTCCGCTCCTCACTGATCAGGCGGAGATGGGGGCTGCGCCGGCAGGGGGCGCAGGCAACCGCAGGGATGTGTGGTGGATGTCGTGTTCATGGCCGCGTGCCCCTCACGGACCCAGCGATCGAGCACCGGCCGAGGCTGCGCGGTGGCGCGGACTTCGATGCACGGGGGCGGGGTGAGCGTGACAGGCGCCGGGAGCGCGTACGTCGCGTGGTGTTTTTCGGTCACCTCTGGTCCATCCTTTGTCGCACGGGGAATCGATGAGGAATTGCGCGTACGTCGGCTCTTGTCCGGCTCCACGGACGGCGGGGTTCCCACGGTTCGGTAGATATGCACTTTTTGTGAGACCTCTTGGTATCGCCGCGGATCAGCCGGCCCCTCTGGGGGCCGCGCACGCTTGGCCCTGGTGGTGTCGCAAGGCCTGACAGGGACGTATCGCCCGCGGCGCTCGCAGAGTGTCACCTGCGCCATGCCGTGCGTTACAGGACAAAGCAGTACATGTGCGCGATGATCGGCCTATGCCCTGGCGTTCCCGAAAACGTGATCCAAGGACCGATCCGGATCGCTCCACGCGCCGTGCTTCCGGTAAAGGGAACCTTTCGACCGCGGACGAGGAACTGCTGCGCACTCTGTACGCGGAGCACGCAGGGCCCCTGTTCCACTACGTGCTGCGACTGACCTCAGGAGATCGGCAATGGGCGGAGGATGTGGTGCAGGAGACGCTGCTGCGGGCGTGGCAGCATCCCGCCGCGTTCGATCCCGCACGCGGCCCGGCCCGGGCATGGCTGTGTACGGTTGCCCGGCATCTGGTCATCGACGCCCACCGGGCCCGGCAGGCCAGGCCTACCGAGGTCGGCGGCGAAGCGCTGGAGCGAGCCGTCGAGCAGACACCGGGCGAGGACGAGATCGAGCAGGCACTGCAGAGCTGGGCGGTTGCGGACGCCGTCCGGACGCTGTCCCCGGACCACCGCGCGGTGCTGCTGGAGACCTACTACCGGGGCCGGACCATGGTGGAGGCCGCACGGGTGCTGGGCATCCCGCTGGGCACCGTGAAGTCACGGACGTACTACGCCCTGCACGCCCTGCGGCTGGCGCTCCAGGAGCGGGGGATCGAGCCATGACCGTGGCGGGCAGGAGGTGGCGACCATGAGTGCCGAGCACGACGCCCTCCGGCTGGCGCTGGGAGGATACGTCCTGAGCACGCTGCCCTCAGCAGAAATGGAACGGGTGCGCGTCCACCTCGCGGAATGCGCCGAATGCCGGGCCGAACACACCCAGCTGGCGGGATTGCCTGCGCTGCTGGCGACGGTGACCGAAGCCGAAGCCTCAGGCCAGACGGTGCCGACGGCCGACGGGGACCTGACCGACCGGCTGGTAGCACGGGCAGCCGAAGGCGCGCAGGGCTCCCTGCCCGAACGGCCCGCCGCGCCCGCGGTGTCGCAGGTGCCGGAGGGGGGCGTGCTGGAGAGGCTGCTCCAGCAGGCCGCGTCCCGGCGCCGCAGGACCTGGCGTCTGCAACTGGCCGGCGCTGCCGCCTCGCTGATGTTCATCGCGGCAACGGCCGGCGGCACATGGCTGGCGGCTGTCGGATCCGTGGGCAGTCAGGCGACGCCGCCTGGGCCGACCGCGCCGGCTCCCTCGCGCACCTTCTCCGGAAGCGATCCCGCCACCGGTGTCTCCGCCTCGGTGAAGGTCTCGCCCTCTGCCTGGGGCAGTGTCCTGCAGGTCTCCGCCAAGGGGGCACCCGCCGGAATCACCTGCCGGCTGCAGGCGGTCGGGCTCGGCGGAGCCCGGGCGGACGGCGCTACCTGGCGGGCAGGCGAGTACCCTCCCGGCACCACGATCCCAGGAGCGGTTGCCATGTCCCCGGGAACCATCGACCACTTCGAGATTCTCGCAGGCAGCGGTCAGAGGCTGGTCACAATCCGGGCGTGACGCGTCCACAGCTGTCGAGTGTGAGCGCACGGCGGCACAAAAGGCCAAGAAGACGTCGCCACCGAAGGGTCGTGCCGCGGGCGAAGAGGGGGCCGGCCAGTCGACAAGAAGCGAGCCGCCTCAAGACCGGTGGACCAGGCTGGAGGAGCGCGCTGAGGACGTCCGGCCGATGACCATCGAGAAGGCGTGTGCTCGTGACATCGGCTGCACAGGCACGCTCGCGATCACCGTCGTCGACCGATGCCACCACGCCGCACGGCTCCGGGATCGGCAAGATCGTCCGACAAGGGCACCCGGCGGATGAGTGCGGCGGCTGCCTCGAAGGCCGACACCGGCACCTCTATGGCCGAGGGGCTGATCGGCGCCACGCGCGCGAAGGCGGCGGGCGGTCGAAGCGGCTGCCACAGGCCGGGAAAGGCCACCTCAGCGGCCGGGCGGATCAAGGTGAAGGCCGTCCGGGTGCACGACCGGCGGGTCGAGGGGCGGGGCAAGCGGTCATCCGGTCGATCTGGCCGCTGTGGTGTCACACATCCCCGGGGCCGGTCAGGTGCTGCGGCTGCTTCGCCTGCACAACCTGTCATCGGGGGATGTGTCCGCATCAGGGCAGTTCAGCGGCTCGGTCGTGGGGCTCTGACCCGCTCCCGTCACGTGGCTGCCGGCAGTGGCAGGCCGGCCACCCCGCGACGGGCCCCCTCGGGTGCCGGCCGCGTACATGGGTGGGCACGGGTGTGCGGGGGGCCGGCGGCATGCACCTCAACCTCCACCGGGAGGAGGCCGCAGCCGGCGCCCTGGTCCTTCTCGCAGCGCGCCGACGGTTTCCTGGCCCTGGTCACCCTCACCCCCGGCTCCAACGAATCGGCCCAGTCCTCAGCCGACTTGATGCGTGAGTGCGCCGACGGGGCACGCACTCCCTGTCCGGGTGGCCGGTGGCGCCGCCCTGGTCTTTACGACGGCACGGCCGAGGTGTTCCCCTCCCCCGCGCGAGCAGCGGTATGCGGTTCACCAAACGGCCGGCGACCTCGACTCTCCTATTCCCCCGAAGTCCGTGCAGCCCGGAGAAGAGGATCCAGGATGTCTGCACGCCGAGTGTCGCGACCAAGCCGAGATGCGGGCAGGGACGGTCGTCCGGCTCTCCGGCGTGAGGTTCTCGCAAGGCCGTGGCGGAAGGCCACGGGCGAGGAGACCGAGCCGCCAGTGCCAGGTCCGGCTGAGTACGGCATCGAGCTCTGGCAGAGGCGAGTGAGTCCAGCCAGCCCGCTCGCATCGACATGAATCGCAAGAAGTCGAACAAAAAGTGCGAATTACTCGAACCGTTCGACATGCGTCGCCCGTGGAACTCAATGAGCGCGCCCATGCAGGATCCCGCCTACCGACCGCCCCCGAAGCGGTCTCCCCCGTTCCGACCTCCGCACATCCACAGAAGAGCCAGAAGACCATGTTTGTGATGGATTCCCCCAGCCCGAGTTCACTGCTCGGCCGGCCCTGCCGCCACCAGGCGCTGCTCACCCTGCCCGCGCAGGAGGCGCACGTCTCCGCCGCTCGTCACTTCGCGGCCGATCTGCTGGAGACCTGGAGTGTGCCCGCAAGCGAGCGGGACTCCGCCGTTCTCATCGTCGACGAACTCGCCGCCAATGCCGCGCAGTACGGCCGCGAGCGGATGACCCTGCTGCTCGTCCTCGACCACGACACTCTGCACATCGTGGTCACTGACTCCGGCACGACCGTGGAACGCCATCGCCCCGACATCGCCCCCGACGAACACGGCCGCGGCACCGGCATCGTCCAGTACCTCGCCCAGTCGACCGAGGTCCATCAGACGCGCAGCGGCCGCGAAGTCCGCGCCTGCCTGAGGTGCTCGCCATGACCGGGCCGGACGTTCCGCACGAGCTGCGACCCCCTGCCGGGGCCGGCACTGCCGCACAGCGACGGGTCGCCGGGGGCAGCTGCGGCGCCGGGTCACCCGACGCCCCCGCGAGTGGGCCTTCGCAGCCCACCAACCGTGCCCCATCGACGGCTGCCCGAGCCCGACCCAGGTTCCCATGCGGTCCGCGGCACACCCATCGGCCCTTGATCACAGCAACCCCGACCACGACACGGTGCTGTGTCAACGCTGCGGCGCCAACCCCTACGTACCGGCGGAGGTGTGGACGTGGACGTCACCCGGAACAGCCATGAGGGCATCGGCGCCCCGCCCCCGCAGGAGGCGTACGCGAATGCGCCCGATCTGCGCCGCGAGATGCACCAAGTGCTCGCTCTCGGGGCCGAACGCGACGGCCGCCGGGCCAGGCCCGCCACCGACCCCCAGGTCGACGCGACGGCCGCCGAACGGGCCTGGCTGCTACGCCGGGCGGCTCTCATGGACCGGATGGCCCTGGACGACCCCGGCCCCGGCCCCCTCGCAGCCGCCGCAGAAACCGCCGAACAACTCGTCCTGCACGACCGCCGCCATCCCGACCTGGTGGCCGGCCCACACCGCCCCGACGCGATCACACTCGCCCCCAGCCACCGCCTCTACGTCCGCCAGGAGTACGCCGCCTGGACGGCCGCCGGGCGCCCCGGGATCTGAATCGACCCCGAACCGACAGGAGAAGGACACATGACCCGCAAGGACATCGACACCCGGCACGCCCCCGCAGCAGCCGGCCAACTCCACTCGTCTCGCCTTCCACGCCCGACAGCCACGCGTGAACATCGCGCCAATCGGCGACAGGAACGGTCACGCCAGGGAAAGCCGATGAACGCACCGTGGCCGAACACGACGGCCCATCGGCTGTTCCAGGTGCCCGAACGTGGTTGCTCCCAGGGGCAGCGACTGGGCCTCCATCCGGCCCAAACGCCCCCGCACACTCCGCGGGCCGGGCAGCCGGCACAGGCGGCCATACAGGCCACAGGCAGCGAACTGCGCCTCACCATAAGCCCGTTGCCAGTCGAGCTCCCCGCGGTTGCGGCGGCGACGGGCGACGAATTCGCTTGCGAGGCCCTGCTGGACGACGCCGTGGGAATCTGCCGATGGCGCGGGCGGCGGACACCGGTGAAACCGCCGTGCCAAGTGCACCGGGAAACCTCCTCCCAGGCGCCCGCGCACGAGACCGCGGGCACGGACGCCGGCCTGCCCGGCCACCTCCTGCGGATCCCCTTCCGCGACGACGAGCGCCGGCCATCCGTCGGTGCAGAGCCCTGCTGGGTCATGGACATCGACCGCGTCCAGCAGCGTGATGTCCCGGCCGAGTGTGGCCGGGACGCGGAGGGGGAACGCTTCGCCGTATCGGCGGACGGGCAACCGCGCTGGACGCGCCCGCCCGCGGCAGCGGGCCGTCGTCCGCAGTCAAAGGTGTGCGCCGCCGGCCGCGTCAACCTTCCGCAAGGCCCGGTCGTGGACGGGACGCCTCTTTGGGCAGCGGCCGAGGCTCTGCGCGCACCCGGAGAGCGATGGGGTCATGCTGGGGGCGGCAAGACACGATGCGCCGCGGGTGCTCCCGCTCCCACCGCTGCCGCGCAGGAACAAGCGGCGCGGATCGCCGAGGCAGACATGAAGGCCGACGCGTTCGAAGGGGTGGTGTGACAATGTTCCGCAATGCGCTGGAGCCCTGGCACCTGCTGATCCTGGTCGCGGTCGTGGTTTTGATCTTCGGCTCGAAGAAACTACCCGACACGGCCCGGGCGCTGGGCAAGTCCATGCGGATCCTCAAGAGCGAGACCAAGGCCATGAAGGACGACGACGCCTCAAACGAGCCACGCCCCGAACCTGAGCCGGGACCGGGACCGGGACCGGGACCGCGGACGATCTCGGGCGCTCCCGGAGACACCGCCACCGACCGCACCGCGCCCACGGACACGACCAGCCACTGCGACTGAGCCCGGTCCTGCACGTCACTGGCTCATCCCCGCACGAGACGCTGCCCGAAGCCCCCGGCCGGCTCACCTCTCGCGCTGCCGGGCCGCCCGCGTCGCTGTCTGCGGTATCGGCCGGCGTCTTGGCCGGAGCAGCGCTGTTTCCCGGCCCGAGCGCGACGCGTGACAGTGGACGGTCTGAGGACCTTCGTGAGCCGCCCACCCTCGGGCCGGGCAGGGCAGATCAGCTCGCGGTAAGTGGTGCCGGCCTGGACCAACTGCCTGCTGGACGCGCTACCGGCCGCAACCGGCGCCGTGGCGAACTCGCGCCCTACCGGGCGACGGAGACGATCAAGTACTGACTCAGGGCCGGTAGTCTCCGGTCTGCCACACGAGATGAGGACGTGGCATGCCCCAGTCAGCCCGCAACAAGGAGAAGGATCCCGGGGGGCGGATGCCGCTCGCGGAGCACCTTCGTGAGCTCCGCAACCGGCTCGCCAAGGCCGTCCTGGCCATCCTGGTCGTCACGATCACCACGGCCTTCTACTACAAGGGCATCGTAAACTTCTTCACCAGGCCGGTGCTGGACTCGGTCGGCTGCCCGACGTCCTTCGCCGATCTGGCCAAGCAGACCGCGGACACCACCTGCGCGCGAATCACGATCAACGGTCTGCTCGCGCCCTTCACCCTGGCGCTGAAGGTGTCCCTGATGGCTGGCGTCGTGCTGGCCTCGCCGGTATGGCTATACCAGCTGTGGGCGTTCGTTGCCCCCGGCCTGCACAAGCACGAGCGAAAATACGCCTACGCGTTCGTCAGCGCGGGGGTCCCGCTGTTCTTGGGCGGCGCCTTCTTCGCCTACAAGGTGCTGCCCACGACCGCGAAGGTGTTGATCGGCTTCACCCCGCACGGGGTGGCCAACCTGCTGCCGCTGGACGATCTGCTCGACCTCGTCACCCGCATGGTGGTCGTCTTTGGTCTCTCCTTCGAGATGCCGCTGCTGCTGGTGATGCTGAACCTCACCGGAGTGCTGTCCGGCCGGCGGATGCTCGGCTGGTGGCGCGGCATGGTCATGGGGATCACGGCCTTTTCGGCTGTGGCGACGCCGAGCACGGACCCGCTGACCATGCTGGCGCTGGCCGCACCGATCTGGGTGCTCTATTTCGCCGCCGTTGTCTTTTCGCTTCTCAATGACCGGCGCAAGGCCCGAAGAGAGGCAGAGGGACCCGGCGACGACGAGATCTCCGACCTCGACCTCACGCCGCAGGACATCGGCGAAGCGGAATCGGTGTCCGCCAGCCAGACCCTGCCCGCGCAGCCGGACGCTGACGACGACCGCGCCGACGGTGAGGCGACGTGACCTGAGGGTGCCTTCAGTAGGGTCGGGGACTGGAACGGTGGCCTGTGAGGGCTCCGGCTGAATGGCAGCCCTCGATGCGACTGCACGGTCGAGGCTTCGTGCGGCGTCCACTACAAGCTCCACGCATCCGTAGAAGTCTGAGATTTTCGGGGTGATGACCACAGGACCGCCTCACTGGTGACGACTTTCCTGCTGCGCGTCGCGGGTAGCTCCAGGTCAGCTGGTCGCAGGGGTGGCAACTGTCGTGCTTCGGCACATCAGTTGGTGAGTCGAAGCACGACAGTTGCCACAAAAGCAGACCTACTGCCACCAAGTCCCCTGGTGAACGCCCGGCGGTGACCTGGATGGAAACGAACGCAGGCCGCTGACCGCATTGTTGAGCTGGTGGTCCTTCTCGTGGACGCTTGTGGGGTGAACGAAGACGGCGAATACATGCTGAGAGAACTCCAGTCGCTGGACCCCGCGGTGCGCGCGGACGTCCTGCGCGTGCTGGACTGCGTCGTCCAGGGCCTCCCCGCTCACTGGCGGCGCCGCAGAGGGGTGCCGCAGCTCATGGTGTTCCTCGACGGTCCGGAGGATGTGCGGATGGAGAGGATCACCCTGCGGGAGCTGTCCGGGCATGGATATCTCGACGAGTTCAGCCGCTGGGCCGGCAGCGTCCCGGTATCGAAGGCCAGGGAACACGGCTGTGCCGCCCTGGTCCACGGGAACCGTATTCACGCGAGGATCAACCAAATCGGCCCCGTCGGATCGGGCCGGCGCCGTCCCGACACCTTCGTTTGCGTCCGCACCGTGCACCGGGATTTGAGAATGAGCCCATCTTTTTCTCTCAAGTTCGATGTCGAAGGCCGGTTCTTCCCGCGGCTTGTGTTTCATAAGTGGGTCTTCGACACCATCGCCCGCGCCCGGCAGAGTTGAGCCCGAGGCGAGTATTTCGGTCGTACCGGGAAGCTTTGGCGGCTGTCACGCAACGAAGCCGACCACAGGAGGCAGTGACCGGTGACACCGATCACAGGTCGGCCCGAACTCGCACTCCACGCCCACCCACACGCCGGGCCAGTGGGGGTGGCGGTCGGTGACCGGCATGCCGCACCCGGCACAGCCCTGCGCGGCCAGACCGTGCGACCGGAACAGCGCGACGGTCTCCGCGGAATTCCTGGGTCATCAGGGCGACCGAGCCGCGCTGCACGGCCGCCGGGCCCAGGCAATCTGGATCGCGAAGTGGTGTCCAGGTCGGCGAAGAGTTCCAGGAGCGCAGCTGCCTCCTGGGGATCCTGTGGTAGGTCACGAGAGTGCGGCCCGAGCGGCGCCGGTAGGCGGCTGATTGCGCCTGGCCCGGGATGATCTCGGGGAGTTGGGGCCGTACGCGAAGCACCCTGTGTTGTCAGCGCCTCGAGGTATCGTCGGCGGGTCAGGTGTGCCATCTCATGACATTGGTTCCTCGCTGTCAGGCTTGGCGGGCGTAGGACGCCAGGCGATCGGCGAGCGCGATGACGAGGTCGCGCAGTTCATCGGGGCACTCGATGACGAACGGCCGGTCGAGTGAGGCGAGTACCGGAGGCAACCAGTCGAGCCGCTCCGCCCGCAGCTCGATGCGCAGCCAGCGCTCGGTCGCCCGGTCCTCACCTGCCGCAGGCTCGTGCGCCTCCAGGCTCGCGACGCCGGCGGGAAGGTGGGCGCGGATCTGTTCAACTGTCCCGTGGATCCGCAAGGTCACCTCATGCCGGTACTCGGCCGTGGCAAACCCTGACAACACGCGCTGTGCCGGACCGGGACCCGCCGACGCTTCGAATGAGCCGGGCAGGGTCCTCGTGTGTGCGATGCGATCGAGCCGGAAGGTTCGGTCCTCGCCGATCTGGTCGTCCTTGCCCGTGACGTACCACCGGCCCGAATGGGCGACGATCCCGTACGCGTGCAGCGTGCGTTCGCTGCGCCGTCCGTCGCGGTCGGTGTAGCGGATCGAGACCGGTCGGCGGTGGCGTACCGCATCGGCGATGGTGAGCAGGACCTCAGCGTCCGGGGTGTCGAACTCGCCGGGCTGATCCGTGAAGGCGAGAGCCTCCAGGAGCGTGTCGAGCCGACGGGCGATGTGCTTAGGCAGCACCCGCCGGATCTTCGCCGATGCCGTCTCGCTTGCCGTGTGCTCCGTCGTCGTCAGCCCTGCTCGGCGGCCGGCGACCAGGCCGAGCAGCACGGCCAGCGCCTCGTCGTCGCTGAGCATGAGCGGAGGCAAGCGGTACCCGGGGGCGAGCCGGTACCCGCCGTAGCGGCCGCGCACCGATTCCACGGGCACGTCCAGGTCGATCAGCTGCTCCACATAGCGCCGCACGGTGCGCCCTTCGACGCCGAGCCGGTCGGCGAGTTCGGCCACAGTCCGGGTGCCGCCCGACTGCAGCAGCTCCAGGAGTGTCAGCACGCGGCCAGTGGGTCGAGACATGTTCACAGCTTATGTGAATACAGGACCGATTCTGTCCACTATTTCTCCTAGCCTGCGAAGTGCACGACTCCAGCACAACCAAGGAGATCCCCATGGACTTCGTCTCGATCCGCATCATCACCAGCGACGTAGCGCGCCTCGTCGAGTTCTACGAGCGAGCCACAGGTATGCGGGCGATATGGGCCACCCAGGACTTCGCCGAACTCAAGACCGCGGGCGCCACCCTCGCGATCGCCGGCACCCGGACCGTCCCGCTGTTCGCCCCGGACTCTGCCCGCCCGGCGGACAACCACAGCGTGATCACCGAGTTCCTCGTCGACGACGTGGACCGCGTTCACCAGAACCTGACCGGCTTCGTGACCGACTTCGTCAACGAGCCCACCACCATGCCCTGGGGCAACCGGTCACTGCTGTTCCGCGACCCCGACGGCAACCTCGTCAACTTCTTCACCCCCGTCACCCCGGCGGCCATCGAGAAGTTCGCACGCTGACGCCACGCACAGCCGCTCACACGGGAGCCCCGAGATCCCGGGGCTCCCGGTGAACGCGGCCGCCAAGTCCAGGAACGCCAACAGCAGGGGGCACCGGAACGCACCGCCGACCCCCGAAGGACGTCTGCGCTTGTGCCTGCGGATCGACGCCGGACGTCCGATCGCGCACGTCGCTACGGAAGCCGGGATCTGCCGTCGCTGCCTGGCCCAGTGGTACGCCCGCTGGCGAGCGCACGGCGAGCACGGACTACTCGACCACTCCTCCCGCCCGCCACCAGCCCCGGCACTCGCGGGCATCCCGCAGCAGCTCACCTTCGAGGACTTCGTGTAACCGAGGTCCCGAGACACCCCACCTAGTGCCGCATCAGGCAACGTTTGCCCTGTTGTGATGTGACGCGCCTTCCGGGTGCTGTGGCGAACGGCGCGTGGGCGTCATTCTGTCCGGGTGGCAGAACGAGTGCGTGTCCGAGAGATCGATGACGATGAGGGGCGGCGGCTTCTGCGGATCATTCGCAGGGGGACCGGGTCGGTGGTGACCTGGCGGCGGGCCCAGATGGTGCTGCTGTCCGCGCAGGGCATGCCGGTGGCGAAGATTGCCGAGGTGTCGTTCACCAGCGACGACCGGGTGCGGGACGTGATCCACAACTTCAACGCCGACGGTTTCGACTCCTTGTATCCGAAGTACTCCGGTGGCCGGCCGAAGACGTTCACGCTGCCCGAACGCCGCGAGATCAAGAAGATCGCGAAGTCCAGGCCCACCGAGCACGACTTGCCATTCTCAACCTGGAGCCTGTCCAAGCTGGCGGACTTCCTGGTCGCCGAGGGGGTGGTCGACGACATCAGCCACGAGGGCCTGCGCATCTTGCTCCGCGAGGAAGGCGTCTCCTTTCAACGCCTGAAGACCTGGAAGACCTCCCGGGACCCCGACTA
>NZ_JBHVFU010000025.1:0-107991 GCF_042801455.1 Streptomyces sp. NPDC057565 | reverse complement strand
TGCAACGTCGCACCCACGTCCGACGTACGGGTCGTGGTCATCGACTGCACCGACACCGGCGCATCCCCACCGACCGCCACCGACCCGACCTGGATCTTGCGGCTGACCCTCCGGTCGGCGAGCTTGGTCGGAACGGACGGCATTCCGAGAGAAATCGCAGTCATGCGCTGAGCATCCCCAAGGTGTGGATCAAGGTCCCGAGATCGGCGGGCTCCGACCTTCGAGGTTACGGCACCGGGGGGAGCCCGGAGCACACCGCATCCCGAAGTCCGCACAAACAGAGGCGCCCGGCATCGGATGTATGCCTGGTCACCGCCTGTGGTTCACCGGGCTCGATCCGCCCGATTGTCGCGCCGGGATCGTCCGTCGCGACGCGTGGCAGGCGGACGCGCCGGGCCGGGCAGACGCCGGGCCCATGGGCGCGCCGGACCGGTCGACGCCCTGGGCCGGCCCATGTCTCGGGCCGGCCCTGCCTCGGGCTCGTCAGGAGATCTTGACCGGATTGACGATGTCGGCCACCAGGACGAGCAGGGTGAAGCAGATGAAGACACCGGCGACGACATAGGCGACCGGCATCAGCTTGGCCACGTCGAAGGGGCCGGGGTCGGGGCGCTTGAAGACCCGCGCCACATTGCGGCGCAGGGACTCCCAGAGCGCTCCCGCGATGTGCCCGCCGTCGAGCGGCAGCAGGGGCAGCATGTTGAAGAGGAACAGCGAGAGGTTGAAGCCGGCCAGCAGGAACAGCATCATCGCGATCTGGTTCGTCGCCGGGACGTCCAGCGTCATCACCTCGCCGCCGATCCTGGCCGCGCCCACGACGCCGACCGGGGAGTCGGCCGCTCGCTCGCCGTCACCGAAGGCTGCGCTCCACAGGTCCGGGATCTTGGACGGGAGGGCGATGATCGAGTCGACGCCGTTCTCGATCATGTCGCCCATGCGGACGACCGAGTCGTTGAAGGAGAGCGGAACGATCTCGGTCTGGGCTGCGAAGCCGAGATACCCGGCCGGGACGTACTTGCCGGGGATCACCTCACCCTTGGAGTCCTTCTTGGCCACCGAGTTCTTCTGCAGCACGGCGTGAAGGGTCTTCTCCTGGCCGTCCCGCTGGACTGTGAGGGTGGCGGGGCCGATGGTTTCGCGGATGCGGTCGGAGAGGGTGGCCCAGTCGTCCACCTTCTGACCGTCGAAGGCGACGATCTTGTCGCCCTTCTTCAGTCCGGCGGCCTGCGCGGGTGAGACCGGGTCGCTCTTCTTGCAGCTGTCCCGCTTCTCGCTCTGCGCGATCACGCATTTCTGGACGCCCGCGACCTCGGTGGTCTGCGTCTGAAAGCCGAAGGTCATCGCCACACCGAGGAAGATCGCGACGGCCAGTACCAGGTTCATGAACGGTCCGGCGAACATGACGATCACGCGCTTCCATGGCTTGCGCGTGTAGAAGAGGCGCTTCTCGTCACCCGGTTCGAGTTCCTCGAAAGCAGCTTCTCGGGCGTCCTCGATCATTCCTCGCCACGGCGAGGTGGAGCGTGCCTCGATCCGTCCGTCCGGACCGGGCGGAAACATGCCGATCATGCGGATGTAGCCACCGGCCGGGATCGCCTTGATCCCGTATTCCGTGTCGCCCTTCTTCCGCGACCAGATGGTCGGACCGAAGCCGACCATGTACTGCGGAACGCGGATCCCGAAGAGCTTCGCGGTCGACAGGTGTCCCAGCTCGTGCCAGGCGATCGAGAACAGCAGGCCGATGGCAAAGACGACGATGCCCAGAATCGTCAACAGGACCGTCGTAATACTCATGCGCGCGCCTCCGCTGTCGCTTTCGCCGAGAGTTCCCGAGCCCGGGCCCGTGCCCAGCTCTCCGCTTCCAGGACGTCTGCGACCGTGAGTGAAGTTCCCGTGGGAGGGGTGCCGTGTTCGGCCACCACCGCCGTGACCGTATCCATGATTCCGTTGAACGGCAGCTGTCCTGACAGGAAAGCGTCCACGCACTCCTCGTTGGCGGCGTTGAACACCGCCGGCGCGGTACCGCCGAGCGCTCCTACGTGTCGGGCCAGGCCCACGGACGGGAAGGCGTCGTTGTCGAGCGGGAAGAACTCCCAGCTGGACGACTTCGACCAGTCGAAAGCGGGTGCCGCGTCCGGGATGCGCTCCGGCCAGCCCAGGCCGATGGCGATCGGTCCGCGCATGTCCGGCGGGGTGGCCTGGGCGAGGGTGGAGCCGTCCGTGAACTCCACCATGGAGTGAACGTACGACTGGGGGTGGACGACGACCTCGATCCGGTCGAACGGGATGTCGTAGAGAAGATGCGCCTCGATGACCTCCAGTCCCTTGTTGACCAGAGTGGCGGAGTTGATCGTGATCACCGGGCCCATGGCCCAGGTGGGGTGCGCGAGCGCCTGCTCACGTGTGACGCTCGCCAGCTCGCTCTTCGTCCGTCCCCGGAACGGGCCGCCGGATGCGGTGACGACAAGCTTCCGGACATCGGCCCGGGTGCCGGCGGCGAGCGCCTGGAAGAGCGCGGCGTGCTCGGAGTCGACCGGGATGATCTGGCCCGGCTTGGCCAGGGCCTTCACCAGCGGCCCGCCCACGATCAGCGATTCCTTGTTGGCGAGGGCGAGCGTGCGGCCCGCCTCCAGCGCGGCGAGCGTGGGGGCCAGACCGATCGAGCCGGTGATTCCGTTGAGCACGGTGTGGCAGTCGCTCCCGGCGAGCTGCGTGGCGGCGTCGGGACCCGCCAGGATCTCGGGCAGCGGCTCACCGGCCCCGTACTGCTCACGCAGCGCCTCGCGCAGGGCCGGCGCCGCCTCCGGTGCGGCAACGGCCACGGTGCGCACCCTCAGCTGCCGGGCCTGCTCGGCCAGGAGGGCAACCCGGCCGCCCGCGGCAGAGAGCGCGGTGACGCGGAAGCGGTCGGGGTTACGCAACACCAGGTCGATGGCCTGGGTGCCGATGGACCCGGTGGAGCCGAGGATGACGAGATCCCGGCGTCCTTCCACTGCGTCGAAGACGAGGTGCGGGTCGGCGAGGGGGGCTGGGCTGTCGCTCATGCCCCCCATTGTTGCCGCATCGGCCCGGCAGGCGGACAGCGCGTCCCCGGAGACCTCCGGGAGGAGCAGCTCAGGAAGCGTTCCTGTGAATTCCGGCAGCCTCTGGGCGGCGGCCCACCAGGCGTCGACGTCCTCGCCGAGGGCGGCGCGGGTGAGCGCCGTGGCGCGAGCATGGGCGGCTGTGACGGCTTCGGGCAGGTCGAAGCGTTCCAGGTGACCGAGCCACCAGCTCTCGTCCAGGGCCCGAAGCGCTGGGGCGCCGTGGAGGATCACATCGTCGCCGGTGAGCAGGCCGGCGGCCAGAGCCTGCTTGCGCCGGGCCGTTTGCGACCACCCCTCGATGTGTGCGAGGTCCGCGACCACGGCGTCCCTGACCCGGTGGGCTTGGCCGCCAAGGCGTGCCAGGTCACGACCACGGGTCCGGGCGGCGCCTCGGCGCCCCCTGTCGGGCACGGACAGGACGCGGTCGATCTCGCGTTGCACCGCAGCCCGCTCGGCGTCGTTCCACCGCAGCCCTCCTCGTACCTCAACGGCAGGCAGCAGCAGGGTGCGGTCGAGCGGGGCATGGTGTCGGACCAGTTCGGCGGGGGTGATCGCGCCGGTCCTGACCGCTCGCACGGCCGGGCGGTACCACCAACGGCTGTACGAGCGAGTCCCCCGGGTGTCGAGAAGCGCGAGCACCACCTCGCGCGGGCACTCATCGCTGAGGATCAGCGCTTCGACGGCACCCGGGGGCAGTGGCTCACGCCGGTGCTCGGCCACCAGCAGGCCGAGGTCGAGGCGGTGCGGAGCGTCCAGGATCCGCAGGGCATGGCGAACGCGTTGATGGCCTCTCAAGAGTGAGATGAGCTCCCGGGTGCCCAGCTCGGGTACATGCGCGGCGGGAGCGATGGCGCGACGCATGATGCCGGTGGTGCGCCGGTGGGCATACACCGCCCGGTCCACCTCGTACTCCTGGTGTTCCAACAGCCCGAGCAGTACGCCTCGTTCGGTCTGTTTGTTGCGCGCCAGAGCGACTCGGTCGCCGGTGGTTCCGCCGTCGAGTACGTACTCGACGACGGCCGGTGTCGTGGTGTGGCCGACGAGGAGCTCCTCGCGCTGCTGTGTTTCGAGACGGTCCAGCAATGCCGGGACGACGACAGTGGGGGCGTGCCGGATCAACTGGGCGAGTGCGGAGATCATGATGCGCGGAACTTCGCCCGTTGCGCGGTCATGACGTCCTGTGGAATGCCGCCCATGTCCATGGTGCCGGTGGTTCCGCCGCGGAAGGCGAGGTTGGTGGAGCCGGAACGAACGACGGTGAGGTAGTCGTACAGTTCCGACTTCTCCTTCACGCTGCGGACGGTGAAGCGGTACGCCTTCACACCGTCGGCTTCGGCTGCGAACTCGGGATCCCAGACGGGCTCGACCTTCACATACTTCGCGCGTGCAATGGCACCCTCTTCGGCGAACGCGACCGCCTTCAGCTGCGCCTCGGTGAGCGTCCTCGGCGCGTGCGCTGCCGCAGAGGACGTGCCCTTCTTCTTCGAGTCGTCGGACCCACCAGACGCCTCCTCGTTGCTGCACGCGCCTGCACCCAGGGCCATAACGACCGCAACCATCACGGCCACCGCCCGACACCGCCGCCCACGTTGACCCCGCACACCGAACATCGCTGCCCCCATTTCGCTGCCGGTCCCCATGCCCCTTTGGTTCTGCAGTTCTGGATCAGTTCTCGCTCGACGCCCGATTGCACTGCATGCCCGTGGTCCGGGCTCACTCCGTCGACCACAGAAGCATCAGGGACCTTTGCGGCCACGAACAGTGATCTTTCGTCAGGGCCTTTCCTTACTTTCGTCAGGGGCGTCGGCGGCCGGTGATCGATGACGCTGTGGTCATGCGAATCAGGTGAGCTGACGGCAGAGGGGTGGGCGGCGTGAACATGAAATCTCCCACGGGCGGCGTGGGCCCAGGAACCCTAACGGTTCGTGAGATCCGTGAAATCCGCGAACGCCTCATGAAACTGCGGGAACGTCTTCCGTACACAGCCCGGGTCGTCGTAGGTGATGCCGGGAACGCGCAGACCGGCAACGGCGAACGACATGACGATGCGGTGGTCGCCGTGGGTGGCGATCTCGGTGGGGCGGGGTGCGCCGGGATGGATCTCGATCCAGTCGGGGCCCGTATCGACGGTGATGCCCATGCGTCGGAGGTTCTCCGCGCAGGCTTCCAGACGGTCGCACTCCTTCACCCGGGTATTGCCGACATCCTCGATGCGCACGGGCCCCGAGGCGAAGGGGGCGAGCGCCGCCAGCGTCGGCATGGTGTCGGAGATGTCGCGCATATTTACCGTGAGGCCGGAGAGCTCGCCACCGGAGCGGACGGTGGTGGAATCGGCAGTGGTGCGCACATCGGCGCCCATGCGGCCCAGCACGTCGACGAACCGCAGGTCGCCCTGGAGTGCGTCCGTCCCGAGGCCGCGGACGGTGACCTCGTGCCCGGTGAGGGCTGCGGCGGCGAAGAAGTAGCTGGCCGTGGAGGCGTCGGGTTCGACGGTGTACGTAGTGGCCCGGTAACCGCCGGGCGGCACGGTGAAGACATTGTTGTCGTGGCCACTGCGGGTTACCTCGACGCCGAAGCTGCGCATCATCGCGAGGGTGATCTCGATGTACGGGGCGGAGACCAGGTCGGTGACGGTGATCCGGAGTCCTTCCGCGGTCAGCGGCCCGAGCATCAGGAGTGCGGTGAGGTACTGGGAGGACTGCCCCGCGTCCAGGGTGAGTGCGCCTCCCCTGATCCCGGCGGCGACGATCCGCAGCGGATGGTGGCCTTCGGCAGCCTCATGATGCAGCTCGACGCCGAGCGTACGCAGGGCCTCGGTGAGCGGGGCAAGTGGGCGGCGGCGCATCTGCGCGGAGGCGTCGAAGCGGTACGTGCCGGCGGCTGCGGCTGCGGCAAGGGTGGGCAGGAAGCGGGCCGTGGTGGCGCCGTCGCGACAGTAGATATCGGCCTCGGTGGTGGCGGGTCCGGCCGGGCGGCCCCCGATGTGCCAGCGGTCCGCTTCCTGCGCGACCTCGTAACCGAGGGACGAAAGGCCCTCGGAAAAGCCCTCGGTGTCATCCGAGCGCAGTGGGCGCACGAGGGTGGTGATGCCGTCCGCGGCAGCAGCCAGGAACAGGGCACGTGCGGTGACGGATTTGGAACCGGGGATGTCGATGACGGTCACGGGACCCCATCCTGCCGTGCGGCACACGGCCGGGCGGGGGGCGTCCAGCGAGTGGACGCCCCCCGCCCGACCCGACCGGTCGGCTCGATGGACCGGCGGTCAGCGGATGGGACGGTGGACGTTGTCCTTGGTTGCCGGGCCGGGGGTGGCGTCGGCGATCCAGGGGCCCTCACCGCTCGGGTCGACGACACCCTGTTCCAGCCAGAGGTACGCCCCGGACAGGACGCCGTCGACCACGCGCCGGTCGAGCTGATCGGTGTTGGACCACAGGCGGGTGAAGAGTTCCTCGACGCGAATGCGGGACTGGTGGCAGAAGGCGTCGGCGAGTTGATAGGCCTCCCGGCCGTGCTCGTCGGTGGTGCGCAGAAGCTCGGCACGGACACAGGCGGCGCTCATCGCGAAGAGTTCGGCACCGATGTCGACGATCCTGCCGAGAAAACCCTGCTTGGTCTCCATGCGTCCCTGCCAGCGCGACATCGCATAGAAGGTGGAGCGGGCCAGTTTGCGGGCAGAGCGTTCGACGTAGCGCAGATGGGTGGACAGGTCCGGGTGCCCGGGCGGATGGAACTCGGTGTAGGTGCGCGGCAGTTGCCCTGGTCCGGTGACAAGCTTGGGCAACCAGCGGGCGTAGAAGCCGGCGGCGTTCGCCCCCGCCTTCGCCTTGGCCGAGAGGGGCTTGTCGGGGTCGATAAGATCTCCGGCGACCTTCAGGTGGGCGTCGACGGCCTCGCGGGCGATCAGCAGATGCATGATCTCTGTCGAGCCCTCGAAGATCCGATTGATCCGCAGGTCGCGGAGGAGCTGTTCTGCGGGCACGGCCCGTTCGCCCCTGGCGGCGAGGGAGTCGGCGGTCTCGAAGCCCCGGCCGCCCCGGATCTGGACCAGTTCGTCGGCCATGAGACAGCCCATCTCGGAGCCGTACAGCTTGGCCAGGGCTGCCTCGATCCGGATGTCGTTGCGATCCTCGTCCGCCATCTGGGAGGCGAGGTCGACAACTGCTTCCAGGGCGAATGTGGTGGCCGCGATGAAAGAGATCTTGGCACCGACGGCTTCGTGCCGGGCGACCGGCCTGCCCCATTGTTCGCGGGCCGCCGACCATTCGCGGGCGATCTTCAGGCACCACTTTCCCGCGCCGACGCACATGGCGGGGAGCGACAGCCGGCCCGTGTTGAGCGTGGTGAGGGCGATCTTGAGACCGGCTCCCTCGGGGCCGATGCGGTTGGCGGCCGGGACCCGGACGCGGTGGAAGCGGGTCACACCGTTCTCGAGCCCGCGCAGCCCCATGAAGGCATTGCGGTTCTCCACGGTGATGCCCGGGGCGTCCGCCTCGACGACGAACGCGGTGATGCCGCCCTTGTGACCGACCGACTTCGGGACACGGGCCATGACGACCAGCAGGTCGGCGACGACACCATTGGTCGTCCACAGCTTCACACCGTCGAGGATGTAGTCGGGACCGTCCGGCACGGCCGAGGTGGCGAGCCGGGCAGGGTCGGAGCCGACATCCGGTTCGGTGAGAAGAAACGCCGAGATGTCGGTGCGGGCGAGCCGGGGAAGGAACGTGTCCTTCTGCTCCTGACTGCCGAAGAGCTTCAGCGGCTGCGGCACGCCGATGGACTGGTGGGCGGAGAGAAGCGCGCCGATCGCCGGGTTGGCGGAGCCGACCAGGGCGAGCGCCCTGTTGTAGTAGACCTGGGTCAGTCCCAGGCCACCGTACTTCGGGTCGATCTTCATCCCGAGGGCGCCGAGTTCCTTGAGGCCGTTGATGACCTCGTCGGGGATCTTCGCCTCACGCTCGATCAGAGCGCC
This sequence comes from Streptomyces sp. NPDC057565, assembly GCF_042801455.1. Classification (NCBI taxonomy): domain Bacteria; kingdom Bacillati; phylum Actinomycetota; class Actinomycetes; order Kitasatosporales; family Streptomycetaceae; genus Streptomyces; species Streptomyces sp. NPDC057565. Next base: position 99,933 of record NZ_JBHVFU010000025.1, on the reverse strand, counting down.
GTCGATCTTGGTTTCGCAGAAATCACGCAACCGGGCGAGGAACGCCTCGCCGCGCCGGACGTCGTCGCCGGGCGGCAGTGGATGTGGATGGATCAGGTCCAGCCGGAAGCGGCCGAGGAAGAGTTCCTTGGCGAAACTGGGCTTGCGCCAGTCCTGCTCGCGTGCGGCTTCGGCCACTTGACGCGCTTCACGCTCTGTGACCTTGGGCGTGTTCTTCGGAGCGGATGGTGCGGACATGAGGAGCTCACCTCGCCGCGTTGTCGGTGGGCGGACCCGGCCGGTCCGCGCGGGGCGCGCATGCGCGCCTGCCGAGGCATACCAACCGGTGCTACTCGTCCGTATGTACCCGATTCCTGCCTGCCTCACCAGCCCCCGGACGCCGATCGGGTCGAGAGCCACTCCAGTGGCACGTTCAGCGGGCGAACTGCGGTCGGGCCTGGATCGAGGGAGAAGCAGGAACGGCCGGAGCCCCCGCACAGAGGGGACCCACTTCTGCAGGGGCATGAACCAGGCCGCCCCGAAGATCGAGTGCAGGGCCTCGTCCACGGGACAGCCGACGAAAGTCCTCGACAAAGTTGCCGCCTGCTGCCGAAGAATCTCCGGCCCAGGCCATTAGGAGGAGCTCACCAGGATCCCCGCCCATGGACACCATGGGCGGGGATTCCTCTCCGCAATGCCGCGCTGCCCGTGTGGATCATCTCGCTGGTGCTTTCCGTGGGAATCGCGTCCTGGGGCACCGTACGTGGGCTGCGCACCATGGCCCGCCGGATGTTCAGCATCGTGGAGCCGTACGGGCAGTGCCGCATGGTGGCCGACGACCGCGCCGCGGTCAGCACCGGTGAGCGGGTGTCCTTCTCCATCGAATGGACGGTGTTCCGGGAGAATGTGGAGACCCCCGGGCTCTTCGTGCTGCTGGGCGGCGAGCGCGCGGCCGGAGTCACGGTGCTGCCCAAGCGGGGGCCCAGGACTCCGCGGACGTGGACCGGCTCCGGGCGATCCTGGACCGGACCCTCGAGCGGCTCCAGGCCGCCGGGTCGGGTGACTCGGATCCGATTCAGGACTTCGATCGCCTCCGGGACCACCCGGCGCCTACGCCCTGCGCGTCACCTTCTTGACCAGCCGGGCCAGACCTGAGGATCCGCCACTGGCCTCGTTCAGCGCCTTCTCCAGCTGGGCGAAGTGGTCCTTGCGGGTCCGGCTCAGGTATTCGTTCGAGGTCAGCGGCTTGGCTATCTTCCAGGCGCGGCGGTGGTCACCCTCGTAGTGGGCGACATAGGCCTTGGCGAGTTCGACCACGGCCTTGAACGGGATCCCGTCGGTGTAGTCCCGGTCGACGACATCCTGGACGGCCGACATCAGCTTCAGCTTCTCATCGGTGTCGAAGGCATCCTCGGCTATGGCCCGCAGCACGTCCTGCGGGATCGGCTTGATCACCTCGAAGGCCAGTGTGGAGCGGATGGGCGGCCCGGCAATCTCGATGTACGGCAGCAGCAGACCGGTGCTGTAGTGCAGCCACGGCAGCCGGGGGCTGGCGAAGTCCTGGTGCAGCACAACGGAGCCTGGCTCCAGGCGGGGCAGGAAGCGCTCGGCCACACAGCGGAAGACCCGCGCCGTCTTGGCGATGTCGACATGCAGGAACTCGATGGGGCTGTGATCTTCGGGATCGGAGGTCTGCCAGATGTCGCCGGGGTGCAGCTCGATGAAGTCGATGAACGGCTTCAGCTTGTCCTTGAAATCTTCGAGAAAGGAGTTGGTGTCCTCGGGCGCGGCCCCGGCCGAGAAGAATTTCTCGGAGGCGAAGGTGCCCTTTCCGACCCGGAAGAAGTCGTACGCGTGCAGCTTGTTGGTCTTCTTGTCGAAGTCCGGGTTCTCCTTGAGACCGAGTGCGAGCGCGTACGTCGATCCACCGCCGCCCGATCCGAGCTCGATCACCTTGCCCTCTCCACTCAGCCGATGGCGTCCCAACAGGTAGAGAAAGCGCAATTCCCATGCGCTCACCTGGGAGTAAGGGATTGCGTCCGGGAGTTCAACGTCGTCGAGCTGAAGGCAGAGCTTGCTGAGGGGTGCCACGGGTACCTCGCGGTCTCAGTCGGATGGACGGGCGCGATAGTAACGTCGTGCGCCGGATACCCGTCGGCGAAAACCGGCGATGGATTCGAGGATTTCCCCGGCCGTCATACTCCGGATGAACGGTGTTGGGCCGACGTTCCTCTTCTGAATCGGAGCGCGGCCGATCTCGGCTTCGAGTGGCCGCGTGGCGAACGCCGTACTCGCGTAGCACCTTTTAGACGCCTCAGGGATCAGTACGGTCCGGGCTTCGGCGGGGCGACAGCAGCTGGCTCGCGGCAATGAGGAGGAGACCAGTGAGCGAAAGGGCGTTTCCGCCGAAGAAGCGGATTTCCCAGGAGGCGCTCGGCAGGATTCGGAAGTAGAAGAGGCCCTGTACCAGTGGGCATGCGCCCGCTGCCAGGGCGCCGAGGCCGTGGAGCTGGGGCCTGGTGACGTGGCGGCGCGCCGCGGGCAGGATCCACCCGGTCCGGAGCGTCACGATTCCCGATGCGATCGCCAGCAGCCCCATGAGCATGCCCGCTCCTACCACCCATGCCATGAGTCCGCTCCGCTTTCCGATCAGGTGAGGTCCGGAACACGCGTGACGCCCGTTCCGGGGTTGCCCATATGGTCGTCGGACCTGGCGGGGCTCGGCAATGCCAGGTCCCGGCAACCTGAGACGCGTTTCCACTGCCGTTGCGACCGACGGATGAGGACGAGGCACCGCCGGCGAGCGTGGCAGACATGGGCCGCGTCCCCATCGGTGTCCTCCAGCCGCACAGGGCGATCGACGGCTCGTACCGGAAGCGGTACGCGCTTCAACGGTGGTCACCGGAAACCCGGTCCGGCCCGAGGTGTTCACCGGTGCCGGGACGGTCGCCGAGCTGACCGCGCTCGGCAAGACAGCCGTTGTCGTCCCTCGCCACGTCGGCCGGAAATGCAAGGAGTGCCGGCAGGGCCGGCGCAGCCGGGCCATCGCCCGTACCCCGACCCTCACGCGGGACGAGGCCCTTCGCACCTGGGCCGGCCGGATGCGGCCACCGCCGCCCCGGGCCACCCTTGGAGTTATGGCAACACCACCGATCACCATCCAGCCACCCACCCCGTCCGGCGCCCGCCCCGTGATCGTGCACATCAACAATCGTGACGAACGGCTCGGACTCGCTCACAGCGATCACGACCTCATCGTGTTCCTCGCCGACGCCGGGCTGAAAGACCCGAAACGGATCCTCGACAACCCGGCCGTGGTCCGGTGGCAGGGAGCCGCAGCGCACAGATACGAAACTGCGTGATGCGCGGCGCGCACGAGCAGCCGAGCGGGCACACCCTGGATGCATGATGAACGCCCCGATAGTCGTGCATCGCTCCGCACCGTCCGGCGGCCGGGCGGTCACCATCAACGGAGAGATCGCCGGGCTCGCCCACGACGACCGCGACCTCGTCGAATTCCTCCGGCGGGCCGGGATCTACGACGCCGAGCATTGCCTCGACGACCCGCACTGGATCGAATGGCGCGGCGGCCGGGCCCATCGGTACGAAGCGGCATAGGACCGGGCACACCCCGACCCTCCCGTCTCCCGTAGGGAGGGTCGGGATCTGCCGGTCCCCGGAGCGCTCGTCGTGAGCCGAGGTCACACCGCGTGTTCCACAGTGTTCCCACTACGCCACAGGAACCAGCCAAGATCCGACCATCACCGCAGGTCAGGGTGCAGATACGCAGGAACGGCCGGAGCCCCCGCACAGTGGGCTCCGGCCGTTCTGCCGCCTGCTGTCGTGCTGTCCAGGCGGATTACAGGCGGCTCTGTCGGATCGGTTCGATCCGGTCTGCGGGCTAGTGCCCCTCCCGGCAGGCTTTGCCGGTCACGGCACTAGAGGGCGAGGCCGGTGAGGACCAGCACGCGCTCGTAGGTGTAGTCGTCCATCGCGTAGCGGACACCCTCACGGCCGACGCCGGACTGCTTGGCTCCGCCGTACGGCATCTGGTCCGCGCGGTAGGAGGGGACGTCGCCGATGATCACGCCGCCGACCTCAAGGGCCCGGTGCGCACGGAACGCGGTCTGCAGGTCGTGGGTGAACACACCTGCCTGCAGGCCGTACTTCGAGGAGTTGACGGAGGCGAAGGCCTCGGCCTCGCCGTCCACCTTCTGTACGGACAGGACCGGTCCGAAGACCTCCTCGCAGGAGAGCTTGACGCCGTCCGGGAGTTCCGCAAGGACGGTCGGCGCGTAGGTGGCACCGTCCCGCTTGCCGCCGGTGAGCAGCTGGGCGCCTGCCTGCACAGCCTCGTCCACCCAGGACTCGACGCGCTTGGCGGCGTCCTCGCTGACGAGCGGGCCGACGTCGGTGGCAGCGTCGGACGGGTCGCCGGTGACCTGGGCCTCGACAGCCGCGACGATCTTCGGGACGAGCCGGTCGTAGACCGAGGCGTCCGCGATGACGCGCTGCACCGAGATGCAGGACTGGCCGCCCTGGTAGTTGGAGAAGGTCGCGATCCGGCTCGCGGCCCAGTCCAGGTCCTCGTCGGAGGCGTAGTCGCCGAGGACGACCGCCGCACCGTTGCCGCCCAGCTCCAGGGTGCAGTGCTTGCGCGGCACCGACTCCAGGATGGAGTAGCCGACCGGGCCGGAACCCGTGAAGGAGATCACGGGCAGGCGCTCGTCCTGGACGAGGGCGGGCATCCGGTCGTTGGGCACCGTGAGCACGGACCACGAACCGGCCGGGAGGTCGGTCTCGGCCAGCAGCTCGCCGAGGATCAGCGACGAGATCGGGGTGGCCGGGGCGGGCTTCAGGATGATCGGGGCGCCGACGGCAATGGCCGGGGCGACCTTGTGGGCGCTCAGGTTCAGCGGGAAGTTGAAGGGCGCGATACCGAGGACCGTGCCGCGCGGGAAGCGCCGGGTCAGCCCGAGACGGCCGGTGCCACCGGCGTCGGTGTCGAGACGCTGGGCGTCGCCGCCGTTGAAGCGACGGGCCTCCTCGGAGGCGAACCGGAACACGGAGACGGCGCGGCCGACCTCGCCGCGCGCCCACTTGATGGGCTTGCCGTTCTCGGCGGAGATCAGCTGGGCGATCTCCTCGGTGCGCTCCACGAGACGCCGTACGACGTGGTCGAGGGCGGCGGCGCGGACGTGGGCGGGCGTCGCGGCGAACTCCTCGCGCACGGCGTGCGCGGCGGCGACGGCCTCCTCGATCTGCGCGTCGGTCGGCACACTGACCGTACCGACGAGACGGCCGTCCCAGGGGTTGGTGACGTCGAAGCTGTCCTCGCCGGTGGCCTGGCGGCCGGCGAGCCAGAAGGCGTGGGTGGAAGTCATGGAGGTTCCGGCCCTTCGGAGTCGTGGGGTGTCTTGCCCCCACCGTAGGGCCGGACCGTCGACCTGACGCTTGTCCGCCATGGAGCGAAGGGCAGCAGGCATGCGCCGGTTTGTCGGATGACCCGCGCCCGTCGGAACGGTTTGCCCCAACCGTCCGGCGCGCGGGCACCCTCAGGCGACGGCCGGGCTCCGTGTCACGGCATCGACGGTGAGCTGGTGGCCTTCAGCGCCAGCCACAGTTCCATCCGGACATCCGGATCGTCCAGGGACCGGCCGAGAATCTCCTCCACGCGCCGCATTCGGTAGCGCAGGGTGTGGCGGTGCACGCCCAGGTCGGCTGCGGCCGCGTCCCACTGCCCGTGGTGGGAGAGCCAGGCACGCAGCGAGGCGACCAGGTCTCCGCGCCCCTTCGCATCGTGCTCGTACAAGGCGCGGAGCATGCCGTCCGCGAAGGCCCGTACCGCGTCGTCCGCGAGCAGTGGCAGAACCGAGCCGGCCGCCAGCTCTTCGTGCTCGACGAGGGCCCTGCCCCGGCGGCGGGCGACCGAGAGTGCCTGTTCGGCCTGCTTGTATGCGGCGGAGACGGCGATCGGACCCGCCGGTGCGGACAGCCCGACCACCACTCCCCCTTCCTCGGGCGTCTTCTGATCGCGTGGGGCCCGCTCGTCCTGTGCCTCCGCATATGCCGTGCACGCGGCGACAGCCGCACCACCGTCCGCGGCGAGGACGACGAGCCGCTCGCCCTCGGGAACCGTCAACAGCGCCTCGCCGGCCCGGAAGGCCGCCGCCTCCATCGCCTCACCGAGCAGCGCCGGTGTCGACGGCTCGGTCGCCTCCGCGATCAGCAGCCGGAAAGGAGCATCGAGCAGCCCTCCGTACAGGTCCCCGGCAACGGCCCGCGCGTGGTCCGGCTGGCCGGCCAGGAGCATCCTCAGCACCGCCGCGCCGAGCCGCTGCTCAGCGCCCTGGAGGGAGCGCGAGCGGGCGGTGGTGAGGGTCAGCAGGGCGACGGCCGAGTGCACGGCGTACCGCTCGGCGGTACCGAGAGCCGAACCGGTGCCCACGGCCAGGGCGCCCCGGGCCCTGCGGCCGGTGCCCAAGGTCTGGAGCTCGACCCGGTCGTCGGTGTCGCCGACGACCACGCTCGCCGGAGCAGGGCGCTCTCGCAGGCGCTCGACGTCGGGGGTGAGCCGGGCGGCACGCCGGGCGGCCCAGTCGGGGGCGGCAGCCACGACAGCACCGGAGGCGTCGTACAGCGCGGCCCAGCCGTCGACCTGTGCGGCGAGCCGAGTGAGGAGTTCGGCGGGTCCGTCCCCCGCGAGTGCGGCCCTGGTCAGATCCCGCTGGGCCTCGAACCCCGCTGTCACCGCCCGGTACTGGTCGGCGGCGATCTCCGACGAAACGGCCTTGGCGATGGCGAGGAACGGGGTGCGGCGCGGCACTTCCAGGATCGGCAGCCCGGCCTCCTCCCCGGCGTCGATGAGCGGCTGGGGTACGTCGTCGTAGTTGACGCCCACGGCGAAGCCCAGCCCGACAACCCCGGCGCCGGCCAGCCGTCGCACGTACCGCCGCATCGCTTCGGGGTTCTCCGCGTCGAGGTTGGTGGCGGTGACGAGAAGGAGTTCCCCACCCTCCATGTAAGGGACGGGGTCGGCGAGCTCGCTGGCATGCGCCCAGCGCACGGGCTGGTCGAGCCGGTCCGCCCCCGCACGCACCGTGAGTCTGAGCGCCGAGTGCTGGACGAGCGAGGCGAGTGTGGGGGGCATGGAGACCGCAGGACCTTCAGGAGTCGATTTCGCCGTCCCGTACGAACGGCTCCTCCCGATTCTGCCAGGGCGGCAGGGTCCGCCGTCACTGCTCCCGGAGATAAAGCACCGTTCCCGCCCGTCGGATCCGCCAGGGAGGACCCGGTCCGCACGTCCGGGCCGCACGGACACGGTTCAGCCGTTCAGGTTCACCAGCAGGGGCGGCGCATGGTCCCCCCGTACTGTCGTGAGGGACAGCACCGCGTGTCCGGCCGGAACGCGATGGGCCAGTTCGGAGGCGGACCAGCGTTCGCGTTCGACCTGGCGTACGGTCACCGCGTCCGTGGTCACGGCCTTCCCGGTGACCAGTTTCCGGAAGGCGTGGATGGCCCGGGTCATCGGCTGGTCGGCGAAGACCGTGCGCTGGGTGACGTCCCTCGTCTCGACCCATTCCGTGCCCCACGCCTCGGCGAACTTCTTGCCGTCCCAGGTGGTGATCCCGGAGAACGCCATCCGGCAGCCCACAGCGCCGAGCAGCGCCGTGTGGAGGTTCTCCGGGACGTCGTCGAGGGTGCGCAGCGTGACCACGGCTCCGGCGTGCGCGGAGCGCAGCCGCTGGATTCCGCGGACGGTGTCGGGGGTCAGGGCCCGGGTCGCGTCATCGAGGACGAGGCAGGCGAAGAGCGAGCGGTCCGTGCGGGTGGCGGCGCTCGCGGTGAACTGGGCGAGGACAAGGCGGGCCATCATCCGCGACGCCTCGGCGTGGCCGCGTTCGGGCAGGTCGATGCGGACCCTCAGGGGGTGCTCCAGGGCCCGCAGGGAAAAGGGGCGGGTCTTGCCGGTCGTGTCGAAGAATTCGGCGAACGCGGGCCGGTCGAGGAGAGCGACCCGGTCGGCGAGCGCGGGTCCGGCGTCGCCGGGGGCGCCGGACTGGCGGGCGCGCGCGTCCAGTTCGCGGTGCATGTCCTGCCTGCCCGTCGTGTCGAGGGCCGCGCGCAGGGTGGAGAGCGTCTCCGGTACGCCGTCGAGCAGTTCCCGCAGCTCCGGGACGGACGGGAAGCGACCGTGGGCGGCGCGGTAGGGACCGAGGAGCTGGGCGAGGGCGGTGGCGGCGCGTCGGCTGTCCACCTCCTGGAGATCACCGACGAGCCCCTCGGCCAGGGCGGCAGCGGCTTCGTCGGGGTCGGTGGTGCCTCCGTACAGGTCGAGATCGTGGACGGAGGACGGGTCGCCGAGCTTGACCACGACGTCGAAGCCCTCGTCGGCGCCGAGCTGGGTTCCGGCGGCGCACACCGCGACGACGGCGGCGCGCCCGGCGAGCGCCTGGAGGGCGAGGGATTCGACGACCGGCCGGATCAATGCGCGGCTCTTGCCCGCTCCCGGCGGCCCGACCGCCAGCAGGGAGGTGCCGAGCAGCCCGGGGTCGAGGGCGATGCCGCTGCCGCGGCGCGCGTAGGGGTTGCGTTCGCTGTCGTCGACGGTGCCGAGCCTGACCTGGTCGACCAGCAGGTCGTGCCGGGCGGCACGGACGGGTAGATCACGTGCGCCGGAGGGGTGGGTGCAGGCGGCGGCGCCGTTGCGCAGCACGGTGTCGGTGAAGGCGGGGAGCCGGTTGCTGTCGGCGCGTACGGACGTCCAGGCACGTCGGATACGGGCGTAGTCGACGTCGTTCATCCGGCCCGAGCGCGCCTCCTGGGAGAGCTTGGCAGCGACCTGGTTCTGCCCGGCGGCGCGCACGTCGGGCCACTCGGCCGGATCGTCCGCGCCGTCGTCGGTACGGCTTTCGGTGCCGCGGCCTGCGTCCCGGGCCGCGCCGCCGTGCACGTTGCCGCTCGCGCGTTCGGTCGTGGCGGCGCGGTCCGTCGGCGGGTGCTGCGGTCCCTTGCCGCCGGAGGTCCGGCGCAGCAGTTCCGTCCACCGCCCCAGCTTCGCGAACGGCCACACGATCACCAGGGTGATCAGGGCGTACAGCGTGTACGTGACCGCGGTGGTCACAGTGCGGTCGGCGCCCAGCCACGGTGCGGCGAAGCTGAAGGTCAGCTCCATGCCCGGCACGGTCCCGTTCCATACGAGGATCCAGACCAGCAGGGCGCCGACCGCGGCTCCGCCGGCTCGCGCGGCGGGTCCCCGGCCCCCGACCCATCGTTCGAACGCGGCGGGCCAGTTACCCAAGCGGCCGAACCCGTAGAAGATGGCTCCGGTGATCAGGAGGCGGTATATGTCGAGCGCCCGTACGGCCCCGTGGGTCAGCGGCTGGTCTCCGAACGGTCCCCACCAGCCGTCGGGGGTGAAGAGTTTCAGCGGGACCCGCCAGTACGGGATGTATCCGTTGCGCCAGAGCGACCAGATGAGGATCGAGGCCAGCAGCGAGATCACGGCTCCGCTGAGCAGGGTGCGGTCGGGCGTGCGCTCCTCTTCCTGGGCGGGCCGGGAGGTGTGACCGAACCGCCAGACGCCCGGTTCCGCGATGGGCCTGGGGATGCGCAGCCAGTCGCCGAGGGAGGGCCCGGAGGCCGGCGCGTGGCCCGGCATGGGCGGCAGCACGGGCGGTGGTGGGCCGGCCGGGCGCGGCACCGGATGACCGGAGCGGGTGCCGCGTGAGTCGTACGTGCCCTCGGTGTCCATGTGCTGTCCCTCGTCCCCTGACCAGCGCTGACCGGCTAACTCCGGGCGCGGGCGCCCGATCCCCTCAATCTAGTGCCCCGTACCACCCCGTCAGACGCTGTCGAGCGGGATGTCCCGCACCTGTTGCCGGGCCGGGGCCATGCCGGTCGCTATGTCCGTGACGGACAACCGCGACCCGCCACTTCTCCCGAACGGAACATGCCGGACCCCCGGCCTCGCCCCTAGCCTGCAGAGAGAGAAGCGTCCGAAACATCCCCCAGGAGCCCCGCATGACCGCAATTCCGCAGGAGCGCCGCGTCGTCACTGCCATTCCCGGCCCGAAGTCGGTGGAGCTGCAGGCCCGCCGTCTCGCGACGGTCGCCGCAGGTGTGGGCTCCACCCTGCCGGTGTTCACCGCCCGTGCCGGTGGCGGGATCATCGAGGACGTGGACGGCAACCGTCTGATCGACTTCGGCTCCGGCATCGCCGTGACCTCGGTCGGCGCCTCCGCCGAGGCCGTCGTGCGCCGCGCGTCCGCGCAGCTGGCCGACTTCACCCACACCTGTTTCATGGTCACGCCGTACGAGGGGTACGTCGAGGTCTGTGAGCAGCTCGCCGAGCTGACGCCGGGCGACCACGCCAAGAAGTCCGCGCTGTTCAACTCGGGCGCCGAGGCCGTCGAGAACGCCGTGAAGATCGCCCGTGCCTACACCAAGCGCACCGCCGTCGTCGTCTTCGACCACGGCTACCACGGCCGGACGAACCTCACGATGGCGCTGACCGCCAAGAACATGCCGTACAAGCAGGGCTTCGGTCCGTTCGCGCCCGAGGTCTACCGCGTCCCGGTGGCGTACGGCTACCGCTGGCCGACCGGTGCGGAGAATGCCGGTGCCGAGGCGTCCGCCCAGGCCATCGACCAGATCACCAAGCAGATCGGTGCCGACAACGTCGCCGCGATCATCATCGAGCCGGTGCTCGGTGAGGGCGGCTTCATCGAGCCGGCGAAGGGCTTCCTCCCCGCCATCGCGCAGTTCGCCAAGGACAACGGCATCGTCTTTGTCGCGGACGAGATCCAGTCCGGCTTCTGCCGTACCGGCCAGTGGTTCGCCTGCGAAGACGAGGGCATCGTCCCCGACCTGATCACCACCGCCAAGGGCATCGCGGGCGGTCTGCCGCTCTCCGCAGTGACCGGCCGCGCCGAGATCATGGACGCCGCGCACGCGGGCGGCCTCGGCGGTACGTACGGCGGTAACCCGGTGGCCTGCGCGGGTGCGCTCGGCGCCATCGAGACCATGCGTGAGCTGGACCTGAACGGGAAGGCGAAGCGCATCGAGGAGGTCATGAAGGGCCGCCTCGCCGAGATGCAGGCGAAGCTGCCGAACGGCGACGTCATCGGTGACATCCGCGGCCGCGGCGCGATGATCGCGATCGAGCTGGTGAAGTCCGGCACGAAGGACCCGAACCCGGAGGCCGCCGCGAAGCTCGCGAAGGCCTGCCACGCCGAGGGCGTGCTCGTCCTCACCTGCGGCACCTACGGCAATGTGCTGCGCTTCCTGCCGCCGCTGGTGATCGGCGAGGACCTGCTGAACGAGGGCCTCGACGTCATCGAGCAGGCCTTCACCCAGATCTGATCCGGTCCTGGCGCCGGATCCTGACCGGGCCCACGTGAGGGTCTGTGAAGAAGGTGTGGGGGGGCGATGGCGGGATCCGATTCCCGCTGTCGGTCCCCCATCGGCTGCCGTACGGTTTCTGCAGATGAGAGAAACACCCCGCTCGCAGGGCACTGCGAGCGAGACCGGGTCGGAGCTTCCCCGGCGCCGTCCTGGTCGTGCCTTCGCGCACACCACTGGAGCCTTTGGCTCCGGAACTCCTCACCGATCGGATGGCCGCTCGCCCCAAACCCCCCGGGGCGCGCGGCAAACCGATCCAGGCGGCCGCCCCGGAACCACCCCCCCTGTTCCGGGGCGGCCGGCTTTTCTCCTTTCGCTGGTGTCGTCACTGCTCGCGGTCTTTGCGCTCCTCACCTGGCAGGTCGCGGCCGACGGCCCGCTGCGCGGGCTGGACGAGCGGATCGGCCGGTCCGTCGTCGGACACGGTCCCGCCCGGCTCGCCGAATTCCTCGCCGATCTCGGCAATATGCAGGTCGCGCTCCCGGTCCTGGGCTGCGCGATCGCATACGCGCTGCTGCGCGGCGCACGCCGTGAACCGCTGTACGCGGCGTCGGCCATGGCGGTGGTACCGGCGGTGATCGTCCCGCTCAAGGACTGGATCGCCCGGCCGGGACCGCTGACCGAGGCGACCGGCTACTACCCGTCGGGCCACGCGGCGACGGCTGCGGTGGCGTACGGGGCCGCGGCGCTGTTGCTCGCACCGCGCACGGGTCCGGCGGGGCGGTCGAAGTGGTCATGGATGATGCCCGTCGCCGCTGTCCTGCTGACAGTGGCGACGGGCATCGGTCTGGTACTGCGCGGCTATCACTGGCCGCTGGATGTGCTCGGCAGCTGGTGCCTGAGCGGGCTGCTGCTCCTGGCACTCAGCAGGCCGGGCTGTTCCTCACGGCGGCGTCAGCCGCCGAAGTAGGCGTCGAAATTCTTCGAGAACTCACCGTTGTTGAAGCGGTCCCAGTTGATCGACCACGTCATCAGTCCGCGCAGTCCGGGCCAGGTCCCGTGCGTGGCGTACGAACCGCAGTCGGCCTTCTTCGTCAGGCAGTTCAGCGCCTTGGTGACCTCGGCGGGCGAGGTGTATCCGTTGCCCGCCTGGGTGGAGGCAGGCAGGCCGATGGACACCTGGTCGGGGCGGAGCGCAGGGAAGACCTTGGTGGTGTCGCCGGCCACCGGAAAGCCGGTGAGCAGCATGTCGGTCATGGCGATGTGGAAGTCGGCGCCGCCCATCGAGTGGTACTGGTTGTCCAGACCCATGATGGAACCCGAGTTGTAGTCCTGGACGTGCAGCAGGGTGAGGTCGTCACGCAGGGCGTGGATGACCGGCAGGTAGGCACCGGCGCGCGGGTCCTGGCCGCCCCAGGGGCCCGAGCCGTAGTACTGGTAGCCGAGTTGCACGAAGAATGTCTCGGGCGCCATGGTCAGGACGAACGTGTCGCCGTACTTGGCCTTGAGGGTCTTCACCGCGGAGATCAGGTTGACGATGACCGGCGTGGTCGGATTGCGGAAGTCGGTGTCGCCGGTGTTCAGCGAGAGCGAGTGGCCCTCGAAGTCGATGTCCAGGCCGTCCAGACCGTACTCGTCGATGATCTTGCTGACGGAGGAGACGAAGGCGTCACGGGCGGCGGTGGTCGAGAGCTGCACCTGGCCGTTCTGACCGCCGATGGAGATCAGCACCTTCTTGCCCGCGGCCTGCTTGGCCTTGATGGCTGCCTTGAACTCGGCCGCGGACTCGACGTTCGGGCACTCGGTGACGGGGCAGAGCGAGAACCGGATGTCGCCGGAGGTGACGGAGGTCGGCTCACCGAAGGCCAGGTCGATGACGTCCCAGGAGTCGGGTACGTCCGCCATCCGCGTGTATCCGGAGCCGTTGGCGAAGCTGGAGTGCAGATAGCCGACGAGGGCGTGGGCGGGGAGGCCCGCGCCACCGCCACCGCCTCCGCCGCCCGCCGTGGTGGTGGCGGTGACGGCAGCGGTCTTGGCGGACTCACCTGCGGAGTTGGTCGCGGCGACCTGGAAGCTGTACGCGGTCGAGGCGGCCAGGCCCGACACGGTGGCGGAGGTTCCGGCGACGGAGAGGACCTTCGTGCCGCCCCGGTAGACGTGGTAGCCGGTCGCTCCCGTGGAGCCGGTCCAGGAGAGGGTGACGGACGAGGAGGTGGTGGGTGCGGCCTTCAGTCCGGTGGGGGTGGCCGGGAGTGCGACCGGGTCGCCGCCGGGTCCGGTGAGGGAGAGGTCGTCGGCGTAGTAGGCGGGAGTCCCGTACCACCCGTGGGTGTAGATCGTCACCGAGGTCGTGGCGGCGCCGGTCCTGAACGTGGTGGTGAGCTGCTGCCAGCCGGTCGCGGACGGCGTCCACGTCGACACATCGGTGGTGCCGGTCCCGGACGCGCCGAGGTACACGTAGCTGCCCTGCACCCAGGCACTGAGGGTGTACGTGGAGTCCGGCTTGACCGTCACGGTCTGGGAGCACTGGGCGTTGTCGCTGCCGGCCGGGGTCGCCTTCAGCGCGGAAGTTCCGCCGTGGACGGGCGTGCTGACGACGGCTCCGCTGCCGCCCGTACAGCTCCAGCCGTCCAGGCCGGCCTCGAAGCCGCCGTTGCGCGCCAGATCGGCGTCGGCCGCGGCGGCGGCCGGAGCCGAGGCCGCGAGGCCACCGGCGACGAGAAGGGCCGCCGAGAAGGCGGCCAGAAGTCCGGAAAATCGGGCGGGGGGTCCCGTGCGTTCCACAACGGCCTCCGTGCAGGGGGGAATTGAGTGTGGCGCGCACAACATGGTCCAGACCAATCAGGTTGTCAAGACCTCTGGCACCACCCCGCCCCCGCCGCTCCGCATTCATCCGCCGCCGACACCCATGCCTCCCCGGTGGCCCGCCGCGGGTACGGCACGATGAAGCCCATCGGGCGTCGCCGAAAATCGGAGAGGACCGGCCCCGACCGGTCGATGAGACGGGTGAGCAGGTCGAGCGTCGGACAGCCGAACTCCCCGGAAGGCTCAGTACGCCCCAGCGCCCGCAAGCAGGAAGGAGCGCAATCCCGTCGGGATTGCGCTCCCTTTCCCACCGGCAGACGTCCGGATCCGGTGCCACCGATGCAAATCACTCGACTGCCGCCTCCACCCCCGGCCGGTCAAGGCCGCGAACGTCCCGGTCAGCTGTCGAAGCCGAGCCCCAGGCGATCCATCGTCCGCAGCCACAGATTGCGGTGCCCGCCATTGCTGTCCGCCCTGGCCAGGGACCTCTTCGTGAGTTCGATCCCGGCCCAGGCGAACGGCTCCGGGGGGAACGGCATCGGCTTGGTGCGCACCATTTCCAGACCGGTCCGCTCGGTCCTTTCACCGGACAGCAGGTCGAGCATCACATCGGCGCCGAACCGGGTTGCTCCGACACCGAGCCCGGTGAATCCGGCGGCGTAGGCGACCCGCCCCTGATGGGCTGTACCGAAGAAGGCGGAGAAGCGGGAACAGGTGTCGATCGCGCCGCCCCAGGCATGGCTGAAACGCACCCCGGCCAACTGCGGGAAGCAGTCGAAGAACTGGCCCGCGAGCTTGAGGAACGTCTCCGGCCGCTGGTCGAGATCGGCGCTCAGCCGGCCACCGTACGGATAGATCGCGTCATAGCCGCCCCACAGGATCCGGTTGTCCGCGGAGAGCCGGAAGTAGTGGAACTGGTTGGCACTGTCGCCCAGCCCCTGCCGGTTCTTCCAGCCGATGGAGGCGAGCTGCTCGGCGGTGAGCGGTTCGGTCATCAACGCGTAGTCGTAGACCGGGACGGTGTACGGACGCACCCGCTTCACCAGTGACGGGAAGATGTTCGTGCCCAGCGCGACCCGCCGGGCGAGGACCTTCCCGTACGGCGTGCGGACCGCCATCCCGGTGGCGGTCCTCGCCAGTTCGAGGCCCCGAGTGTGCTCGTACACCCGTACGCCCAGATCGAGGCAGGCCCGCTTCAGCCCCCAGGCGAGCTTGGCGGGGTGCAGCATGGCGACCCCGCGCCGGTCCCAGAGCCCACCCAGGAATGTCGGTGAGTCGACTTCCGCGCGCAGTGCGTCCTGATCGAGGAATTCCACTCCGGTGAAGCCGAGTTCCTCCGCTTCCCGATGCCATTCCCGGAGTTCTTCGAGCTGGTGGGGTTCCGTGGCGACATCGATTTCGCCGGTGCGCTCGAATTCGCAGTCGATGGAGTAGCGGGCGACAGCCGCCTCGATGGCGTCGAGGTTCTGCTCGCCCAGCTCCTCCAGCCTCTTGATCTCGTCGGGCCAGCGTTCCAGGCCGTTGGGGAGGCCATGGGTGAGGGAGGCGGCGCAGAATCCGCCGTTGCGGCCCGAGGCGGCCCAGCCCACCTCATGCCCCTCGATCAGTACGACGTCCCTTTCCGGGTCGCGTTCCTTGGCGATCAGCGCGGTCCACAGTCCGCTGTATCCACCGCCGATGACGAGCAGATCGCAGTGTTCGTCACCGGTGAGCGCGGGAAGCGCGTCGGGCCTGCCGGGGTCGTCCAGCCAGAACGAGACCGGCCGGGCGTCGGAGAGTGATTGTGCAGCAGTACGCATGGCAGCTGGGGCCATGGTTTCCAACTCCTTCAGGACTTCAGGGTCGTGCGCTGTTCTTTCGCCGGTTCGCGATCAGCTGGCCGGCGACAACCACCAGAACGGCAATGATGAACATCGCCGTGCCGATGACGTTGATCTGCACGGGAGTGCCGCGCTGTGCCGAACCCCAGACGAACATGGGGAAGGTCACGGTCGAGCCCGCGTTGAAATTGGTGATGATGAAATCGTCGAAGGAGAGCGCGAAGGCGAGCAGCGCTCCCGCCGCGATTCCGGGGGCGGCGATCGGCAGGGTCACCCGCAGGAACGTCTGCACGGGACCCGCGTACAGATCGCGGGCCGCCTCCTCCAGCCTCGGGTCCATCGACATCACGCGCGCCTTGACCGCTGTCACGACGAAGCTCAGGCAGAACATGATGTGGGCGATGAGGACCGTCCAGAAGCCGAGCTGCGCACCCATGTTGAGGAAGAGCGTGAGCAGCGAGGCGGCCATGACGACCTCGGGCATCGCCATCGGCAGGAAGATCAGCGAGTTGATCGCGCCGCGCGCCCGGAACCGGTAGCGGACCAGCGCGAAGGCGATCATCGTGCCGAGCGCGGTCGCGCCGATCGTCGCCCAGGTGGCGATCTGGAGGGAGAGCGAGAGCGAGCCGCACATGTCGGCGACGCCGCACGGGTCCTTCCACGCGTCCAGTGAGAAGCGCTGCCAGGCGTAGTTGAAGCGCCCGTTCGGCTTGTTGAAGGAGAACACCATGACGACGATGTTCGGCAGGATCATGTACGCGAGGGTCAGCAGACCCGCGATGACGATCAGATGGCGGCGAAGCCAGCGCAGTACGGACATCAGACCAGGTCCTCCGTCCCGGAGCGGCGGATGTAGACGGTGACCATCAGCAGGACGACCGCCATGAGGATGAAGGAGAGCGCGGCCGCCATCGGGTAGTCGAGGACGCGCAGGAACTGGGTCTGGATGACGCTGCCGACCATCTTGGTGTCGGTGGAGCCCAGCAGTTCCGCGTTGACGTAGTCACCGCTGGCCGGGATGAAGGTCAGCAGCGTGCCGGAGACGACGCCCGGCATGGAGAGCGGGAACGTCACCTTGCGGAAGGTGGTGGCGGGGGTGGCGTACAGGTCGCCGGCCGCCTCGTGCAGCCTGCCGTCGATCCGCTCCAGCGAGGTGTAGAGCGGCAGGATCATGAACGGCAGGAAGTTGTACGTCAGACCGCAGACCACCGCCATCGGTGTGGCCAGCACCCGGTTGCTCTCGGTCCAGCCGAGCCAGCTGGTGACGTCCAGGACGTGCAGGGTGTTCAGCACGTCGACGACCGCACCGCCGTCGGCGAGGATCGTCTTCCAGGCGAGCGTACGGATCAGGAAGCTGGTGAAGAACGGTGCGATGACCAGCACCAGCACCACGTTGCGCCAGCGGCCCGCCTTGAACGCGATGAGATACGCGAGCGGGTAGCCGAGCAGCAGGCACAGGATCGTCGCGGTGCCCGCGTACAGCAGGGACCGGATGAACTGCGGGTAGTACTCGGACAGCGCGTCCCAGTAGGTCTGGAAGTGCCAGGTGACCTCGAATCCCTTCTCCAGGGATCCGGTCTGTACGGAGGTCGACGCCTGGTAGACCATCGGCAGCGCAAAGAAGACGACGAGCCACAGGATGCCGGGGAGCAGCAGCCAGTACGGGACGAGCCGCTTGCGGGTCGAGGCCTTGCGTACGGTGAGTTCGGCGGGGTCGGTGGGCGGCGCGGGCGGCGCTTCGGTGACGGTCACGTCGCGTCCTCCACCGTCTCCACGCCGGCGTCGATGTCCTGGGCCGCGTCGAGGCCGAAGGTGTGCGCGGGGTTCCAGTGCAGGACGACCTCGGCTCCCGGGGTGAGCCGGGTGTCGCGCTCGATGTTCTGCTCGTACACCTGAAGCGACTTGGCGGCCGGGCTCTCCACCACGTACTGCGTGGAGACACCGATGAAGCTGGAGTCGATGATCCGGCCGGTGACCCGGTTGCGTCCGGCGGCTATGGAGTCCGCGTCGTCGGCGTGGGCAAGGGAGATCTTCTCCGGACGGACGCCGAGCAGCAGCCTGCCGCCACGGGCGGCGGGGGCCTGACACCTCCCGGCGGGCAGCCGCAGCGTCATGCCGCCCGCACCGACCAGGATGTCCTCGCCGGCCTCGGTGATCTCGCCCTCGATGAGGTTGGAGGTGCCGAGGAAGTTGGCGACGAACGTCGTCTTCGGATTCTCGTACAGATCGGCGGGAGCACCGAGCTGTTCCACGCGGCCCGCATTCATCACCGCGACGGTGTCGGCCATGGTCATGGCCTCCTCCTGGTCGTGGGTGACATGGATGAACGTGATGCCGACCTCGGTCTGGATGCGCTTGAGCTCAAGCTGCATCTGGCGGCGCAGCTTGAGGTCGAGGGCACCGAGCGGCTCGTCGAGCAGGAGCACCTGCGGGTGGTTGATCAGGGCGCGGGCGACGGCGACGCGCTGCTGCTGGCCGCCAGAGAGCTGGTGCGGCTTGCGCTTGGCGAAGTCGCCGAGCTGGACGAGGTCCAGCATGTCGTCGACCTGCTTCTTGACCGACTTGATGCCGCGCCGACGCAGACCGAAGGCGACGTTCTCGGAGATGTCGAGATGCGGGAAGAGCGCGTAGCTCTGGAAGACGGTGTTGACGGGCCGCTTGTACGGAGGGAGGTCGGTGATGTCCCGGCCGCCCAGCGAGATGGTGCCGGTCGTGGCCTCCTCCAGCCCGGCGATCATCCGCAGGGTGGTGGTCTTGCCGCAGCCGGACGCCCCGAGCAGGGCGAAGAAGGAGCCCTGCGGAACGGTCAGATCGAGCGGCTGGACGGCTTTGAAGGAACCGTACGTCTTGCTGATCCCGGTGAGGCGGACGTCGCCGCCTTCTGTCTGCTGCTGTGTCATGGGTCGCAGTCCCAGTGGTGTCAGGGGGAGATCGGGGGAAGGAAAGGCGGGCCGGTCAGGCGCCGATGAGCTTGGCGAACTTCTCTTCGTACGCCGTCTCTTCCTTGGAGGTCAGCGAGCGGAAGGCGTGCGATCTGGCCGCCATCTGCTTGTCGGGAAGGATCAGGACGTTGTCGGCCATCGACCGGTCGATCTTCGCCAGTTCGTCGCGTACTCCGTCGACCGGACAGACGAAGTTGATGTACGCGGCGAGCTGGGCGGCGACCGACGGTTCGTAGTAGTAGTCGATGAGCTTCTCGGCATTGGTCTTGTGCCGGGCCTTCACCGGGACGAGCAGGTTGTCGCTGGATATGATGTAACCGGCGGCCGGGATGGCGTACTTGATGTCCGGGTTTCCAGCCTGGAGCTGGATGATGTCGCCCGCCCAGGCGACGCAGGCGGCGATGTCGCCCTTGTCGAGGTCGGCCGTGTAGTCGTTGCCGGTGAAGCGCCGGATCTGGTTCTTGTCGACGCCCTTCTGGAGCCGGCCGATCGCGGCGTCGTAGTCGGCGTCGGTGAAGGTGCCGGGGTCCTTGCCCATGTCGAGCAGGGTCATGCCGATGGAGTCACGCATCTCCGAGAGGAAGCTGACCCGTCCCTTGAGCTTCGGGTCGTCGAGCAGCTGGCTGACGGAATCGACTTTGCGGCCTCCGGTCGCCTTGGAGTTGTAGGCGATGACGGTGGGAATGCCTGCCCACGGGTACGAGTAGGCGCGGCCGGGGTCCCAGTCCGGGGAGCGGAACTGGGCCGAGAGGTTGGCGTAGGCGTGCGGCAGGTTCGACGCGTCGAGCTTCTGCGCCCAGCCGAGGCGGACGATGCGGGCGGCCAGCCAGTCGGTGACGTTGATGATGTCGCGGCCGGTGTCCTGGCCGGCCGCGAGCTGCGGCTTGATCTTGCCGAAGAACTCGACGTTGTCGTTGATGTCCTCGGTGTACTTGACCTTGATCCCGGTGCGTTTCGTGAACGCCTCCAGGGTGGGCCGGTGCTTGCCGTCATCGGTGACGTCCATGTACTCGGTCCAGTTGGAGAAGTTGATCTGCTTCTCCTTGGCCGAGTGGTCGTCGGAGGCCGCCGCTGCGTCCCCTTCCCGCTTCGCGGGCGGGATGCCGCACGCGCTCAGCGTGCCCAGTCCGCCGATTGCGAGCGCCCCCATGCCGGAGGCGCGCAGCAACGAACGGCGGGTGAGAGCACCCCTGCCATTGGTGAGACTGCGCCGCATCGCGGCCAGTTGGACCGCGGAGAGGTGCTCCGGCTCGTACTGCTCCATGCGCGTTGCCCTTTCGGGTGGGTGTGGCCGTTGTCCGGCCCGGCTATCGGTCCCCGAAGATCGTGCGGTGCCAATCCTTCCGGGCGACCGCGGTGTTGTCGTACATCACGTGCTTGACTTGCGTGTACTCCTCGAATGAGTACACCGACATGTCCTTGCCGAAGCCGCTGGCCTTGTATCCGCCGTGTGGCATCTCGCTGATGATCGGGATGTGGTCGTTGACCCAGACGCAGCCCGCCTTGATCTCGCGGGTGGCGCGGCCCGCCCGGTACAGGTCGCGGCTCCAGGCCGAGGCGGCGAGTCCGTACGGGGTGTCGTTGGCGAGGGCGATGCCCTCGTCGTCGGTGTCGAAGGGCAGCACGACCAGGACCGGGCCGAAGATCTCCGACTGGACGATCTCGCTGTCCTGGGCGGCGCCGGCGACGAGCGTCGGCCGGTAGTAGGCACCGTCCGCGAGGTCCCCGCCGGGGGCCTCACCGCCGGTCACGACGGTGGCGTACGCACGGGCGCGCTCGACGAAGCCGGCGACCCGGTCCCGCTGGGCGTGGCTGATCAGCGGGCCGAGGTCGGTCGACGGGTCGAAGGGGTCGCCGAGCCGGACGGTCTCCATCAGCGAGGCGACGCCCTGGACGAAGGCGTCGTAGAGCGGCCGCTGGACGTAGGCGCGGGTGGCGGCGGTGCAGTCCTGGCCGGTGTTGATGAGCGCTCCGGCGACGGCGCCGTTGACCGCGGCCTCCAGGTCGGCGTCGTCGAAGACCACGAAGGGGGCCTTGCCGCCGAGTTCGAGGTGGAGGCGCTTGACGGTGGCGGTGGCGATCTCCGCGACCCGCTTGCCGACGGCGGTGGAGCCGGTGAAGGAGGTCATCACGACGTCCGGGTGGCCGACGAGGTGTTCGCCTGCGTCCTTGCCCGCGCCGGTGACGATGTTGATCACACCGTCCGGGATGCCCGCCTCGGTGGCCGCCTGGGCGAACATCAGCGAGGTCAGCGGGGTGATCTCGGCGGGCTTCAGCACGATCGTGTTGCCCGCCGCGACCGCCGGGAGGATCTTCCAGGCGGCCATCTGGAGCGGGTAGTTCCAGGGAGCGATCGAGCCGACGACACCGATGGCCTCGCGGCGTACGTACGAGGTGTGGTCGCCGTCGTACTCCCCGGCGGCCTTGCCCTCCAGGTGGCGGGCGGCGCCCGCGAAGAAGGAGGTGTTGTCGACGGTGCCGGGCACGTCGAACTCGGTGGAGAGCTTGATGGGCTTGCCACACTGGAGCGACTCGGCGTACGCGAAGTCGTCGGCCTGCTCCGCGAGGACGGCGGCGAACCGGTGCATCGCCTCGGACCGCTCGGCCGGGGTGGCACCCGACCAGCCGGGGAACGCCTCGCGGGCGGCCGCGACGGCCGCGTCGACATCGGCGGGGCCCGCCAGTTCGTAGGTGTAGACGGTCTCGCCCGTAGCCGGATTCACGACGTCGTGGCTGCGTCCCGATGTGCCGGAGCGCAGCTTTCCGCCGATGTACTGCGCGCCGGCCGCGAAGCGGTCCTGCACGTGGAAGCCGTTGCCCATGACGCTCTCCTCCGCCGCTGTCTCCGTGAACCGGGGCGGCGTAGCTTCTGCTCGATTTGAGTGCCGATCCTGACAGAGGAGACTGAGCCCAACAAGTGATTCCGTTGTTGCCTTTTGGTTACGCAACGGAATCTGTCGACCATGTGTCGCGTCACCGCGGAAATCCACGTACGGAGTGTCAGTGGCGGATGCCACACTCGCATGTCATGGAACACCTGAACGAGCTGGTGGCGCGGACCCGTCGCGGGGAGAAAGTGAAGTACCTGGCCTTCTGGGGACACCGCCCTCGACCGGACGGGCGGATCGGCGCGAGCTGCCTCAGCCAGTGGTGGCCTTCGCCGTTCACGGTCGACGGGGTGACGTACGCGTCGGCCGAGCACTGGATGATGGCTGGCAAGGCGCGGCTCTTCGGCGACGTGGAGGCGGAGCGCCGTGCACTGTCCGCGAGCAGCCCCGCGGCGGCGAAGAAGGCGGGCCGGCTGGTCCGCGCCTTCGACGAAACGGTGTGGGAGCGGGAGCGATTCGCCCTGGTGGTGGCGGGCAGCGTCCACAAGTTCGGCCAGGACGCCGGGCTGCGCGCGTTCCTGCTGAACACCGGGGACCGGGTGCTGGTCGAGGCGAGCCCCCTGGACAGGATCTGGGGCATCGGAATGGCGGCGGACGACCCGCGAGCGGAGGACCCGGCACGCTGGCGGGGCCTGAATCTGCTGGGGTTCGCCCTCATGGAGGCACGGACACGGCTGCGCGCGGTGCCCGACGCGATGTGAAAGGCCCGCGGGGCGGTCGGGGTTCTCCCCACCGCCCCGCGGGCCGTACTCTGTGCAGCGGCTTTCCCGCCTCTATCGCGTGCCGTCCACGACCAGGGACGTTCCGTACGTGTCGTCGTACGGGTAGCTGTCGTCGTTGTTGAAGTCGTGGGCCAGACCCCAGATCAGGAAGCCCAGGAACGCTCCGCTGATCACGATGCCGAGCGAGCCCAGGATGATTCCGGCCAGCGCGACGCCGCCGTTGTTCGCCTCACCCCGGTTGACCCGGCCACGGCCTATGAGACCGAAGATCAGCGCGAGGACGCCGAGGATGACCCCGAACCCCCACATGCAGAAGCCGACCACGGCGATGATGCCGAGCACCATCGACGCGATACCCAGCCCGTTCGCGGGCGCCGGTCCGCCCCAGGGCGCCTGGCCGTAGCCAGGGTATCCGGGATAACCGCCGTACTGCGGAACGGATGCGGCCGGGTATCCGTACTGTCCTGCGGGAGGAACCTGCTGCCCGGGACCGTTCG
Source organism: Streptomyces sp. NPDC057565 (assembly GCF_042801455.1). Classification (NCBI taxonomy): domain Bacteria; kingdom Bacillati; phylum Actinomycetota; class Actinomycetes; order Kitasatosporales; family Streptomycetaceae; genus Streptomyces; species Streptomyces sp. NPDC057565. The sequence continues at coordinate 76,937 of NZ_JBHVFU010000025.1, read as the reverse complement.
GCGCGATCGGCGGCGGCGGAACGTCCCCGGGCGCCTGTCCCGCTCCGGGCAAGGGGCCCGTCCCCGGTGCGGCAAAGGGGCCGGTTCCCGGTGCGGCGCCGAACCCCGCCGTGGGCACCGGTCCCGCTCCTGTGGCCGGCATCGAGGTGACCGTCTGCTGGTCGTGCACAGCGGGCGGGCGCGGGTCACCGGTCTGCTTCTCCAGCGGCACCCTGTTGTCCGGCGGAGCCCACGGATCGCGTGGCACAGCCCCGTCCGCGGGCTGCTCTGTGTTCTCTGACATGGGCCTCCCCCATCGTGGTCCCGTCATGCTACGGCCCGCCCCGGCACCTGCCGCTCCGGCCTACGATGATCCCCGTCCCACACCGGGCCGTCCCGTGCCCGGGCCGCTCCACGTCATGCCCCCCGGAGGATCCGATGACCGATCTGCACCCCTTCATCGCGGGGCTGCCCAAGGCCGAACTGCATGTCCACCATGTCGGATCCGCCTCGCCCCGCATCGTCGCCGAACTGGCCGCCCACCACCCGGACTCCAAGGTCCCCACCGACCCGGAGGCGCTGGCCGACTACTTCTCCTTCACCGACTTCGGCCACTTCATCGACGTCTATCTCTCCGTCGTGGACCTGGTCCGCACCCCGGAGGACGTCCGGCTGCTGACCTTCGAAATCGCCCGTGACATGGCCCGCCAGAACATCCGGTACGCGGAACTGACCGTCACCCCGTTCAGCTCGACCCGGCGCGGCATCCCGGAGCAGGGCTTCATGGAGGCCATAGAGGACGCCCGCAAGGCCGCCGAGGCCGAGCTCGGCGTCGTCCTGCGCTGGACCTTCGACATTCCCGGCGAGGCCGGGCTGGAAGCCGCCGCGGAGACCACCCGGCTCGCGGTGGACCTGCGGCCGGAGGGCCTCGTCGGGTTCGGGCTCGGCGGTCCGGAGATCGGCGTGCCCCGCCCGCAGTTCAAGCCCTACTTCGACCGGGCGATCGCCGAGGGGCTGCACTCCGTCCCGCACGCCGGGGAGACCACGGGCCCGCAGACGATCTGGGACGCCCTCACCGAACTGCGCGCCGAGCGCATCGGCCACGGCACCAGCGCCACCCGGGACCGCAGGCTTCTCGACCACCTCGCCGAGCACCGGATCGCGCTGGAGGTCTGCCCGACCTCGAACATCGCAACCCGCGCCGTGACCGATCTCGACCTGCACCCGGTCAAGGAGATGGTGGACGCCGGAGTCCTGGTCACCATCAACAGCGACGACCCGCCGATGTTCGGCACCGACCTCAACAACGAGTACGCGGTGGCGGCCCGCCTCCTCGGTCTGGACGAGCAGGGTCTTGCCGCGCTCGCCAAGAACGCGGTGGAGGCCTCCTACCTCGACCCGGCCGGCAAGCGGACGCTGGCCGCCGAGATCGACACGTACACGACGGACTGGCTGCGGCGCACCGGCCGGTGACCAGCGGTGGTGACAATGGCCCCATGGCCACCCCTGTCACCGCCGTAGCTCACCGCGGCGATCCGTACCGTGTCCGCGAGAACACCCTCCCCTCGATCCGCTCCGCCCTCGAACGGGGGGCGGACGTGGTCGAGCTCGACGTCCGGGTCACCCGCGACGGGGTGCCGGTCCTGCTGCACGACGCCACGCTGGAGCGGCTGTGGGGTCACGAGCGCAGACTGGACCGGCTCACCCACCACGAGCTCACCGAACTGACCGCGGGCGGTGTGCCCACCCTGCGCGAGGCGCTGCTCGCCGCCGGGGCGCACCGCCTCATGCTCGATCTGCCCGGCTCGACCGACGAGTCGGTACGGAAGACCATCGGCCTGGTCCGCGAGTGCGGGGCCACGGAGCGTACGTACTACTGCGCGGGCCCCGAGGCCATGCTGCGGGTGCGCGCCGCGGATCCGTCCGCCGAGATCGCCCTCACCTGGACGACACTCGCCCCGCCGCGCTCCGCCCTGTTGGACGTGGTGAGACCGCGCTGGCTGAACTACCGGTTCGGGCTGGTGAGCCGGGAACTGACGGACCGTATCCACCGGGACGGGCTGCTGGTCTCCGCCTGGACGGCCGACACCAAGCGCACAATGCGCCGTCTGATCAAACAGGGCGTCGACTCGATCACCACCAACCGGGTCGACACCCTGCACGGCCTGCTCGCCAACTCCCGGTCCGCTGAGCTTTCTTGAACTGTCCGGCATCATGGGCGGTGCCTCATCGTCGGTGAGCGAAAGTGCCCGAGGAGCAGATGTGACCGATCCGCACCGCAGCCCCGCCCAAGTCCGTTCCGACATCGCGCACAACGCCCGGGTCTGGAACCACTGGCTGGGCGGCAAGGACAATTACCCCATCGACCGCGCGGTCGGCGACCATGTCACCTCCATGTATCCGAGCATCGGTGAAGTGGCCCGTGCCGACCGGGCGTTCCTGGGGCGGGTGGTCCGGTATCTGACGGGTGACGTAGGGATCGGGCAGTTCCTGGACATAGGCACCGGTCTACCGACGGCCGACAACACCCATGAGGTCGCCCAGCGCACCGCACCCGCCACCCGCGTCGTCTATGTCGACAACGACCCGACCGTGCTGGCGCACGCCCGCGCGCTGCTCGCCGGCTCACCGGAAGGTGCGACCGAGTACATCGACGCGGACGCCCGCCACCCGGAACAGATCCTGCGGGGCGTCGAACCGACACTCGATCTGAAGAAGCCGGTCGCGGTCATGATGCTCGGCATCCTGAACTTTGTCCTCGACACGGACGAGGCACGGAAGATCGTAGGGACGCTGATGGACGCGATGCCGTCCGGCAGCTATCTGGTCCTCACCCACCCCACCCTGGAGCTGGGCGGCGAGGGCAACGAGGCGGCGATGCGGTTCTGGAACGAGAACGCCACCCCGCCGATCACCGCCCGCAGCCACGCCGAGTTCGCCACGTTCCTGGAGGGCCTGGAGCTTGTCGAGCCGGGCATCGTGTCCTGCGCCCTCTGGCGCGCCGGACCCGGTGCGACGCAGGTCGCCCAGTTCGGCGCGGTCGCGCGGAAGCGCTGACAGCGCCGCCCTACTCAGACCGCCGGTGCGGGCACCGACTGCGGTGTCCGCTCCATGCCCTCCAGCCGCTTGATCTTGCGGTGCACAATCAGCAGCGGGATCACCCCGAAGACGCCGAACGACATGTCGATGACCGACCACCAGAAGGGAATGTCGCGGATCGGTCCGCAGATCAGGGCTAGCGGGATGATCCCGGCGCAGGCGATCATGCCGAACTCGACGACCCAGATGTTGCGGACCGGATCGCGGTACGGACCGTAGAAGGCGACCGCGATGACCAGATGGGCGAAGGCCAGCCAGTCGGTGCCGTACAGCACGAAGGGGTACTTAGCGTCGGCCTCGTCGAGTCCGGTCCGGACGCGGGTGATCCACTCCATCAGGGCGGGGAAGTGCTCGGGAACGGGCGAGGCCGAGGAGCGCAGCAGCTCCTCGACCCATCGGAGTTCGTGGACGAGCGGGAAGGCGGTCAGCCCGCTCAGTACCAGACAGACGATGAAGACGACCAACCACACGCGTATACGCCTCTGCAGGGCATGTCGCTCGCTCATGTTCGCAGCGTACGCCGGGATTTACTGACTCTTCGTGTCACCCCCGGCAGGACTTCACAGACCGACGATGGAGTTCCGCTTCTTGGCGAACTCGGTGCGCTCCTCAGAGCGGACCAGCCGCACGGAGCTGTCGGGGGCTCAGGGCCGCGGCCCGGTCCGGGCTGCGCCGGAGGCCGAGAGCCGGTGCACGACGACGGACGTCGCCGCGAGCAGTACGGGCGCCGATGCGACCGTGTGTACCGGGAGTGCACTGGATGCGTGCCGACAGCGCACTGGCCTTTCGTGCACTGCGAGGTCATATGCGGTGCACTGATGGGATATTCCTCCCGGCCCGGCGGTTTTACGGTGGCGACCGGCACCCCGCAGACCCTGTGTCTGCCGCGCAGTTGCCCCGCCGGAGAGACCGGCACACCACAGGAACCTCAGGAGTTCGACATGTCCCATGTTGTGGAGCCGGTGCAGCCGGTGCTGGAGCCGGCGGCAGCCGCGTTCGCCGAAGCGACCGCCAATCCGCCCTACCTCTTCGACCTCGCGCCCGCCGAGGGCCGCAAGGCAGTCGACGAGGTGCAGTCCGGCGAGATCGACAAGCCGCAGATCGACGAGGAGTGGATCACTGTCCCGGGCGGTCCCACGGGCAGTGTCCGCGCGCGCATCGTCAGGCCCGCCGGTGCGCAGGGCACCCTGCCGGTGATCCTCTACATCCACGGCGCCGGCTGGGTGTTCGGCAACGCCCACACCCACGACCGCCTGGTGCGCGAACTCGCCGTCGGCACGGGCGCCGCCGTGGTCTTCCCCGAGTACGACCTCTCCCCGGAGGCCCGCTACCCGGTCGCCATCGAGCAGAACTACACCGTCGCCCGCTGGATCGTCCAGCAGGGTACGTCCAAGAACCTCGACGGCTCCCGCCTCGCGGTGGCCGGCGACTCCGTCGGCGGCAACATGACCGCCGCACTGACGCTGATGGCCAAGGAGCGCGGCGACGTCCCGCTCGTGCAGCAGGTGCTCTTCTACCCGGTCACCGACGCGAACTTCGACACCGGCTCCTACCACCAGTTCGCCACCGGCTACTTCCTGCGCCGCGACGGCATGCAGTGGTTCTGGGACCAGTACACCACCGACGAGGCCGAACGCGCCCAGATCACCGCCTCCCCGCTGCGGGCCACCACCGAGCAGCTCACCGGGCTGCCGCCGGCCCTGGTCATCACCGGCGAGGCCGACGTACTGCGCGACGAGGGCGAGGCCTACGCCAACAAGCTCCGCGAAGCCGGCGTCCCCGTCACCGCCGTCCGCTTCCAGGGCATCATCCACGACTTCGTCATGCTCAACGCCCTGCGCGAGACCCACGCCGCCCAGGCCGCCATCACCCTGGCCGTCGACACTCTGCGCACCGCCCTCGACAGCCGCTGACACGGCGTCCCTGCCTCACCTCACCAAGGAGAAGAACAGACATGGCCACCGCCCCCACGGTCGTTCTCGTGCACGGCGCCTTCGCCGACGCCGGCAGCTGGTCCGGGGTCATCGCGGAGTTGCAGAATCACGGCATCCCCGTGGTGGCGCCGCCCAACCCGCTGCGCGGACTGGTGTCGGACGCCGCGTACGTCGCCTCCGTGGCGTCCCAGATCGACGGTCCGGTCGTGCTGGTGGGGCACTCGTACGGCGGTGCGCTGATCACTGTGGCGGGCACCGCGGAGAACGTCGTCGGACTCGTCTACGTTGCGGCCTACACCCTCGAAGAGGGCGAGAGCCTCGGCGAGCTGCAGGGGCGCTTCCCCCTCTCACCGCTCGTCAGCAACCTGAAGGAGGCGACCTACCCCGTCGAGGGCAGGGAGCCCGCGGTCGAGGTCACCATCGAGCCCGAGGCGTTCCCGGCCGTCTTCGCCGCGGACGTCCCGACCGCCGTCACCGAGGTCCTTGCCGCGGCGCAGCGCCCGCTGGCGGCCGCCGTGTTCGAGGAGAAGGCCGCAGCCGCCGCGTGGAAGACCAAGCCCTCCTGGGCGCTCGTGGCCGGCGCGGACCGGGCGATCAACCCCGAGGTCGAGCGCTTCGGTGCCGAGCGGGCCGGGGCGACGATCGTCGAGCTCGAGGGTGCCTCGCACGCCGTGGCCGTGTCCCGCCCCAAGGAGGTCGCCGAACTGATCCGTGACGCGGTGCGCGCGACGAGCTGACGAAGAGCTCGGGCAGCCGCGCGGACGCATCGCCCTGGGCGCGTCCGCGCGGCTTCGCTGTGTCGTCGCCCCACCGGCGTTCGGTCCGGGCGTGCCGAATCGCGCCGGAACACGACGGCTTCACGGGGCCGGGACGGCCGGGTCGCGGGCCTGCAGGCTCAGCTGGCCGAAGGGGGCGAGAGGGAAATCCCCCACGTGCGAGCCGGCCGACGCCCTCGGCGGTCGCCGGCGCGCGGGTCCCTGCCCGTGAGGGAACGCACGGGCAGGGACACCGGACACCGTGCGCCGGCAGGCATCACCGCATGCGCCTGCGGGCAACCCCTGCCCCGCCCGGGCGCCTGGTCGACACGCCACTGGTCCGCGCCTGAGGAAACGCGGGGCACCGGCGCGGGCGTGGCGGCCGGGCCGCCACGGACCGCATCCGCAGACCGCGCCGGACGCGGCTGCCCGGGGCTGGGCCCACCGCCTCGCGAGCAGGCCTGCCCCGGTGCGGCTCACAGGCCGACGATGGAGTTCCACTTCTTCGCGAACTCGGTGCGCTCCTCGGACGTGATGTCGCGGGCGATCGCCAGCCGCTTGCGCATCGCCTCGTCGGGGAAGATCAGCGGCTCCTCGGCGAGCGCGGCGGTCTCCTCGTCCTTGGAGGAGGCCAGCACCTCGCGGGCGGCGGGGACGGGGCAGACGTAGTTGACCCAGGTCGCCAGCTCCGCGGCGACCTCGGGCTCGTAGTAGTAGTCGATCAGCTTCTCGGCGTTGCCCTTGTGGCGGGCGAGGTTGGGGATCATGAGGGACTCCGCCCAGAGTTCGGCACCCTCTTCGGGCACCACGAACTCGATCTCCGGGTTGTCGGCCTGGAGCTGGATGACATCGCCGGAGTAGGCCTGGCAGGCGAGTACATCGCCGGTCGACAGGTCCTTGATGTAGTCGTTGCCGGTGAAGCGGCGGATGTGCTTCTTCTTCACCAGCTTCTCCACCTGGTCGCACACCTCGTAGAAGTCGTCGCGCTTCCAGCGGGTGACGTCGACGCCGTTGCCCTGCATCAGAAGGGCCAAGGACTCGTCGAGCCCGGACAGCAGTGTCACCTTGCCGCTCAGGTCGTCCGCCCACAGATCGCTCAGGCTCCTGATCTCGCGGCCGAGCTTCTTGCGGTTGTACGCGATGCCGGTGATCCCGGACTGCCAGGGGACGCTGTGCGTCCGGCCCTTGTCGAAGGCGGGTGAACGCAACTGCGGGTCGAGGTACTTGGCTACGTTGGGCTGCTTGGCCCGGTCCATCTCCTGCACCCAGCCGAGCCGTACGAACCGGGCGGCCATCCAGTCGCTGACGACGATCAGGTCCCGGCCGGTCTCCTGGTGGTTCATCAGCGCCGGACTGATCTTCCCGAAGAACTCGTCGTTGTCGTTGATCTCCTCGGTGTACGTGACGGAGATCCCGGTCCGCTTGCTGAACGCGTCGAGGGTGGGCCGCTTCGACGCGTTCTTGTCGTCGGCGTCGATGTAGAGGGGCCAGTTGGCGAAGTGCAGCGTGTGATCACTGCCGGAGTAGTCGCGTCCGGCGCGGTCGCCGGGCTGCACGTAGGCGGCGGGCACTCCGCAGCCGGCCAGCGCGACACCGGCCGCTCCCGCCCCGAAGGCGCGCAGCAGGGACCGGCGGGACATGAGGTTGTTCGGGATCGCTCGCACCTGCGCAGGATGCCCGGCCGGGAACGCGGCGGACAATGGACCAACCGTCCAGCGGAGCGGGCCCCTCCCGCACACCCTGTCGATGCCCCGTCAGGGGCGGGCACGGGAACGGCCCCTCGAAGCGATGCATTCGAGGGGCCGTCACCACTGCGGGGGTATCAGTCGTCGAGCGAGGTCATGACGTGCTTGATGCGCGTGTAGTCCTCGAAGCCGTACGCGGAGAGGTCCTTGCCGTAGCCGGACTTCTTGAATCCGCCGTGCGGCATCTCGGCGACGAGCGGGATGTGGGTGTTGATCCACACGCAGCCGAAGTCGAGGTTCTTGGACATCCGCATCGCGCGGGCGTGGTCCTTGGTCCACACCGAGGAGGCGAGGGCGTACTCGACGCCGTTCGCGTACTCCACTGCCTGGTCCTCGTCGGTGAACGACTGGACCGTGATCACCGGTCCGAAGACCTCGTTCTGGATGATCTCGTCGTCCTGCCGCAGGCCGGAGACGACGGTCGGGGCGTAGAAGTAGCCCTTCTCGCCGACGCGGTGGCCGCCCGCCTCGACCTTGGCGTGCGTGGGCAGCCGGTCGATGAACCCGCTGACCTGCTTCAGCTGGTTGGCGTTGTTGAGCGGGCCGTAGAGCACGTCCTCGTCGTCCGGCTGCCCGGTCTTCGTGTCGGCGGCGGCCTTGGCGAGCGCGGTGACGAACTCGTCGTGGATCGACTCGTGGACGAGGACGCGGGTCGCGGCCGTACAGTCCTGACCCGCGTTGAAGAAGCCCGCGACGGAGATGCCCTCGACGGCCTTGGCGATGTCGGAGTCCTCGAAGACGACGACGGGCGCCTTGCCGCCGAGCTCCAGGTGGACGCGCTTGACATCCTTGGCGGCGGACTCGGCGACCTGCATGCCGGCCCGTACCGAACCGGTGATGGAGGCCATCGCCGGGGTCCGGTGCTCGACCATCGCGCGGCCGGTGTCCCGGTCGCCGCAGATGACGTTGAAGACGCCCTTGGGCAGGATGTCGCCGATGATCTCGGCGATCAGCACGGTCGACGCCGGAGTGGTGTCGGACGGCTTGATGACGACGGTGTTGCCCGCGGCGAGCGCCGGGGCGAACTTCCACACGGCCATCATCATCGGGTAGTTCCACGGCGCGACCTGGGCACAGACGCCCACCGGCTCGCGGCGGACGATGGAGGTCAGGCCCTCCATGTACTCGCCGGCCGAGCGGCCTTCGAGCATCCGTGCCGCGCCCGCGAAGAAGCGGATCTGGTCCACCATCGGCGGGATCTCTTCGGTGCGGGTGAGCTCGATCGGCTTGCCGGTGTTCTCGGACTCGGCGGCGATCAGCTCCTCCGCCCGCGCCTCGAAGGCGTCCGCGATCTTCAGCAGGGCCTTCTGACGCTCGGCGGGCGTGGTGTCGCGCCAGGCGGGAAAGGCCGCCGCGGCGGCGTCCATGGCGGCATCGACATCGGCCTGGCCGGAGAGCGGGGAGGTCGCGTAGACCTCTTCCGTCGCCGGGTTGACCACATCGATGGTCCGCCCGTCCGCGGCGTCCCGGAACTCCCCGTTGATGTAGTTGCGCAGACGGCGCACCTCGGTGGTCACAACCACCCCTCCTGTCGACACGTCCAATGGGTGAGACGTCCAGCCTAGTCGCAGAGGTGACGCTTTCGACATACCCACCCGCCAGGAACTTCGGATTCAGTGAGATCTGGACCCTCAGACAACGAATTTCATCGATTGAGGGTTGCGAGACAGACGAGTCCCGGTGCACAGTGGATGCGTGGCCAGTCGCAGCGCAGACTCCAGGACCGGGAACGGATCGTCACCAGCGGTCGATGCCGTCTCCCTCGCAATCATCGAGCAGCTCCAGGAGGACGGGCGTCGTCCGTACGCCGCGATCGGCAAGGCCGTCGGCCTCTCCGAGGCGGCCGTGCGGCAGCGCGTCCAGAAGCTGCTCGATCAGGGCGTGATGCAGATCGTCGCCGTCACGGACCCGCTCACCGTGGGGTTCCGGCGGCAGGCGATGGTCGGCATCAATGTCGAAGGCGACCTCGATCCCGTCGCGGAGGCGCTGTCGGCCATGGCCGAGTGCGAGTACGTGGTGATGACCGCGGGCTCCTTCGACCTGATGGTGGAGATCGTCTGCGAGGACGACGACCACCTGCTGGAAACGATCAACAAACGCATCCGGGCCATCCCCGGCGTGCGCTCCACCGAGAGTTTCGTCTACCTGAAACTCAAGAAGCAGACCTATATGTGGGGAACCCGATAGCCGTGAGCAAGGACCTCAGCCGAACCGCGTACGACCACCTGTGGATGCACTTCACCCGCATGTCGGACTACGAGAACGCGCCCGTTCCCACCATCGTGCGTGGCGAGGGCACCTACATCTACGACGACCAGGGCAAGCGCTACCTCGACGGCCTGTCCGGCCTGTTCGTGGTCAACGCCGGTCACGGCCGTCACGAGCTCGCCGAAGCGGCCTACAAGCAGGGCCAGGAGCTGGCCTTCTTCCCGGTGTGGTCATACGCCCACCCGAAGGCCGTCGAGCTGGCCGAGCGGCTCGCCGACTACGCGCCGGGCGACCTCAACAAGGTCTTCTTCACCACCGGCGGCGGCGAGGCCGTCGAGACCGCCTGGAAGCTTGCCAAGCAGTACTTCAAGCTCAAGGGCAAGCCGACCAAGTACAAGGTCATCTCGCGTGCGGTCGCCTACCACGGCACCCCGCAGGGCGCCCTGTCCATCACCGGCCTGCCGGCCCTGAAGGCCCCCTTCGAGCCGCTGGTCCCCGGCACGCACAAGGTGCCGAACACCAACATCTACCGCGCCCCGATCCACGGCGACGACCCGGAGGCCTTCGGCCGCTGGGCCGCCGACCAGATCGAGCAGGAGATCCTCTTCGAGGGACCGGAGACGGTCGCCGCGGTCTTCCTGGAGCCGGTGCAGAACGCCGGTGGCTGCTTCCCGCCGCCGCCCGGGTACTTCCAGCGGGTCCGCGAGATCTGCGACAAGTACGACGTACTGCTCGTCTCCGACGAGGTCATCTGCGCCTTCGGCCGCCTCGGCACGATGTTCGCCTGCGACAAGTTCGGCTACGTGCCGGACATGATCACCTGCGCCAAGGGCATGACGTCGGGCTACTCCCCGATCGGCGCCTGCATCGTCTCGGACCGCATCGCCGAGCCGTTCTACGAGGGCGGCAACACCTTCCTGCACGGCTACACCTTCGGCGGCCACCCGGTCTCCGCGGCGGTCGGCCTCGCCAACCTCGACATCTTCGAGCGCGAGGGTCTCAACCAGCACGTCCTGGACAACGAGAACGCGTTCCTCACGACGCTGCAGAAGCTGCACGACCTGCCGATCGTCGGCGACGTCCGCGGCAACGGCTTCTTCTACGGCATCGAGCTGGTGAAGGACAAGGCCACCAAGGAGACGTTCACCGACGAGGAGACCGAGCGCGTTCTCTACGGCTTCCTCTCCAAGGCGCTGTACGACAACGGTCTGTACTGCCGGGCCGACGACCGCGGCGACCCGGTCGTCCAGCTCGCGCCGCCGCTGATCTCCGACCAGTCGACGTTCGACGAGATCGAGGGCATCCTCCGGAGCGTCCTGACGGAGGCCTGGACGAAGCTCTGAGAGGGATGGTGATCCGGGCCGCGGGTCGATCGGCTGATCGACCACGGATCGATTGACCGATTGACCCCGGCCTGATCACCAGCCGACCGCATTCCAGCGGTCATTTCATATGGTCCACACGGCCCGGATGCGCCCATTCGAGTGGGAAGAAGCGCACCCGGGCCGCGTGCTGTGCGCACACCGCGGTCCGAATCCTTACGGTGCCGAGTGACCTATCGGCCCCCTCTTCGTTCCCCCGTACGGGGGACGGGAAATCTGATCTGAACCGAGGTGTACGCCATGGTGGCCCCGCCGGACAACGACGTGATCTGGGCGCGTTCCCTGCACCACTCCCACAACGGCTCACCCGCGCTCGGCGGGATCTCCCTGGAGGTCCGCGACGGCGAGATCCTCGCCGTGACCGGCCCGCGAGGCAGTGGCAAGACGACTCTGCTGCACTGCCTCTCCGGCCAACTGGTGCCCCAGCAGGGCGAGGTGTGGTTCAACAGCGTCCCGGTCCACACCATGGGTCCGCGGCTGCGCGAGCGGCTGCGCCGTGACCGGTTCGGCTGGATCGCACCCGATCCCCAGCTCGTGCCGGAGCTGAACACCTGGGAGAACGCAGCGCTTCCCCTGCTGCTGCGCGGCACCTCGCACCGGGTCGCGAAGAAGGTCGCCATGGAGTGGCTGGAGCGGCTCGACATCGGCATGTGCGCCAAGAAGCGGCCGCACACGCTGCTCCAGGGGCAGCGTCAGCGGATCGCCGTCGCCCGCGCGCTGACCGGCTCACCCACGGTGATCTTCGCCGACGAGCCGACCGCGACGCTGCAGCGCACGGACCGCAATCACGTGCTGCGGACACTGACGAGCGCGGCCCGCTCGCACGGCATCACAGTCGTGCTCGCCACCCATGACGCGGAGGTCGCCTCGCTGGCAGACCGTACGGTCCCGCTGCTGGACGGCCGCCGGGTCGCCACCGTCGCCCTGCCCGCCGGGTCCGATACGGAAGGCCGCGCGGCGTGCTCGCTCTCCGTCTAGCCCGCGGTACCCATCCGCTGGTCCTGGTGCGGCGGCTGCTGGTCGCGGCCGCCTCGGCCGGGGTCGGTTTCCTCCTCCTGTGCACTCTGGCATACGCGTCGACGCATCCGGCGTACTCGACCGCCTCGGTACTGCGGCTGCTGTGGTGCTTCGTGCCGCTGGCCGCCACCGTGCAGTTCGCGGTCGCGGTGGCCCGTACGGATCCGAGCACCCGCCCGCGTCCGGGGCTGTCCGCCGTCGGTCTGGGGCCGCTCCGGCTCGGCATGCTGGCCGCGGTCTCCACCGCCGTGTCCTGCACGCTCGGGTCGATGGTGGCGCTGCTCGTCTTCCTGTATCTGCGCGGCGATCTGCCCGGGCTGCCGTTCGACGGTGCGCCGGCCGGACTGCTGGGTGCAGGGGCCCCGTTGCCGGTGGCCGCAACCCTGGTTCTGCTGACGGTGGTACCGGTGGCCGCGGCGGCGGCGAGCGCGATGGCGCTGCGCACCCGGCCGCTGCAGGCGGCGGTGCCGGAGGACGCCACGCAGGACATCGTGCCGGACGAGCAGATTCCGGCTCCGGCCGATCCGCCGACCGGGCTGCCGTGGGGCGTGGCGCTGACGGCAGCCGGTCTCGCGGTCGAGGCGTACGCGAGCCATGATGGCGCGGGCAGAGCGTTCCCCCTGCCGGGAATTCCCGATACCACCCCGCCGTGGGTGCTGGCCGGGTGGTCGCTGACGGCGATCGGTCTGGCCATGGCGGGTCCCGGACTGACGCACCTGTGCGGACAGCTGCTGCAGGCGGTGCGTCCCGGAGCCGTACGCCTGCTGGCCGGAAGGGTGCTGATGGACGAGGCGCGCCGGATCGGCCGGCCGCTGGGTGTGGTCTGCGCGGTGCTCTCCGCGGCGATCGCGGCGATCGCGCTGTACGGGACGGGTCCGCGGCCCTTCGGCCCGCTCACCGCGCTCGGCGCCGTACTCGTACTGGGCTGCACGACGGCGACGCTGCTGACCTCCGCCCTGGAGGCGAAACAGGCCCGCGCCCACCTGGCTCGGACGCTGCTGCGGCTCGGCGCGCCGGCCTCGGCGCTGCGGGCAGCGACGGCCCTGCGCGTGGGCGTTCTGCTGGTCGTGTTCGCCCCGATCACCTGGGCGATCGCCGAATTGGCCGCGCTGCCGCTGACCGGCTGAAGAGCCGCCAGCCGGCCCCGGCCGGTACGTAGCATGACAGCGTGGAGAACCCGGACGACAGCATTCCTGCACCCGGCATCGAGATCGAGTCGCTCGCCGAATTCGACGCGGTGATCGCCGGCGGGTCACTGGCCGGGCATCGCGTCCAGTCCGTCGACCTGACGGACCGCAGCGCCGCGCTGTTCGCCGCGGACACGTCCGGCGCGGTCTTCCTCGGCTGCCGGATGGAGCCGGACGCGGCGGCAAAGGTGCGGGCCGACGGGGCGTTCGTCTTCCCGCCCGTGCCGGGGCTGCCCTTCGATCCGTACCGCGGCCTGCTCTACTCCCCCGACGCACTCTACGAAGGGCTGGCGGAGGGGGGTTACGAGGCGACGCCCGACGCCCGCGCGTACCGCTGGTTCCAGCGGACCCACGCGAGCGGCGACGCCTTCGCCTCGATGCTGCGCGCGCTCCATGACGACGCGGTCTCCGACGCGTTGGACGAAGTCCTCACCGGAGCGCGGGTGGTCGGGGTGATGGGCGGCCACACGACCGCGCGGGGCAGCGCGGCGTACGCGGCCGCGGCCCGGCTGGGCCGGACCCTGGCGCGCGGCGGGCTGACGGTGGCCACCGGCGGCGGCCCGGGTGCGATGGAGGCGGCGAATCTCGGTGCGTACGCGGCGCCGCATCCCGATCCGATGCTGGACAAGGCATGCGAACTCCTAGCCGCCGCCCCGTCGTTCACCCCCTCGGTCACCGACTGGGCGCTGGCCGCCTTCGCCGTGCGGGAACGCTGGCCGGACGGCGGAGGCTCCGTCTCGATCCCCACCTGGTTCTACGGTCATGAGCCGCCGAACCCGTTCGCGGACCACATCGCCAAGTACTTCGCCAACGCGCTGCGCGAGGACGGGCTGCTCGCCCGCTCCACGGCGGGCGTCGTCTTCCTGCCGGGCGCCGCCGGAACCGTTCAGGAGGTCTTCGACAACACGACGCCGAACTACTACGGCTCACGCGGCACACCGACCCCGATGGTGCTGGTCGGCCATGCCCACTGGACGGAGGAACTGCCCGCCTGGCCACTGCTGCGGACGCTGGCCGCGGGCCGGCCGATGGAGTCCCGCATCGCCCTGGTCGACACCGTGGACGAGGCCCCCGAGGCACTCGCCCGGCTGTCCGGCTGACCGTCCCGTCCGGCCGAGTGGTTCAGATCGCTGCGAGCCGGTTGACCAGCGCGTCGAAGAACGCCTCCCAGCCGTCCTCCGCCGCCGCGTACTGCTCGGCCGTGAGGTTGCCGCCGCGCTGCTGGAAGACCATCTCGGTGGTCTTGTCGCCGCGATCGGTGAACGTGACGGTGACGATCTCGCCCTCGACGTCGTCGGGCGCGGTCGCGTCCTTCAGTGTGAAGACGAGCCGCTCGGGTGCGACCACCTCCCGGTAGACACCGTGGAACGGCATCTCGGTGCCCGGCACCACGATGACCAGGCTCCACGTGCCGCCCGGCCGGACGTCCATCGACACCCGGTCGAGCGGCACCTCGGCGTCCCCGCCGTACCAGGCGGCGAAGTGCTCGGGGGTCGTCCAGGCTTCGAAGACGAGTTCCCGCGGGGCGTCGAAGATACGGCTGATGTCGATGCCCTCGCGTGCCGATTCAGTCATGGTCCCTGTCCTTTTCGGAGTCGTTCCCGATCTTCTGCAGCTGCTTGAGGTGTTCCCCGAGACGGTCTAAACCGCTCTCCCGGAACGCCCTGTAATGGTCCAGCCACTCCGTGGCGTCCGCCGGCGGCGCCGCCTGGACAGCCCTTGGAGGAGCTCAGAACACCGCGGGCAGCACCACTGTCTCCGACACGTCGAAGGTCACGCCCACCGGCGCGCCCTCCTGAGGGGTGTCCCTCAGCGGGCACTCCGCCTCCAGGACCGGACCGCTCTCGGGGTGGAGGGTCACGGCGACATGGTTGCCCCGGAAGGTGCGCGCGCCGACCGTGCAGCGCAGCCCGGACTCCGGGGATCCGAGCCGTACGCCCGCCGGACGCACCAGCAGAGCGCACGGACCCTGCGGCGAGCCGTCCGGCACCGGCACCTTCCCCCACGCCGTACCGGCCGCCGCGCCGGTCACCGTCGCGTCCACCACGTTGTCGAAGCCGAGGAACCGGGCGACGAACGCGGAGGCGGGGCGCTGCCAGACCTCCAGCGGGGTGCCCGCCTGGGCGATACGCCCGTCGCGCATCACGACGACCCGGTCGGCGAGGGCGAAGGCCTCGCCCTGGTCGTGGGTGACGGCGAGTACCGTCGTCCCCAACCGGGCGAACAGAGTGCGCAGTTCGACGACGAGGCGTTCGCGCAGACTGCGGTCCAGCTGGCCGAGCGGCTCGTCCAGCATCAGCAGCTTCGGCCGCGGGGCGAGCGCCCGCGCGAGGGCGACGCGCTGCTGTTCTCCGCCGGACAGTGCGGCGACGGCCCGCCGTTCGGCGCCAGGCAGGCCAACCAGTTCGAGAAGTTCGGCAACCCTGCGGTCCTGGTCGCCGCGTGTGACACCGTGCATGCGCAGCCCGAAGGCGACGTTGGCGCCGACATCCCGGTGCGGAAAGAGCTGATGATCCTGGAACATCAGGCCGAGACCGCGCCGGTGCACCGGCACCCCGGTCTGGTCGACGCCGTCGAGGAGCACCCTGCCGCCGTCCGGCGGGTGCAGTCCGGCGACCACGCGCAGCAGGGTCGACTTGCCGCTGCCGCTGGGCCCCAGGACACAGACGATCTCGTGGTCCGCAACCTTCAGATCCACCGCGTCGAGGGCCGCCCGCTTCCCGAAGAGGACAGTGGCGGATTCCAGTGTCAGCATGTCCAGAACACCCCGAGCATCGTCAGAACTCCCCGGACCGGTCCGGGCGGATACGTTCGAGCAGCAGCAGCGACACCGCGCACACCAGCATCAGAATCGTGCTGAGCGCCATCGCCTGCCCGTAGTTGAGCTCCCCGGACCGTCCCAGCAGCCGCGCCACGGCCACCGGCAAAGTCGGGTTGTCGGCCCGCGCAATGAACACCGTCGCCCCGAACTCGCCGAGCGACACGGCGAACGCGAAGCCCGCCGCGACCAGCACCGCTCTTCGCACCAGCGGCAGATCGACCTCGCGCCAGGCCCGCAGCGGCGACGCCCCGAGCACCGCCGCCGCCTCCCGGAGCCGCCCGTCCACCGCCCGCAGGACCGGCAGCATCGTCCGTACGACGAAGGGAACGCCGACCAGCGCCTGGGCAAGCGGCACCAGGATCCACGAAGTCCTCAGATCCAGCGGGGGCTTGTCCAGGGTGATCAGAAAGCCGAAGCCGACGGTGACGGCGGACACCCCGAGAGGCAGCATCAGCAGCGCGTCGAAACCGCGGACCAGCCGCTCGGCCAGGGGGGTCCCCCCGGCCGAGTCCGTTCGAGGCCGGGGGAGCGTCAGCGCGGCCGCCGCGAGCCCGCCGACGAGCAGCGCGATCGCAGTCGCGACCAGCGCGTACCGCAGTGAGTTCCCGACCGCTTCGAAAGGTGCGACCAGGAACGTGCTGCCGCTCGCCTCCACGGACTGCAGGGCGCGGTAGTAGCCGAAGCCGTAGCCGCCGGGGGCGTCCAGCGAACGCTCCACGAGCACACCGAGCGGCAGCAGGATCAGCACCAGCACCGTCAGCAGGACCCCACCGAGCAGCGCCCACTGCCCGGCGCCGCGCGGCCTGCGGGACGTCTGCGCCGGATCGACCAGCTTCAGCGCCGTTTCCCTGCGCCGCACGGTCCACGCGTGCACGGCCAGGATCGCTCCGACCGCGGCGAACTGAACCAGCGTCAGCACGGCAGCCGTCGGAAGGTCGAGGAGCTGGGCGGTCTGCCGGTAGATCTCGACCTCCAGCGTGGAGTAGGCCGGACCGCCGAGGATCTGTACCACCCCGAAGGAGGTGAACGTGAAGAGGAAGACCATCAGCCCGGCGGCGGCCACTGCGGGCGCGAGGGCCGGCAGAGTGACCCGCCGCCATGCCGCGAACCGCCCGGCGCCCAGCACCCGGGCGGCCTCCTCCTGCCGCGGGTCGAGCTGCGACCACAGCCCGCCGACGGTCCGCACGACGACCGCGTAGTTGAAGAAGACATGGGCGAGCAGGATCGCCCACACCGTGGTGTCGAGACGCACGCCCGCCAGTTCGTCGAGGAAACCGCCGCGCCCCAGCAACGCCAGAAAGACCGTCCCCACGACGACGGTCGGCAGAACGAACGGCACGGTGACGACCGCCCGCAGCACCTGCTTGCCGGGGAAGTCGAAGCGGGCGAAGACATACGCGCCGGGCAGCGCGATCAGCAGCGTCAGCGCGGTCGACGCGAGGGCCTGCCAGGTGGTGAACCAGAGGACGTCGAGGATGTCCGGCCTGGTCAGCACCTCGCCGATCCGGCTGAACTGCCAGGCGCCGTCGGCCTTCAGCCCGCGGCCGACGATCGCGACGACGGGGTAGGCGAAGAACAGCGCGAAGAACGCGACGGGCACGGCCATCAGACCGAGCCGCACCACGCTCCCCCGCCACGCCCCTGCGCGCCGGGGGGCCGCGAGCCGGGTCCGGTCGCGCGAGCCCTTCCCGCCCGCGCCCGGACCGCGTACGGGAGTCTTCGCTACTTCACTACGAGCGAGGACCACGACTGGACCCACTGCTCACGGTTCTTGGCGATGGCGTCCGGGGCCACTGTGGCGGGCCTGTCGACCGTCGCGCCGAACTCCGTGAAGAGCTCCGGCAGCTTCGCGTCCTTGGTGACGGGGTTCACGAACATGTTGAGCGGCATGTCCTCCTGGAACTTCTTGCTGATCAGGAAGTCCAGCAGCGCCTTGCCGCCCGCCTCGTTCTTCGCGCCGTTCAGCAGACCGGCGAACTCGATCTGACGGAAGCACGTCCCGGTCGCGACGCCGGTCGGAGCCTCGCTCGGCTGCGGCTTCGCATAGAGCACCTCGACCGGCGGGCTGGAGGCGTACGAGACGACGAGCGGCCGGTCCGCCTTGGCCTTCTTGCCGCCCGCGGACCCGGAGAACTCCTCGTTGTACGCCTGCTCCCAGCCGTCGACCACCTTCACGCCGTTGCTCTTCAGCTTCTTCCAGTAGTCCTGGTATCCGCTCTCGCCGTAGGTGGCCACGGTCCCGAGGAGGAAGCCGAGACCGGGCGACGAGGTCGCGGCGTTCTCCGTGACGAGGAGGTTCTTGTACGCGGGCTTCGCCAGGTCGTCGAAGGTCTTCGGCGGCGCGAGCTTCTTGTCGGCGAAGTACTTCTTGTCGTAGTTGATGCAGATGTCGCCGGTGTCGATCGGGGTGACCCGGTGCTTGGCCGCGTCCAGCTGGGAGTCGGCCGCGACCCGGTCGATGCCCTTCGCCTCGTACGGAGTGAACAGTCCGTTGTCGAGGGCGCGGGAGAGCAGCGTGTTGTCGACGCCGAAGAACACATCACCGCGCGGGGAGCCCTTGGTCAGGATCTCCTGGTTGAGAGCGGCGCCTGCGTCACCGCTCTTCAGCACCTTGACCGTGTAGCCGGTCTCCTGCGTGAACGCCTTCAGTACATCCTTGGAGGCGTTGAACGAGTCGTGGCTGACAAGGGTCACGGTCTTCGAACCGGAGCCCTTGGTGTCGCCGGCCCCCGAGGCCGAGTCGCCGGAACTGCCGCAGCCGGCAAGTGCCGTGACGCCGAGCGCGGCGGCGACGGCCGTCGCCGCGAGCTGCTTGGTCCCACGCGTGGTGCGGGTGGTGCTCATTATGAATTCCTCCTGGGTTTTGACCAGGAAGAGACGCGGCCCTGCCCTTGGAGAAGCGGGCAGGGCGCAACAGCATGAGTTGATGACCGAACTTCCTACCCGGAATGACCCGGGCGAGGTTCAGAGGGTCTGCGGCCAACCTGTCCTCGGTGCCGCACTCTCAGCGCTGTGGCGCTCCCCTGTCGGAATATGAAGTTGATTTCTGGCCCAGGTTACACGGGCCCTTTCGACCTCAGCGCTCGGATGCCGCCAGCTGCCCGCAGGCCCCGTCGATCTCCTGGCCGCGGGTGTCCCGCACGGTCACGGGCACTCCGTGGGACGCGATCGCGTCGACGAACGCCTTCTCGTCCTCGGGCCGGGAGGCGGTCCACTTCGAGCCGGGCGTCGGGTTGAGCGGGATCAGGTTCACATGGACCCGCTTGCCCTTGAGGAGCCGGCCGAGCAGGTCACCGCGCCAGGCCTGGTCGTTGATGTCGCGGATCAGCGCGTACTCGATGGAGATCCGGCGGCCGGACTTCTCCGCGTACTCCCACGCCGCGTCCAGCACCTCGCGTACCTTCCAGCGCGTGTTCACCGGCACGAGCGTGTCCCGCAACTCGTCGTCCGGCGCGTGCAGCGAGACGGCGAGACGGCACTTGAAGCCCTCGTCGGCAAAGCGCAGCATGGCCGGCACCAGGCCCACGGTGGAGACGGTGATGCCGCGCTGCGAGAGACCGAGACCGTCCGGCTCCGGGTCGGTCAGCCGGCGAATCGCGCCGACCACCCTCTTGTAGTTGGCGAGCGGCTCGCCCATGCCCATGAAGACGATGTTGGAGAGCCGCGCGGGCCCGCCCGGAACCTCACCGTCACGCAACGCCCGCATGCCGTCCACGATCTGGTGGACGATCTCGGCCGTCGACAGGTTGCGATCCAGACCGGCCTGCCCCGTCGCGCAGAACGGGCAGTTCATCCCGCATCCGGCCTGCGACGAGATGCACATGGTCACCCGCTCCGGGTAGCGCATCAGGACGGACTCGACCAGCGTCCCGTCGTGCAGCTTCCACAGCGTCTTACGGGTGGTGTCGTCGTCGCAGCTGATGTGCCGGACCACGGACATCAGGTCGGGGAACATCGCCTCGGCGAGCTTGTCCCGCGAACCGGCCGGGATGTTGGTCCACTCGGCCGGGTCGTGCGCGTACCGCGCGAAGTAGTGCTGCGACAGCTGCTGCGCGCGGAACGGCTTCTCGCCGATCGCGGCGACGGCTTCCTTGCGCTCGGCGGGCGTGAGGTCGGCAAGGTGCCGCGGCGGCTTCTTGGTTCCGCGGGGCGCGACGAAAGTGAGTTCTCCGGGCTTAGGCATGGTCCGTCCAGTGTCGCAGACACGCCGTGGCAGTAGTGGCCTTCACCAGCTCAGGAGGGATGAGGGGCACACGAGCCCGGTCGACGTCGGCCGTCATCAGTCGACGTCGACGGCCTTTTGGCGGCCCACGGACGGCCCGGCCGCATGCAGGACAGTGACCGATCGCACCACAGGCAGGTGGTGCGCACAACGGCCCACCGCGCCCTAGAATCGAATATGTGTCCGAAAACTGCTCTCGCCCGGATCGCCCGCGCATCGTTCGCGAGTGCCAGACGTACCAGCTGGGCGAACCGGTCGCGCCATGCCGAGCCGGAGAAACGCGAGGCTGAGGCACACAGGGGTACCCGACCTGCCTCCATCGGCACCCGCCCGTGCCCGTACCGCCGACCCGACAGAGCCAAGAGAGCGAGGAGTGCTTTGAGTCGCGAGCTGCCGGACCCCGAGGACACGCGTGACGCACCGATCGTCGTGCACCGAGCAGCAGGAGCGGGTGGCCGTCGAGTGACGATCCGCGCTCGGACCGCGGGCCTCGCCCGCAGCGACGCCGACGTGGTCGAGTTCCTCCGCCGCGCCGGCCTGCCGGACGCCGACGACGTGCTGGACGACCCCCGGTGGGTGGAGTGGCAGGGCGGCCGACCACACGAGTACGGCGCGGCCCGATAAGGGACTGTCCGGACAGGTTGGCGGCGCGACTGTGCTCGCCGGGGAACTGAACGGCTGCGGCCGCGCATGAGACTGTGAGCCGGTGAGATCGGGGCTCAAGGGCGATCAGTGATGTTGTTGCCCGAGACGCAGGTCGAACGGCGCCTGTGTCCCGTTCCTGGCCGAGTTCTCCGGGCTGAGGCACGGTTCGTCCGTGTCGCGGACAGAAGAGTGAGGGCCCGCCGTCCTGTGGACGACGGACCCTTACATGGAGAAACTCAGGTCGGGATGGTGGCGGCCCGACTTCTCAGGTGGAGCCGACGAAAAGCACCAGCAGGAGCCAGACCACCGGAGCGGTCGGCAGCAGCGAGTCCAGTCGGTCCATGATCCCGCCGTGACCGGGCAGCAGCGTGCCCATGTCCTTGATCCCCAGATCCCGCTTGATCATGGACTCGCCCAGGTCGCCGAGGGTGGCGCTGGCAGCGACGGCGAGGCCGAGCAGCAGCCCCTGCCACCACGTGCCGTCATCGATCAGGAACTCCATGCACAGCGCGCCGGCGACCATCGCGAAGGCGACGGCTCCGAACAGTCCCTCGCGGGTCTTCCCGGGGCTGATCCGCGGCGCGAGCTTGTGCTTGCCGAAGCGCCAGCCGACGGCGTACGCGCCCGTGTCGCTGACCACGGTCAGCAGGAGGAAGGTGAGGACCCGCTGCGGCCCGTCGTCCGCGCTCAGCAGCATCGCGACGAACGTGGCCAGGAAGGGTACGTAAAACGCGGCGAAAACACCGGCCGTGACGTCCCTGAGGTATCCCTCGGGCGGCTCGGCCATCCGCCAGACCAGCACCGCCAGGGCGGTCAGCGCCATGGCGACCCAGGCGCCCTCGGCTCCGCGCATGTAGCCGGCCACGACCATCGCCGCGCCGCCGATCGCGAGCGGTACGAGCGGTGCCTTGATGCCCTTGCGCTCCTGCAGCCGGGAGGTGAGCTCCCAGAGACCGACGACGACGGCGATCGCTATCACGCCGATGAAGACGGCCTTCACGATGAAGAGCGAGGCGACGATGACGGCCCCGAGCCCCACACCGACCCCTATGGCGGCTCGCAGGTCACGACCCGCACGTTTCTTCTGCGGGGGCGGCGGCGCGGTGGACATGGGCTCCTGCGGCTTCTCGTCACGGTACGGGGGAACGCCGCGCCGGCCGGAGGCTCCCCCGTTCCGGTCGTCACGGTCGTCAGCGTCTCTACCTGCGTCGGGAACGTCCGGCACGATGGGCATGGGCCGAGTGTGCTGGGCGTCATGCACATCGTATGCAGGACCCGCGGGGGCAGCCCTCATCTCGGGCGTACCCCCGTAGCCGGCTCCCTGCGGGGCGCCCCAGGAAGAGTCGTTCATCAGACTTCGAGCAGCTCGGCTTCCTTGTGCTTGAGCAGCTCGTCGACCTGCGCGACGTACTTCGCAGTGGTGTCGTCGAGCTCCTTCTCGGCGCGGCGCACCTCGTCCTCGCCGGACTCCTTGTCCTTGACCAGCTTGTCCAGGGTCTCCTTCGCCTTGCGGCGGACGGCCCGGATCGAGATCTTGGAGTCCTCGGCCTTCGTCTTCGCGACCTTGATGTAGTCGCGACGACGCTCCTCGGTGAGGTCGGGGAAGGTCACTCGGATGATATTGCCGTCGTTGCTCGGGTTGACGCCGAGGTCGGAGTCGCGGATGGCCTGCTCGATGTTGCGCAGCGCGCTCTTGTCGAACGGCGTCACGACGGCCATGCGCGGCTCGGGAACCGAGAAAGAGGCCAGCTGGTTGATCGGGGTCAGGGCGCCGTAGTAGTCGGCGACGATCTTGTTGAACATCGCCGGGTGCGCACGGCCGGTGCGGATCGCGGCGAAGTCCTCCTTCGCGACCACGACGGCCTTCTCCATCTTCTCCTCGGCCTCGAGGAGGGTTTCTTCGATCACCACGTGCTCCTGCGTGTCTTGAGTGGGCCCGGCGTGCTCGGGCCCGGCGGGTCCTGCGTCGCGTCCTCACCTGCACGGTGTCCGACCGGCAGGCCGTTGTCCATCCTTCGGGACCGTCCCCCGGGTGTCCCCGGCCGGGCCCGGGACCGTCGGGGGATTCCCCCGGGCGGCCCCCCGGTTGTCAGGCCCGGGTGCCCTGGTCGCTCACGAGCGTGCCGATCTTCTCACCCTTGACGGCGCGGGCGATATTGCCGGCCGCGGTCAGCTCGAAGACGAGGATCGGCAGCTGGTTGTCACGGCAGAGCGTGATGGCGGTGGCGTCGGCAATCTTGAGATCACGGGCGAGTACCTCGCCGTACTCCAGCGCGTCGAACTTCACCGCGTCGGGGTTGGTCTTCGGGTCGGAGTCGTAGACCCCGTCCACCCCGTTCTTACCCATGAGCAGGCCCTCGGCGTCGATCTCCAGGGCGCGCTGGGCGGCGGTGGTGTCGGTGGAGAAGTACGGCATGCCCATACCGGCGCCGAAGATGACGACGCGTCCCTTCTCCAGGTGCCGCACGGCGCGCAGCGGGATGTACGGCTCCGCGACCTGCCCCATGGTGATGGCCGTCTGGACGCGGGAGTCGATGCCCTCCTTCTCCAGGAAGTCCTGGAGCGCCAGGCAGTTCATGACGGTGCCGAGCATGCCCATGTAGTCGGACCGGGCTCGGTCCATGCCGCGCTGTTGGAGCTCGGCGCCGCGGAAGAAGTTGCCACCGCCGATGACAACCGCGATTTCCGCACCGCCCCGGACGACAGCCGCGATTTCCCGGGCGATGGCGTGTACGACGTCGGGGTCGACGCCGAGGCCCCCGCCGCCGGCGAATGCCTCTCCGGACAGCTTCAGCATGAAGCGTCCGGCCACCTTGCCGTCCTCGCGCTTGTGGTCACCTTTGGCGGCGTCCGCGCCCTTGTTCATGGAGATTCTCCTCGTGCACATACGAAGAAGGCCATTGCCGGTGGGTCTGGTGTCCCTCAGCGGCAATGGCCTCCTCGTCAGATCTGCGGTCGTACGGCGGGTGTGCGGCCGTACGACTGCACCAGACCCTATCGGGGTCCACCGTTTTTCGCGGACGGACTCAGATGCCGACCTTGATGCGCGAGAAGCGCTTCAGGGTGACACCGGCCTCGTCCAGGACCTTCTGGACGGACTTCTTGTTGTCCTTGGCGAAGGCCTGCTCCAGGACGACGACGTCCTTGAAGAAGCCGTTGACGCGACCCTCGACGATCTTCGGAAGGGCGGCCTCGGGCTTGCCCTCCTCGCGAGAGGTGGCCTCGGCGACACGACGCTCGTTCTCGACCGTCTCGGCCGGAACCTCGTCGCGGTTGAGGTACTTCGGGGCGAAGGCGGCGATGTGCTGCGCGACGTCCTTGGCGACCTCGGCGTTCTCCTTGTCCAGCTCGACCAGGACGCCGACCTGCGGCGGGAGGTCGGGCATGGTGCGGTGCATGTACGCAGCCACGTAACCGCCGGTGAACTGCGCGAAGCGGTCCAGGACGATCTTCTCGCCGAGGTTGGCGTTGGCCTCGTCGACGTAGGCCTGAACCGTCTTGCCGGCCTCGATCTCGGAGGCGAGCAGCGTGGCCAGGTCGGCCGGCGAGGTCGCGGCGACGTGGGCGGCGAGAGCGTTGGCGACGGCCAGGAACTTCTCGCCCTTGGCGACGAAGTCCGTCTCGCACTTCAGCTCGAGCAGGACGCCGGAGGTCTTGTCCTCGGAGATGAGGGAGACGACGGCACCGTTCTCGGCAGAACGGCCCTCGCGCTTGGCGACGCCCTTCTGACCCTTGATACGGAGCGCCTCGACGGCCTTGTCGACGATGCCGTCGGCCTCGTCGAGCGCCTTCTTGCAGTCCATCATGCCGGCGCCGGTGAGCTCGCGGAGCTTCTTGACGTCAGCGGCGGTGTAGTTCGCCATGAGTCTGTGTTTCTCTCTCGAAGTCTGAAAGATCTACGGGTGAACGGCGGGGGCGGTGCCTGTGGCACCGGCCCCCGCCGTCATTCAGCCGTGACGGAGTCGTCAGGCCTGCTCGGCGTCCGCGGCCGGAGCCTCGGCAGCGGCCTCGGCCGGCGCCTCGGCGGCGTCCGCGGCCTTCTCGGTCTCGGCGGAGGTCTGCACCTCGGCGTCCGCCTTCTTGTCGCCCTCGAGCAGGTCGCGCTCCCACTCGGCGAGCGGCTCACCGGCGGCCTTGTCGCCCGGCTTCGAGTCGCCGGTCGCAGCGCCGGAACGGGCGATGAGGCCCTCGGCGACGGCGTCGGCGATCACGCGGGTGAGCAGGGTGACGGAGCGGATCGCGTCGTCGTTGCCCGGGATCTTGTAGTCGACCTCGTCGGGGTCGCAGTTGGTGTCGAGGATCGCGACGACCGGGATGTGGAGCTTGCGCGCCTCACCGACGGCGATGTGCTCCTTCTTGGTGTCGACGATCCAGACGGCGCTGGGCACCTTCTGCATCTCGCGGATACCACCGAGGGTCTTCTCCAGCTTGGCCTTCTCGCGGGAGAGGACCAGGAGCTCCTTCTTGGTGAGGCCGGAGGCGGCCACGTCCTCGAAGTCGATCTGCTCGAGCTCCTTCAGACGCTGAAGGCGCTTGTAGACGGTGGAGAAGTTGGTGAGCATGCCACCGAGCCAACGCTGGTTGACGTACGGCATGCCGACGCGCGTCGCCTGCTCGGCGATGGCCTCCTGGGCCTGCTTCTTCGTACCCACGAACATGATGGAGCCGCCGTGCGCGACGGTCTCCTTGACGAACTCGTAGGCGCGGTCGATGTACGACAGCGACTGGAGCAGGTCGATGATGTAGATGCCGTTGCGCTCGGTGAAGATGAAGCGCTTCATCTTCGGGTTCCAGCGACGGGTCTGGTGACCGAAGTGGACGCCGCTCTCCAGCAGCTCCCGCATCGTGACGACGGCCATGGCCGTACTCCTTGAGGTACTCGGTTGTCGCAACCGCAGGATTGCGGTCGCGCCTGACGCCCCGACGCGCCATGCCACGAGGGACCGAGGAGCGCGGCCACCGTCCGCAGAGAGGGAGGTGGCGGGGCGTGCGAAGTCGACCCGGTGACCCGGATCGCCACAAGAAGTGTACGGGACCCGTCGAGTGCCGGGTGACGGCGCTGTCCACAACCGGCGAGTAGTCCACAGATCCGGTCCATGATCCCCGCGGATCCGCCGGGTGCGGAACGGTTCGGGGCATGCGATACAGACCTGAACCGACGGCTCGCCGGGCCCGGGCGGCGCTCGTGGCAGCACTCGTGGCGGCCTTCGTGACCGTGCTCACGATGCTGTGCGGTGCGGGCCGCGCCACCGCCGCGGACAACCCCACGCAGGACGGCGGGCGCGCGTGGCCGCTCGCGGGGCGTCCCGTGGTCGTACGGGGGTGGGAGCCGCCGGCCGGGGCTTACGTGCGGGGGCACCGTGGCGTCGACCTCGCCGCCGCTCCGGGTGCCCGGGTGCGAGCCGCCGCCGGCGGCCGGGTCTCGTTCGCGGGGCGCGTCGCGGGGCGGGGGGTGCTGTCGATCGAGGTGGCGGGCACCGGTGATCCGCCGCTGCGCACGACGTACGAGCCGGTGCGGGCACTGGTCCCGGAAGGTGACGAGGTCCGCGCCGGCCAGCCGGTCGCGGTCATGGAGGCCGGACCGTTCCACTGCGAGTCCGGGTGTCTGCACTGGGGGCTGCGGCGTGGTGACGCATATCTGGATCCGCTGTCGCTGCTGCCTCCGGCGCTGCTGCGGCGGGGTCCTTCGCGGCTGCTGCCAGTGTTCGGCGTACCGGAGCTGCGGGCGCCGGGCGCCGTCGGGTACACAGCCCCTGCCGTGTTCCTCGTCGCGGCGGCGACCGGATGCGGGCGTCAGCCCCGTACGCCTCGCAGGACCATGGCGACGGCGGTGTCAGCGATCACCTCGGGCGCCTCCGCCACGCCCAGTTCGATACGGCGCACGGCGGCGTCCACCGAGCCCTGCAGCAGCATCGCCGCCAGCCTCGGCTGTTCATGGCCGAGGTCACCGAGCGCCTCGACAATCATGGCGATCAGCCCGCCGTGGGCCGCCCGGATCTTCTCCCGTGCGCCTGCGTCCAGCTCGCTCGCCGAGATGGCGACAACAGCGCGGTGCCGCCGGTCCCCGACCAGATCGAGCTGGCGGCGTACATACGCCTCGATCTTCCCCTCGGGTGTCTGCGCCCGCTCCATCGCGTTCTCGACCTCGGCCGCCCAGACGGGGAAGTCGACGGCGCACAGCTCCTCGACGACGGCCGCGCGGGAACGGAAGTACTCGTAGACGGAAGAGCGCGCAAGGCCCGTGCGCTCGGCGAGAGCGGGGAAGGTCAACGCCTCCGTACCGCCCTCGGACAGCAGGGAGCGGGCAGCGTCCAGGAGGGCGCCGCGCTGCATGGTCCGGTGCTCGGCCACGGAGGCCGCTCGAATCCTGGGCACGGATCCACTCTACGGCGGCAGGTGTTCGAGAGGGGCGCGGGCAGCCGACATCGCCCGGCCGGACGCCTGCTCAACGTCCCGCGTCGGCCAGTTTCGCGCGGAGCTGCAGCACCGATTTGGTGTGGATCTGGCTGACCCGGCTCTCGGTCACCCCGAGCACGTTGCCGATCTCGGCGAGGGTGAGCCCCTCGTAGTAGTAGAGGGTGACGACCGTCTTCTCGCGGTCCGGGAGCGTGTTGATCGCCCGGGCGAGCAGCCGTCGGAGCTCGCGGTCCTCGGCTACCTCCACCGGATTGTCGGCGGCGGTGTCCTCAAGGGTGTCCATCAGACTCAGCCGGTCGCCACCCTCGCCGCCGACATGCAGCAGCTCCTCCAGCGCGACCACGTTCGCCAGCGACAACTGGCTGAAAACCGCATGCAGTTCTTCCAGGGCGATGCCCATCTCCGCCGCGACCTCCGCCTCGGACGGGGTACGCCGCAACTGCGCCTCCAGTGTCGCGTAGGCACGCTCCACGGCCCGCGCCTTCTGCCGTACGGAGCGCGGGATCCAGTCGAGCGCCCGGAGTTCGTCGATCATCGCGCCGCGGATGCGCGTGATCGCGTACGTCTCGAATTTGATGGCCCGTTCGATGTCGAACTTCTCGATCGCGTCGATCAGTCCGAAGACTCCCGAGGAGACGAAGTCCGCCTGCTCGACATTGGACGGCAGCCCCACGCTCACCCGGCCCGCGACGTACTTCACCAGCGGCGAGTAGTGAAGGATCAGCTGCTCCCGCAGCCGGCCGTCGCCCGTGGACTTGTACGAACGCCACAACTCGTCGAGCGAGGAGGGGGCAGGGGGACGCACAGTGCCACGCGCAGCGGGTGGCACTGCTGCGCGGTCAGACCCGGAGGTGTGCTGGGGCATGTGGTGCCTTGAGCCGTTCTGCTGTGAAGTGCTGGGGGACTTGTGTCTGAGTCGGATTCCTTGTGAGCGTAGCGTGACTGAAGCGTCGCGGTGCGCGCAGGATAAAGCATCGACGCCGGGTACTTCTGGGGGAACAGACACGACTACGCTCCGGGCCCGTCGCCTTTGCAGCGGTCCCGGAGGGGTCGCTGAAGGATCCGCCGAGGTCACCGGCATCACCTTTTCACCCGAATGCTCCAGGTCAAGGACCGCCTCGCCGCGCGCCCCCATTGCATGCCGACTACCGCGTCAATCGCCATCCATCGCCATCACGTTCGACGAACCCCAGTGAGTGGAGTTCGTACAACTTTCCGAGCGCTTCGTCGGTGCCGGTGCCCGCGGTGCGGGCGATGTCCCTCGCGTTGACGGAACCGCGGGAGGGCAGGGCGTCGAGGATTCGGGCGCAGACGGCGTCCAGCAGGTCCCTGGGAAGCAGAGGACCGCGTCGGGCGGGAGCGAGATCACCGATGTCCCCCACCAGTTCGGCCACCTCCGAGGCATCCGTGACCAGGACGCCTTCGCCCCGGAGCAGTTCATGGACACCGGCCGACAGTCCGCTGGTGGCGGGTCCCGGAACCCCCATGGTGAAGCGGCCGAGCTGCTGAGCCCTGCGCGCCGTGACCAGCGAACCGCTGCGGTACTGCGCCTCCACCACGACCGTTCCCCGCGTCAACGCGGCAATCACCCTGTTCCGAAGGACGAATCTGCTGCGTGTCGGATGATCGGACGGTGGCAACTCTCCGATGACCAGACCCTGTTCCGCCACGCGTCCGATCAGCTCGGCATGGCCTCGGGGATAGGCGACGTCGACGCCGCAGGCCAGAACCGCCATCGTCGCCCCGCCGGCCGCGAGTGCGCCACGGTGTGCCGCCCCGTCCACTCCGTACGCGGCGCCCGACACGACCACCCATCCCAGCTCCGCCAGCCCGGAAGCGAGGCTCGCCGCCATATGCGCCCCGTACGGAGTGCAGGCGCGTGCACCGACCACGGCGACGGAACGCAGCGCCCAGAGCCGCAGATCGGCCCGGCCCCGCACCCAGAGCGCGGTCGGCCTGGAGTCGCCCAGGTCGTCGAGCTGGCTGGGCCACTCCCGGTCACCGGGACAGACCAGGCGGCCGCCCACCGCGGCGACCGCCGAGAGGTCCCCCTCGGGCTCGGCCGACCCGACCCGCAACCGGTATCCGGCGAGCCGCTTCGGTGTCATGCCGCTCAGCTCTTCCGCGGTCCCGTCGCGGGACGCGAGCCGCCGCATCAGCTCGACGGCGCCGACTTGGCGCAGCCAGCGGCCACCGTGCTCGTCCCCCGGCTCCAGCACGCGGGTCAGCGCAGCCCGTGCCAGCCGCTCCCGCTCCCCCACCGTCCCCGGCGCGCGTACCGGTTGGCGGCCGCTCACCGCCTCCTGCCCAAGCCCTGGTGCGTGCTCTCCCACCGACTCCGGCGTCATCACGCCCCGCCCCTCGCCGTAGCCCCCCGGCGTCATGACGTCCCGCCCCGGGCCAAGGCTCCCCGGGCGATCCCGGTCCGTAGTTCCAGGGCCACCGCGATATCGGACGCCTCCGGGCGATCCGCGCCGCGCAGATCGGCGACGGTCCACGCCACCCGCAGCACCCGGTCGAGTCCCCGCGCGGTGAGCAGCCCCCGCTCCATGTCCCGTTCGGCCTCCATGAGTGCCCCCGGCGCGGCGAGCAGCCGGGTTCGCAGCTCATGGCCGGGTACCTCGCTGTTGGTGGTCCACCCCGTGCCCGCAAGCCGCGCTGCCGCCCGGGCCCTGGCTTCCCGTACGCGCGCCGCGACGACGGCCGTGGACTCGCCCCGGCCTCTGAGGCCCATGAGGTCCTCGCGCGTGACCGGTGCGACGACCACCCGCAGATCCACCCGGTCGAGCAGCGGCCCGGAGAGTCTCGCCTGGTAGCGGCGGACCGAAGAGGGCGGGCATTCGCAACCGGCGCCGGTGAGGGTGTGGCGCCCGCAGGGGCAGGGATTGGCCGCCAGCACCATCAGGAATCTGGCGGGCAGCCGCACCACTCCGGCGCTGCGCGCCACCACCACATGCCCCGACTCCAGCGGCTGACGCAGCGCGTCGAGCGCCCGGACGGAAAACTCCGGCGCCTCGTCCAGGAACAGCACACCCCTGTGGGCCAGGGAGACCGCCCCGGGCCTCGGTAGCCCGTTCCCCCCGCCGACCAGCGACTGCATCGTCGCCGAGTGGTGCGGCGCACAGTAGGGCGCCCGGGTGATCAGCGGCTCACCCGGCGGCAGGATGCCCGCCACCGAGTGCACCGCGGTCACCTCCAGGGATTCCTGCCGACTCAGCGTCGGCAGAATCGCGGACAGCCGCTCGGCCAGCATGGTCTTGCCCGCGCCCGGCGGTCCGGAGAGCAGCAGATGGTGCCCGCCCGCCGCTGCGACCGCGAGGGCCAGACGCGGCGTCTCCTGGCCGGCGACGTCCGCCAGGTCCGGGGGACGTCCCTCGCCCTGCGCTGAGACCCGTGCCAGTCCGCTGCCGATGCCCGCGCCCGGCACCATCAGCCCCGCCAGCATCGTGGAGGGGCGGCCTTCCTCGTCACCCTCCCGCTCGTCGGGGACCGGCTCGTCGCTGAGCACGGCGATCAACTGCCGCAGGCTCCGCACCCCGAGGACCGAGACGCCGGGCACCAGCGCCGCCTCGCCCGCGGTCTGTTCGGGCACGACGACCTTCCGGTACCCCGCCTCCGCAGCGGCAAGCACGGCAGGGAGCACACCGCGGACCGGCCGCACCCGGCCGTCGAGGCCGAGCTCCCCGATCATCACCACATCGGAGATGGCCGAGGGATCGATCCGCTCGGCCGCGCCGAGTACGGCACACGCGACAGCGAGATCGAAGCCGCTGCCTCCTTTGGGCACGGAAGCCGGGGAGAGCCCGACCGTGAGTTTCTTCTGCGGCCACTCCGCCCCGGAGTTGACCACGGCGGCCCTGACCCGGTCCCGACTCTCCACCAGGCTCTTGTCCGGCAGACCGACCAGGGTGAACGCCGCCACCCCCGGCTCCAGGTCCGCCTGGACCTCCACCACCACGCCTTCGACGCCGACCAGCGCCACCGAGCACGCCCGCGCGAACCCCATCAGGCCACCCCGCGCGCGTGCTCGACGACCGGCGCGCCCCGTCCGGGCAGCATCACGCCGATCAGATCGATCCGCACCCCGCCCGGCGGCGGGCCGCCGTTCCGGTCGAGCCAGATCTCGGCGAGCCGCCGCAACCGGTCCGCCTTCACCGGGCTGACGGCCGCCATCGGATGCTGGAACGCCCCCGCTCTGCGGGTCTTGACCTCGCAGACGACCAGCGCGTCCCCGTCCATCGCCACGATGTCGATCTCACCGGCGCGACAGCGCCAGTTCCGTTCCAGTACGGCCATGCCGGCGTCGGTCAGCAGCCGCGCCGCCAGATCCTCGCCGTACCGCCCGAGTGCCCCCCGTGCGTTCATTCGGCACCACCTCCGGCACCGACGATGACGCGTCCGAGCCCCGCTGGTGGATCTTGGTGGACAACTCGGCGGTTGTGGACAACCCGGCCACCCGAATGGACCGGCGACCGCCGCAGCGGCTCAGCTGCCCGGAAGTTCCAGATCGCTCTTGCTGAGTTCTTCGATGTTGACGTCCTTGAAGGTCAGGACGCGTACCTGCTTGACGAACCGGGCGGGCCGGTACATGTCCCAGACCCACGCGTCCGCCATGGACACCTCGAAGAAGACCTCACCCTGAACCGAGTGCACCTGCATCTCGTAGTCGTTGGTGAGGTAGAAGCGCCGTTCGGTCTCGATCACGTATTTGAACAGACCGACGACATCTCGGTACTCCCGGTAGAGCTTCAGCTCCATCTCGGTCTCGTACTTTTCGAGGTCCTCGGCGCTCATTGGCATGTTCCCCTTCAGCCGTGCGTCCACCTATTGTGCGCCAGGCTCCCGCGCCCCCGAAGGCTTAGGCGATTTCGGGGGCCAGGACCACTGGCGTACGCGGCGGACCCTCGTCGAGCAGCGTGCGCAGCAGCCCGGCGAGCCTGGTCGGGTACACCGTCTCACGCGCCACCGACAGTTCGCTGCAGGTCCACCACCTCAGGCCCGAGACACTGCGCTGTTCCAGCCCGGTGAGCCCGCTCAGTTCCGTGTCGGTCTGCGTGGTACGTGCCAGGTAGTACCACTCGTCCTGGTCCCAGCGCCGCCCGTCGAACGGGAAGGAGCAGATGCGCTGCCAGAGCACGGGGCCGAGCTCGACGTCCGTGATCCCGGTCTCCTCGGCGAGCTCGCGCAGCGCGGCCTCCTCGCGGGTCTCGTCGCCCTCCAGGCCACCTCCGGGCGTGAACCACCAGGTGGTGTCGGGATTGTCCGGTTCGTAGCCGTGCATCAGCAGAATGCGGTCGTCGGGGTCGAGCAGGATCACCCGGGCGACCTTCCGGATCTCAGCGGGCACCCGCAGGCACCTTCCCGCCCTGTTCGCGCCTGTTCCGTGCGGACCGCGCCGCGATCGGCCCGTACGCCGCGCCGCCGACGATGAGCACCACACCCGCCACCACGGCCCCGACCTGCAGCTTCAGCGGTCCGGGCTGCGACACCCCGCCGGGAAGAACCGCGAACGCCTGCGGTCGCTCGATCATCCCGTTCATCGGCCAGGCGACGGCGTCCACCCGGGCCCGCACGGCACTGCGCGGTACCGAGCCCTGCCCCGGGTCGTCGAGGTGGACCCGGGAGTCCAGGGAGCCGCTGCGCTCGTCGCCGAGGAGGAAGAGCTGCCCCTTGGGCACCTCCGCCGAGAAGTTCTTCACCGAGGCGAGGCTCTTCGTCTGCAGATACGGTTCCTCAATGGGCTTGCCGTTGACGGTGAGCCGGCCGTTCTTCTCGCAGCAGGCGATCAGGTCGCCGCCGATGCCCACGACCCGCTTCACCATGGGCATGTCGCCCCACGCGGGGTCCTTGAAGACCACCACGTCACCGCGGCGCACCTCGGCGCCGTCCACCCGCTCCGCGAGCACCCGGTCACCCGCGCGCACCGTCGGCGTCATCGATTCGGTCGGCACGGTGTACGGCTTGTACACCACCGCCGCCCAGGCGAATCCGCCGAGGAAGAGCACACAGCCGACGGCCACGGCCAGCCCGGACAGCATGCTGCCGAGCCGACCGTGGCCGTCACTCGTACGTCCTGTTCCACTCATCCCAGCGTCCCCCACCTCGGAGATCGACAATCGCTGATCCGAGTCGGCACCCTACCCGGCAGTACGCCCGGCGGTCAGCCTCCTGCGACGCCACAACACGAGCGGCAGCGCTCCGGCTACACCGAGTGCTCCCGGCGCCAGCCCCATCGCGGCGTTCAGCCCCGGCTGGTCGAAGGTGCTCGGAACCGGCAGGGTCGCCCAGCGGTTGATCGGCCATGCCACCACGATGGCCCGGCCGACCACCTCGTCCGTGGAGACCGTGCCCTGACCAGGCAGCTCCTGGTGGTAGCGGGAGTCCAGGGAGTTCTGGCGATGGTCGCCCATCACCCAGATACGGCCCTGGGGCACCGTGATCGGACCGAACGGCTCGTCGTTGCACGGGGTGTTCCCCGGGTAGATGAACGACTGCTCGTCCAGCGCCTTGCCGTTGACGACGACCGGCCCGTTCTTCCTGCACTCCACCGTGTCGCCGCCGACCGCGATGACCCGCTTGATCAGGTCCTTCTCCTCGGCGGACGGCATCAGCCCGATGAAGCTGAGGAACTTCTGCGCAAGGTTCGGCTGGGGCGTCGACTCGCCGTCCACCAGCCAGCCGCCCGGGTCGTGGAAGACCACGACCTCGCCGCGCTGCGGCTCGGAGCCGAACCAGGGGGTCAGCTTGTCGACCAGCACCCGGTCGCCCCGCTGGAGCGTGTTCTGCATCGAGTCCGAGGGAATCGAGAACGCCTGCACCAGAAACGTCTTGATCAGCAACGCCAGAATCAGCGCGATGCCGATGAGCAGGGGCAGCTCCTTCCAGAAGGAGCGTGGCTTCCCCGGAGCCCTGCCACCACCGTCCGGGGAGTCGCCGTCACTCTCCGCCCGGTCCGGCGTCACCTCGGCAGACCTTTCGCTCTCGGGCCGGTCCTCGGGTTCGTCGTGTCCGGATCGTGCGCCGACCGCCAAATCCCCCACATCCACTCCTCACTCCGTGCCACCGCCTGCCCCCTAGTCGGTGCAGGCCCACCACTCCCATAACGAGCGGGAGTTCCGCAGGGGTCGGGAGCCGGACCATTCCATTGAGGTCCTGGGACGACACACTATTCGACGGTGCGTACGCCACCGACGTCCCGGCGCGCGCGTCCGGGACCGAAGCGAACGTCTCGGGCTCTTCCAGTCCCCGCCAGTGCCCGAAGGGCCAGGCGATGACGACAGCCCGTCCCACGACCGCGTCCTCGGGGACCGTGCCGTGATCCGGCTCGTCCAGGTGGAAGCGCGAGTCGGCGGAATTGGAGCGGTGGTCGCCCATGACGAAGATTCGGCCGGCCGGAACCTTTACCTCGAATTTGAGCGTGGAGGGCGGATTTCCCGGATGAAGATAGGGCTCGTCGAGCGGTATGCCGTTGACGGTGACCCTGCCGTCCTTGTCGCAGCACTTCACGGTGTCACCGCCGACGGCGATCACCCGCTTGATCAGATCCTGTTCGTCGTCGGACGGCAGCAGCCCGATGAAGGTCAGCACTTCCTTCACCTGTTTGACGACGACGGGCGGATCCTGCTTCGCGACGTTCTCCTGCCGCAGCCAGCTTCCCGGATCCTTGAAGACGACCACGTCGCCGCGGTGGGGCTTGGATCCGAACCAGGGCGTCAGCTTGTCCACCAGCACCCGGTCGCCGATCCGGATCGTCTGCTCCATCGACCCGGACGGGATCACGAAGGCCTGCACCAGGAACGTCTTGAGGACGAGCGCGATGAGCAGCGCCACGGTGATGAGGAGGGGTATCTCCTTCACGGCGGACCTGCGCCGCCGCCGTTTGACCCGGCGCGCCAGCTTGCGCCGCTCCGCCCGGGTCGGCAGGGAGCGCGCGGCCGTCGGCCTGGTGCCGGTCGGCAGCGGAACGTCGGCGTCCGACCCGCCGCTCGCCCGTCCGCGGTTACCCATGCGTGCCGCCCGGTATCCGTACGGAGTCGAAGGCGCCGGTCTTCGGGATCGATCCCAGCCGGCCCAGCGGCCAGCCGATCCAGTCCACCCGGCCGATGACCATGTCGACCGGCACCATGCCGCCGCCGGGCTCTCCGAGATGGTCACGGGAGTCGCGGGAGTTGCTCCGGTGATCGCCCATCATCCACAGCGTGCCGTCGGGGACGACGATGTCGAAGGCCACCCGGGACGGGTCGTCGCCGGAATGGAGATACTCCTCGTCCAACGGCGTCCCGTTCACCTCGATCCTGCCCTGCTTGTCGCAGCAGACCACCCGGTCGCCTCCCACGCCCACCACCCGCTTCACGAAGTCGGTCTCGGCAGGTTCCGCCAGCCCCAGGGACGCTGCCGCGCCGTGCAGCAGCCCGGTGACGGGGTTCTCGGCGGGTGCCACCTGGACGAAGGAGCCGGTGCCGTCGAAGACCACTACGTCACCGCGGTGCGGTACGGAGCCGAAACGGTACGCCAGTTTGTTGACGAGCACCCGGTCCCCCACCCGCAGGGTGGACTCCATCGAGCCGCTGGGGATCAGGAACGGCTGCAGCACATAGGTACTGAAGAGCAGCAGGAAGACCGAGCAGACAGCGCCGAGGAAGGCCGCACGCCGCCACGACAACGAGGCGAACCGGTCCGGGATACGCGAAGAGCGCGACCTCTCCTCCGCCCCTGCTTCGGGTGCGGAGGAGCGGTCGCGCTCCGTGTGCTTTGCTTCCGTGTCCATCGGAGCCAGAGCTTATCCGGCCGAGCCGCGGAGCTGGGAGTTAGCTCAGTTGTCGCGCTTCTCCTTGATCTTCGCGGCCTTGCCGCGCAGCTCACGGAGGTAGTACAGCTTGGCGCGACGGACGTCACCGCGGGTGACGAGCTCGATCTTCTCGAAGATCGGGCTGTGCACCGGGAAGGTGCGCTCGACGCCGACGCTGAAGGAGACCTTGCGGACCGTGAAGGTCTCGCTGACGCCAGAGCCCTGGCGGCGGATGACTACGCCCTTGAACTGCTGGATACGGGAGCGGTTGCCCTCGATCACTCGCACGTGGACGTTGACGGTGTCACCGGGACGGAACGCCGGAACGTCCGTACGCAGGGAAGCGGCGTTGACGCCATCGAGCAGGGAAGCCATGTTGTCTGCTTTCTTCGCCGATGCCACAGGTCATCGACGGGAGATCGTAAGGAGATGGGGCGCTGATCGCGTCGGGCGGGCGTCGTTCCCCCTGTGGCAGGGGCGCACACCGGACGTACAGCAGCGGCTTATTCTTCCACGGCTTCGGGCCTGCGCCAAAATCGGCCACCGGGCTCCGGGGACCAGCCGAGGATGGAGAGGATCTCACGGTCCTTCTTGTCGAAGGCGCTCGCCTCGCAGCGCTCGATCAGATCGGGCCGGTTGAGCGCGGTGCGGCGGAACGCCTCGTCCCGCCGCCAGCGCGCGATCTTCCCGTGATGACCGCTGAGCAGGACGTCCGGAATGCCCCGGCCGCGCCACTCGGGGGGCTTGGTGAAGACCGGCCCCTCCAGCAGATCGGCCATGGCGCCGGGCGCGAAGGAGTCGTCGCGGTGCGACTCGACGTTACCGAGCACGCCGGGCAGCAGCCGGGCGACCGCCTCCGTGATCACCAGTACGGCGGCTTCCCCGCCGGCCAGCACGTAGTCCCCGATGGAGACCTCGACGACCGGCATCCGCGTGGCGTACTCGTCCATCACCCGACGGTCGATGCCCTCGTAGCGGGCCGGGGTGAAGATCAGCCACGGTCGCTCGGAGAGCTCCACGGCGAGCTTCTGGGTGAACGGGCGGCCGCTGGGCGTCGGCACCACGAGCACCGGAGAGTGCGCCCCCGCCTCGTACCCGTCCGCCAGTGCCTCGTCCAGGGCGTCGCCCCACGGCCCGGTCTTCATGACCATGCCGGGACCGCCGCCGTACGGGGTGTCGTCGACCGTGTTGTGCCGGTCGTAGGTCCAGTCCCGCAGATCGCGCACGTGCACATCGAGGCGCCCTCGGGCGCGGGCCTTGCCGACGAGCGAGACGTTCAGCGGTTCCAGGTACTCGGGAAAGATCGTGACGACGTCGAGCCGCATCAGGCTTCGTTCTCCTGCTCGGCGGCCTCGTCGTCCCTCGCGGAGGCGACCACGGCCTGGCTGTCGTCGATCAGGCCGGGCGGCGGGGTGATGACCGCGCGCTGCCCCTCCAGATCGATCTCGGTGACGATCTCCTCGACGAACGGAATCATCACCTCGCTGCCGTCCGGGCGCTCGACGATGAAGAGGTCCTGGGACGGCAGGTGCGAGATCTCGGTGATCCGGCCGATCTCGGTGCCGTCGGCGAGAACCACATCGAGGTCGATGAGCTGGTGGTCGTAGAACTCCTCGGGGTCCTCCGGAAGTTCCGCCGGGTCGACGTCGGCGATCAGCAGGGTGTTCCGGAGTGCCTCGGCCGCCGTACGGTCCCGTACGCCCTCGAACCGCAGCAACAGCCTGCCACTGTGCACCCGGCCGGCCTCGATCGTCAGCGGTCCGTTCGCGGCCGGGTCGGTGGTGAGTACGGCCCCGGGGCCGAGCCTGAGCTCCGGCTCGTCCGTGCGTACCTCGACGGTGACCTCGCCCTTGATGCCGTGGGCGCGGCCGATCCGCGCAACTACCAGCTGCACCTTGTGTCTCTCCTGTCATACGACGACGGGCCGGGGCGGGCGCATGGCCCTCCCCGGCCCGTGCCGGTGTTCAACTCTGTCAGCGAACCTGGTCCACGTCGACGAGGTCGACGCGGATGCCACGGCCGCCGATGGCGCCCACGACGGTTCGCAGCGCGCGTGCGGTGCGGCCGTTGCGGCCGATCACCTTGCCGAGGTCATCGGGGTGAACCCTGACCTCCAGCACACGACCACGGCGCAGGTTGCGCGAGGCGACCTGCACATCGTCGGGGTTGTCGACGATGCCCTTCACGAGGTGCTCGAGAGCCTCCTCGAGCATGCTCAGGCCTCGGTCGACTCGGCGGGCGCGGCAGCGTCAGCAGCCTCGTCAGCCTTCTTGTCGGACTTCTTTGCCTTCTGCGTGATGGCCTCGCCCTTGGACTCCTCGCCGGTGTCCTTGGCCAGGGCCTCGAACAGGGCGCGCTTGTCAGCCTTGGGCTCCGGCTGCAGCAGCGGCGCGGGGGCCGGGAGACCCTTGTGGGCCTGCCAGTCACCGGTGAGCTTCAGGATCGCGAGAACCGGCTCGGTCGGCTGGGCGCCGACAGACAGCCAGTACTGCGCACGCTCCGAGTTGACCTCGATGCGCGAGGGGTTCTGCACCGGGTGGTACAGGCCGATCTCCTCGATGGCCCGGCCGTCACGGCGGGTACGGGAGTCGGCGACGACGATGCGGTAGTGAGGCGAACGGATCTTGCCCAGACGCTTCAGCTTGATCTTGACTGCCACGGAAGTGGTGTCTCCTGGTCTATGACGTGGTTGGGCACAACGAAGATGCCACGTGGGGTTGCGGTACTCGGGTGCCCGATGGACGCGTCAGCCGGAGGAGAGAGGGGTCCTGTGCGACTGTCGAGTACAGCTTGCCATTGTGCCACACCACGTCGGGTCACCCCACCGCGACCGCTGCTTCCGGGATACGGAACGGCTTCCCGCAGCCCCCGCAGACGATCGGCGCCTGGGCGAGGACCGAGGGAACGACCCGGACGTTGCGTCCGCAGTCGCAGACGGCCTTGACCCGCACGCCTCCACCGGAGGAGCCGTGCCGGGCGGCGGGCCCACGGAAGGAGCGCTTGGTGTCGGCGGCGGTGGCGACCGTGTGCGCCTTGAGGGCGCGCTGCAGCCGCTCGATCGTCGGGCGGTACCTCCGCTTCGCCTCGGGATTGAGCGTGACCAGCGAGAAACCACTGCTGGGGTGGGGTTCCTCGGCATGGTCGAGGCCCAACTCCTCGGCGATCGCGAGGAATCTGCGGTTGTGGTAGCGGCCGGCGCGGGAGGTGTCGCGGACACCTCGTGCGGCGGCGATTCCATGGACTGCCTCATGCAGCAGTCGCTCGAAGGAGAGCTCGGCGCCACAGGCGGACGACGACTCTCCGATCAGGGACTCTGGCGCGGCAAGATCGGGCAGCTCGGGGTGGTACCGCTGAATGTCGGCCCACGCCTGTGCCAGCTCTGCGGCAAGTACAGGTGGTGTCGTGCTCACGTCGTGACAACGAGCGCGAGTGCCCCGGTGTTCCTATTCCGGGGCATCCCAAATAAATTGCACGTACCAGTCAGTTGCCGTTGATGCGCCCTGACGAGGGCGGGTGCGCCGATCTGTGGAGAACTCTCACAGCTCACACCAAGGTGGTACGTAGTGCCGGGTACGCCCCGGTGCGTAGACAATGCCCACGCGCCGGGGTTCCGACGGCTCCAGGAGCGCCAGGGGGCCTCAGTAGGCGCGGGCCACGACGGCGACACTACCCGGGGCGTCGTCCGACTCCGGCACCGACCCGTCCTCGGCCACCAGACACCGCACCGACGCCCCGTGCTCCGCGAGCCGGGCCTCCCCCGCCGGGCCGAGAACATCCCACGCAATACGCGCCCAGCCACCCGCTGCCGCCGCCTCCGCGGCCTCGTCGACGGTGGACACCTCGCTGGTACGGGACTCGCGGCGGGCCCGGGACTCGCGCAGCAGCGTCGCCTGGTCCTCCTCCAGGACCGCCGGGAGCAGGGCCGGCAGTGCCTCGATCGCGACCGGCTCCTTCCCGCCCGGGATGCGGCGGGCCAGCATCGCGGTGCCGTTCTCCAGGTCCCGCGGACCGATCTCGATCCGTACGGGCACGCCCTTCAGCTCCCAGTCGACCGCGCGGCGGCCGAACGGGGTGTCGGTCCGGTCGTCGATCCGGACCCTGATCCC
Organism: Streptomyces sp. NPDC057565; assembly: GCF_042801455.1. NCBI lineage: Bacteria > Bacillati > Actinomycetota > Actinomycetes > Kitasatosporales > Streptomycetaceae > Streptomyces > Streptomyces sp. NPDC057565. Next base: position 36,632 of record NZ_JBHVFU010000025.1, on the reverse strand, counting down.
GGCCTCGCGCAGCCGGTCGCCGATCTCACGGACCGCGGTCAGTACCGCCTCGTCCCCCTTGATCGCGAGGACGACCACCTGCACGGCGGCGAGCCGCGGCGGGACGCGGAGCCCCCGGTCGTCACCGTGGGACATGATCAGGCCGCCGACCATCCGGGTCGAGGAGCCCCAGGAGGTCTGCCAGACCAGCTCCTGCACGCCCTCCCGGGACAGGTACTCGGTGTGGAACGCCTTGGCGAAATTGGTGCCGAGCTCATGGCTCGTACCCATCTGCAGGGCCTTGCCGTCGCCCATCATCGATTCGAGCGTGAGGGTGTTGATGGCGCCCGCGAACCGTTCGCTCGGGGTCTTGCGGCCGAGCACCACATCGATGCCCAGGACCTGGGTCATGAAGTCCGCGTAGACGTCCCGGTGGATGTACGCGGCGTAGTCGCGGGCGTCCTCGTAGGTCGCGTGGGCCGTGTGCCCCTCCTGCCAGAGGAACTCGGTCGTACGGAGAAAGACCCGCGGACGCATCTCCCAGCGGACGACGTTCGCCCACTGGTTGATCAGCAGGGGCAGATCCCGGTAGCTCTGCACCCATTTCGAGAAGTACTCATTGATGATCGTTTCGGACGTCGGCCGCACCACCACGGGCTCTTCGAGGTCCTTCCCGCCGCCGTGGGTGACGATGGCCAGCTCGGGTGCGAAGCCCTCGACGTGCTGGGCCTCGCGTGTCAGGTAAGACTGGGGGATGAAGAGCGGGAAGTAGGCGTTCTGGGCGCCCGCGTCCTTGATGCGGGTATCCATCTCCTGCTGCATCCGCTCCCACAGGCTGTATCCGTACGGTCGGATGACCATGGTGCCGCGCACCGGGCCGTTGTCCGCAAGTTCGGCCTTGTTGATCAGATCCTGGTACCAGCGGGGAAAGTCCTCGGCCTGGGGTGTGAGAACGGGTGCTTTTGCCATGGCGCGCATCGTACGGCGACATCGCCTGTCCCACGGAGTGACGGGACCGGTCACGGCCGACTGTCTGCGGGGGCGCACGACCGAGGCGCACAACCATTGCCCTCCGCCCTCTGGACGCGGCCCCGGATGCGCAGTTCTCTGACATACGGGGGGAGTGCGGGCACGCACACGCGGGGGCCGTCCATCACTCGGGAACGACCTACCTCTCGGCGGATTGGGGCGCTTTCCATGACACCAACGCTCGTCCGGCACCACGGGCAGACGGATCCGTCCGCCCCGATGGACCCCGGAACCCGTGCTCGTGACTGGGCCGAGATCCAGGAGCGGATGCTCGCGCCGCTGTACGAAGCGGTGTACGACCGGCTCGAAGTCGGAGCCGGTACGCGGATGCTCTCCCTCGGCTGCGGCTCCGGGCTCGCGCTGCTGATCGCGGCCGCCCGCGGGGCGCGCGTGACCGGGGTCGACACCGACCGTGAACGCCTTGATCTGGCCCGCGAACGGCTGCTGCCGGAAGCGGCGTGGGACGGCGGCCCCGATCCGGCCCCGGCCGGGCCGCCCCAACTCTTCGCCGGTGATCCGTCCGCCGTCGCACCGGCCGACGGTGTCCCGTACAACCTGCTCACCGTGTTCTCCCCGATCGGCTGTTCGGCGGGTGACTCCGAAGGGCTGCTGCCCGCCCTGGAGTCCGCCCTGCCGCTGCTCGCCCGGGGCAGCTCGGTGGTGCTGACCGGCTGGGGTCCACCTGAGCGGTGCGCGACAGCGGCGGTGCTCCGGGTGGCGGCCCGGCTCACCGACGGGGCCCGGACGCCCCGCGCGGGCGGGTGGCGCCCGGCGCGCAGGGACGATCTGGAGGACGTGGCGTTCCGGGCCGGACTGAATCCGAACGGCTCGGGGCGGGTGGCGTGCCCGTTCGGCTACGCGGACCTGGACAGTGCGGTGCGTGGGCTGCTGTCGACGCGGCTGTTCGATGCGGCGGTGCGGGCGACGGACCGCTTCCAGGTGGAGAAGGAGGTCGCGGAGGCACTGCACCCGCACCGGCGCCAGGACGGCACGGTGTGGATGCCGAATGTCTTCCGCTATCTCGTCTGCACCTCCTGAAGCCGGTGCGAACCGCGGTGGGGCGGTCCTACTTGGCCAGGCGCGGGATGCCGGCCGCCCGGTAGGCCGCCTCCTCGTCCAGCGTCTCGTTCTGCAGCAGCGCCGACGCCAGCGCGTCCAGCTTCTCCCGGTGCTCGCCCAGCAGCCGCTGCGCCTCGATGTAGCACTCGTCGACGATGCGCCGCATCTCGTCGTCCACGGCGTCCAGCGTGGCCGGCGCCGCCGAGAGCCCGTACGCCTGCTGGACGTCGCCCGGGATCGCCGTCAGCCTGCCGACCCTGCTGCTCATCCCCCAGCGTCCGACCATTCCGCGCGCCAGATTGGTGACCTGTTCCAGGTCACTCTCCGAGCCCGTGGTGACCACTTCGTAGACCAGCTGTTCCGCGGCCATACCGCCGAGGGCACCGATGATGCGGCCGCGCAGATACTGCTCGGTGTACGCGTACCTGTCGGCGTCCGGCGTCGAGAGAGTGACGCCGAGGGCCCTGCCGCGCGGCACGATGGTCACCTTGCGCACGGGGTCGGCGCCCGGCTGGACCATGCCGAGAAGGGCGTGGCCGCTCTCGTGGTACGCGGTCCTGCGCCGCTCCTCCTCCGGCATGACGAGCGGTCGTTCGGCTCCGAGCTGGACCTTCTCCAGGGCGTCCGACAGGTCGGTCTGGCTGACCTCGGACTGCTGGCGCTTGACGGCGAGAAGCGCGGCTTCGTTGGCGAGGTTGGCGAGGTCGGCACCGGTCATGCCGGGGGTCGTCCGCGCCACCTGACCGAGACTCACGTCCTCGGAGAGCGGGATCTGCCGGGTGTGGATCTTCAGGATGGCCTCCCGGCCGGTCCGGTCGGGAGGGCTCACCTGGACGATCCGGTCGAAGCGGCCGGGCCGGGTGAGGGCGGGGTCGAGAACGTCGGCGCGGTTGGTCGCGGCGAGGACGACGACGCCTTCCGATCCGGAGAAGCCGTCCATCTCGGTGAGGATCTGGTTCAGCGTCTGTTCGCGCTCGTCATGGCCGCCCATGCCGGAGCCGCCGCCGCGGGCCCGGCCGATGGTGTCGATCTCGTCGATGAAGACGATGGCGGGGGCGACCTTGCGGGCCTCCGCGAACAGTTCCCGTACCCGGCCGGCACCGACGCCGACGATCATCTCGATGAACTCGGAGGCGGAGGCGGAGAAGAACGGCACGCCCGCCTCGCCGGCGACGGCACGCGCCAGGAGTGTCTTTCCGGTGCCCGGCGGACCCGCGAGCAGTACTCCCCCGGGCATCCGGGCGCCCATCCTCCGGTACTGCTGCGGGTTCTTCAGGAAGTCGACGACGTCGTTGAGTTCGCCCTCGACCTCGTCGATGCCGGCCACATCCTCGAAGGTGGTGCGCTTGCCCGCCTCCAGTTCGACCGGTTTGGGCGGGGCCTTGCGGCCGAAGCCGCCCATCCCGCCGCCCATGCCCCGGGACATCCGCCGGGCGATGAGCACCCAGAGCAGGACGAGCAGCAGCATCGGCGCCAGCGAGATCAGCAGGTTGGCGAGGAAACTGCGTTCCTTGACGACCGGCTCGGCGGTGACGGTGACGTCGTCCTTGACCAGCTCGGCCCAGAGGTTGTCGTCGGCGAACGCGGGCCGCTGGGTGACGAACTTGGTGTACGTCTCGTCGGTGCCCGGGATCTTCGCTTCCTTCTTGAGCTGCCCCTGGATGGCATCGCCCTTGGAGTAGATCTTGGAGACGTTGCCCGCCGTGACCTGCTTGCTGAACTCCGTGTACGCGATGGTCGGCTCGTTCCTTCCGTTGAAGAAGGACAGCACCAGGTTGGCGAGCAGATAGACGGCCAGCGCGGTCAGCAGCAGTCCGCCCCAGCCGCCCGGCATCTTCCGGCCCGGCGGTGTGGGCGGTGGGGCACCTTCCGAGCGCCACGGCTGGTCGGGCCGATCGCGTGGCGGTACGGGATTGGTCACGCGCGCTCCTCTGCCGACAGCCGTTGAGCCGACATTAAAGGAGAAATACGACCAAAGCCCTCTGAGAAGCCGTCTGCTGGGCCCGTGGAGGGACGCCGACGCGATACGGGCGCGCAACCGGGTGGCACGGGTAAGGGGCACCCGCCCACGGCGAATGCCCCTTGCCTGTGTGCCCCTGCGGGCGTCGGGTGTCAGCCCGTGAACTTCTTGAAAGCGTCGGGGAGCTCGAAGTTCTGGTCATCCTGCGCCGGAAGACCGAACGCGCCACCCTGCGCCGCCGCCTGCTCGCGACGGGCGGCAGCGGCCTGTTCCTCGGCCTTCCGCTTCATCGGGTTGCCGCTCTTGCGCTTGCCCTTGGCCTGCTTGACCTGCTTCTTCTGCCGGCCCGCGCCGCCACCCATGCCGGGCATCCCCGGCATGCCCGGCATGCCGCCGCCCTGCGCCATCTTCGACATCATCTTGCGCGCCTCGAAGAACCGCTCCACCAGGTTCTTCACGGCGGACACCTCGACACCGGAGCCCTTGGCGATACGGGCCCGGCGCGAGCCGTTGATGATCGTCGGTTCCTGGCGCTCGTGCGGCGTCATCGACTTGATGATCGCGGCGGTGCGGTCCACGTCGCGCTCGTCGATGTTGTTGATCTGGTCCTTGATCTGCCCCATACCGGGCAGCATGCCGAGCAGCTTGGAGATGGAGCCCATCTTCCTGACCTGCTCCATCTGGGCCAGGAAGTCGTCGAGGGTGAAGTCCTTGCCCTTGCTGGACGCCAGCTTGGAGGCCATTTTGGCGGCCTCTTCCTGGCTGAACGTCTTCTCCGCCTGCTCGATCAGGGTGAGCAGGTCACCCATGTCGAGGATGCGGGACGCCATGCGGTCGGGGTGGAAGGCGTCGAAGTCCTCGAGCTTCTCACCGTTCGACGCGAACATGATCTGCTTGCCCGTGACGTGGGCGATCGACAGGGCCGCACCACCGCGGGCGTCACCGTCGAGCTTGGAGAGCACCACACCGTCGAAGCCGACGCCGTCGCGGAAGGCCTCGGCGGTGTTGACCGCGTCCTGGCCGATCATCGCGTCGACGACGAAGAGGATCTCGTCGGGGCTGACGGCGTCGCGGATGTCCGCGGCCTGCTGCATCAGCTCCTCGTCGATACCGAGGCGGCCGGCGGTGTCGACGATGACCACGTCGTACTGCTTGGCGCGGGCGTGCTCGATGGAGTCCTTGGCGACCTGGACCGGGTCACCGACGCCGTTGCCCGGCTGCGGGGCGTAGACCGCCACACCGGCGCGGTCGGCGACGACGCTCAGCTGGTTGACGGCGTTGGGGCGCTGGAGGTCACAGGCGACGAGCAGCGGGGAGTGGCCCTGGCCCTTGAGCCAGAGGCCGAGCTTTCCGGCGAGGGTGGTCTTACCGGCACCCTGCAGACCCGCGAGCATGATCACGGTGGGCGGGTTCTTGGCGAACCGCAGCCGCCGGGTCTCGCCACCGAGGATGCCGACAAGCTCCTCGTTGACGATCTTGACGACCTGCTGGGCGGGGTTCAGCGCCTGGGAGACCTCGACGCCGCGCGCCCGGTCCTTGACGTTGGCGATGAAAGCGCGCACGACGGGAAGCGCGACATCGGCCTCGAGCAGGGCGATACGGATCTCGCGGGCCGTGGCGTCGATGTCCGCCTCGGACAAGCGGCCCTTGCCCCTGAGGTTCTTGAAAGTCGCGCTAAGGCGGTCGGAGAGAGTATCGAACACGGCGCTCGTCGGTCCTCAGGGTCGGGGTCGGGTGCAGGTCAGTCGTCCCCAAGGGTATCCGGACACCGGGAAACGCAAAGCCCTCGCCCGTTTCTCGTGACGGACGAGGGCCCTTCCGCGTGGTCGCGGGAGTCAGCCCAGAGCCCGCTCGACCTCTCGGGCCAGCTCTGTTGCGCGTGCGTCGGACAACGGCTCCCCGTCCGCCCCTGTGACATAGAAGGCATCCACCGCATTGGCGCCGAGCGTCGACACGTGTGCGCTGCGCACCCGTACCGCGCTCTGTTCCAGCGCCCGCCCGATCCGGTGCAGCAGCCCCGGGGCGTCCTGGGCGCGCACCTCGATCACGGTCGCCAGCCGCGAGCCCGCCGCCGCGACCGTCACCCGAGGTGGTGGCGCCTTCACCCCGCGACGCCGCGGGTAGGCGGCTTCGCGTTCGGCGAGACGGGCCGGGATGTCGAGGGAACCGTCCAGGGCGCGGACGAGATCGGCGCGGAGCCGGGCTGCCTGCGGCAGGGAGCCGTATTCCGCCGCCACCCGCCAGCTGAGCAGCAGCACGTCGACGCACTCGCCGAGCTCGGTGGGGAGTTCGACGGCGCGCAGGTCGGCCGCGCGGACGGTCAGACGGTGCAGGGCGAGGACTCCGGCGGCGGCGGGCAGGACGCCCGGGCGGTCGGGGAGGGCGATGAGGAGTTCGACACCGATGGGTTCCGGTTCGCCGTCCTCGTTCGGGGTCTCGGCCTGGGCGTGCAGGGCGAGGACGGGTTCGCCGGTGCGCAGCGCCTCGATGGCCAGCCGTTCCTGTTCGGCACTGGGTTCGACGGGTTCCGGATCGGCGGTTGCCTCGCCGGCGAGGACCGCGGCGACACGTGTGACGAGGTCGGCGACGAGGGAGGCGCGCCAGGTGGACCATGCGGCGGGCCCGGTGGCGAGCGCGTCGGCCTCGGTGAGGGCGTGCAGGAGCTCCAGCGTGGACGCGCTGCCGACGGCGGTGGCGACGGAGCGGACGGTGGCCGGGTCGTCGAGGTCACGCCGGGTGGCGGTCTCGACGAGCAGCAGATGGTGGCGTACGAGGGTGGCGATGACGCCCACGTCGTGCTGGTCGAAGCCGATCCGGGCGGCGACGTCGCGGGCGATGACCTCCCCTGCGACGGAGTGGTCGCCGGGCCAGCCCTTGCCGATGTCGTGGAGCAGGGCGGCGACGAGCAGGAGGTCGGGGCGGCCGACGCGGCGGGTGAGCGAGGAGGCGCGGACGGCCGCTTCGACGAGGTGACGGTCGACGGTCCAGGTGTGGACGGGGTTGCGCTGCGGGCGGCAGTGGACGCGTTCCCAGTCGGGCAGCAGCCGGGTGATCAGCCCTTCCGCTTCAAGGGCCTCCCAGACGGGGATGGTGGCCTCGCCCGCGCCGAGCAGGGTGACGAGTTCCTCACGGGCCTCGGCGGGCCAGGGCACGGGCAGCGGGCGGGCGGCGGCGGCGAGGTGGCGCACGACGTGGCGGGAGATCGGCAGTTCGGACTGGGCGGCCGCGGCGGCGGCGCGCAGGACGAGCACGGCGTCGTGTTCGGGGCGGGCCGTGCGGGCGAGGACGACCTCGCCGTCGGCCTCGACGACGCCTTCGGCGAGTGGGGTGCGTTCGGTGGCGGCGGTCTTGCCGCCGCCCAGCATGGCGCGCAGCCGGGGGCGTACGGACCGGGCGCGCAGGACGCGGTGGACCTCGCGCCAGGTGACGTCGGTGGCGTACGAGACGGTGCGCGCGGCCTCGTACACCTGGCGCAGCAGCGCGTCGGCGTCGAGGAGGCCGAGGGCGGTGGCGACCTGGTCCTGCTCCTGGAGAGCGAGGCGGTCGGTGGCGCGGCCCGTGGTCAGGTGCAGGGCGTCGCGGGCGTCGAGGAGGATGCGGCGGGCCTCGGCGAGGCCTTCACGGGGGGCGTCGGCGACCCAGGAGGCGGCGACGGCGCGCAGGGCGGTCGCGTCGCGCAGGCCGCCGCGGGCCTCTTTCAGGTCGGGTTCGAGGAGGAACTGGAGCTCGCCCTGGCGTTCTGCGCGTTCGCGGCAGAGTTCGTCGAGGGCGGGAAGCCGTTTGGGAGCCTGGTTCCGCCAGTCGGCGAGGATCGTGGTGCGCATCGCGGCGACCAGGCCGCGGTCTCCCGCGACGGGCCGGGCGTCGAGCAGTCCGAGCTGCACCTTGAGGTCCTCGGCGGCCGTCTTCCGGGCTTCGCCGGGGGTCCGTACGGAGTGGTCGAGGGCGAGGCCGAGGTCCCAGACGGGGTACCAGATGCGGTCGGCGAGGGAGGCGACGGCTCCGGCGTCGGCGCTGCCGTCGTGCAGGAGCACGAGGTCAAGGTCGCTGCGCGGGGAGAGTTCGCCGCGGCCGTAGCCGCCGACGGCGACGAGGGCGGCGCCGCGGACGCCGGTCTGTTCGGTAGCGGTGGCGAACAGGGCGGTCAGCCAGTCGTCGGTGAGTGAGGCGAGGGCCGCACGGCGCGGCGGCCCGGGCTGCGCCTTCTCCTGGAGGAGGCGCAGCCGGGCCGCCGCGTAGCCGCTGGGTCCCGAGTCTTCGGATTCGGTGGTCACTTCGGTGCTCGTCACCCAGCTGCCTTTCAGTTTGCGAGACCGTCGGTCAGAGTGCGTCCGGGCCGCGTTCGCCGGTGCGGACCCGTACGGCTGTCTCGACGGGAACGCTCCAGACCTTGCCGTCTCCGATCTTGCCGGTTCGGGCGGCCTTGACCACGACATCGATGAGCTGTTCGGCGTCCTCGTCCTCGACGAGGACCTCGATACGGATCTTGGGGACGAGGTCGACGGTGTATTCGGCTCCCCGGTAGACCTCGGTGTGGCCGCGCTGGCGCCCGTATCCGCTGGCTTCCGTGACCGTGAGGCCCTGGACGCCGAAGGCCTGGAGGGCCTCCTTGATCTCGTCGAGCCGGTGCGGCTTCACGACTGCCGTGATGAGCTTCATGCGTCCACCTTCTTGGTCTGCGCTGCTGCCGTGGTCTCCGATGCCGGTGCGGAGGCCGTACGCGGGGCCGCACCGCCGCCGGCGCCGCTGAAGTCGTACGCGGTCTCGGCGTGTTCGACCTGGTCGATGCCGGAGATCTCGTCGTCCTCGTCGACCCGCATGCCGATCGTCCTGTCGAGGAGGAAGGCGAGCGCCGCGGAGACGACCAGAGAGTACGCGAGGACTGCGAAGACCCCGACGGCCTGCTTGCCGAGCTGGTCGAGGCCACCGCCGTAGAAGAGGCCCTTGGCGTCGGACTGGACACCGCCGGTGGCGAAGAAGCCGATGAGGAGCGAGCCCGCGATACCGCCGACGAGGTGGACGCCGACGACGTCCAGGGAGTCGTCGTAGCCGAACTTGTACTTGAGGCCGACCGCCATGGCGCAGAGCACACCGGCGATGGCACCGACGGCGATGGCTCCGAGCGGGCTGATCGCGCCGCCGGACGGGGTGATGGCGACGAGGCCGGCAACCGCGCCGGAAGCGGCGCCGAGAGTGGTGAAGGAGCCGTGGCGGAGCTTCTCGTAACCGAGCCAGGCGAGCATCGCGGCGGCGGTGGCGACCTGCGTGTTGACGAACATGACCGCGCCGACGCCGTCGTCGTTGCCGAGCCACGAGCCGGCGTTGAAGCCGAACCAGCCGAACCACAGGAGACCGGCGCCGAGCATGACGAGCGGCAGGCTGTGGGGCCGCATCGGGTCCTTCTTGAAGCCGACCCGCTTGCCGATGACGAGGATCACGCCGAGGGCTGCCGCACCCGCGTTGATGTGGACCGCCGTACCACCCGCGAAGTCGATGACACCGAGCTCGAAGAGCCAGCCGCCGGCGCCCCAGACCCAGTGCGCGACCGGGAAGTAGACGACGGTCACCCACAGGACGACGAACAGCGCCCAGGAGGTGAACTTGACGCGGTCGGCGAGGGCACCGCTGATCAGCGCCGGAGTGATGATCGCGAACATCAGCTGGAAGACGGCGAAGACGTAGACCGGGATCGTGTAGCCGTCCCAGAGCTGGGTGATGCCGATCCCGCTCAGGCCTGCGAAGTCCGAGCTCCAGCCGATGAGAGAGCCGATGTCGGTGCCGAAGGCGAGACTGAATCCGTACAGCACCCACAGGATCGTGACGATCCCGAGGCTGATGAAGCTCATCATCAGCATGTTGAGGGTGCTCTTGACGCGGACCATGCCTCCGTAGAAGAAGGCAAGACCCGGAGTCATGATCATCACCAGGGCCGAGCAGATGAGCATGAACCCGGTGTTGGCGGCAGACAGCGTCGGGGCGTCTGCGGCAAGCGTCGTGATGCCTGGGGGCATCGGCGTCTCCTCGTCGTCGGTGCGGCCGCGGGGGGCGAAACGTGCGGGACCACTGTGGAAAAGGTGCGGGCCGGTTATGCGCCATGAGATTCGCCCAGCGCGGTTTCCGCCGATGCCGCACGGTGTTTCGCCGCAGTGACGAAGAGGCGTGGCGTGTTACGTCCCCATGAACCGCGAGTGGCGTATCCGCGGCCGGGCCTACCCTGCGGCCGTGGCCGCATACGGTGCGGTTACAACTCTGGAGTACGGGAACGGGAACGCGAACCGGCCACGCCGATCACCCGCTGACCTGGCAAGGGGGAGCCGAAGTCGGTCTGTGCGGGGTGATCGTCGTGGCCGGAGTGAGGGGTGCCCGGTCAGACCGCTTCGGCGGTCTCGGGCAGCTGCTCGGTGAGCAGATCGGTGAGTTCCGCAACCGCGGGCATGTCGCCGAAGTCCCTGGCAGCGGTGTCGACGGTCTTCCGCAGCCGGGTGTTGACGCGCTCGGAGCGGACCTTCTTGGCGACCCGCAGGGCCCGCTCGGCGAGCACCGTGGACTGTTCGGGTTCGCGCTTGAGGAGATGGACGGTGGCGAGGCCGACCAGGTTCAGCGCGTACGACCGCTGGTGCTCGTCGTCCTCACCGAAGAGCTTGACGGCCTTCTCCATGATCGGCTCGGCGAGCGAGGCGTACGTGGGGCTGCGGCCGGCCACATAGGCGAGGTCACGGTACGAGTGGGAGTTCTCGCCGTTGAGTTCGGCCTCGGAGAAGAAGCGGATCCAGTCGGGCTCCGGCTCGCCGTCGATCCCGGCGTCGAGGAAGGTGTCCTCGGCCATTCGGACGGCTCGCTTGCACTTGCTCGGTTGGCCCATGTTGGCGTACGCGCGGGCCTCCATCGCATACAGCATGGCCTGGGTGCGCGGGGTGGCGCAGTCCCGGCTGCCGTACTGGGCGAGATGGATGAGTTCGAGGGCGTCGTCGGGCCGTCCGAGATGGATCATCTGGCGGCTCATGCTCGACAGGACGTAACTGCCCAGCGGTTTGTCGCCGGCCTCCTTCGCGGCGTGCAGCGCGAGGACGAAGTACTTCTGGGCCGTGGGCTGGAGACCGACGTCGTAACTCATCCAGCCCGCCAGTTCGGCGAGTTCGGCCGCACACCGGAAGAGCCGCTTGGCGGTGGCCGCGGGCTGCGGTTCCTGCAACAGGTCGGTGACCTCGTGAAGCTGGCCCACGACGGCCTTGCGTCGCAGTCCGCCGCCGCACTGCGCGTCCCACTGGCGGAACATCACGGTGGTGGATTCCAGCAGGTCGAGCTCGGGGGCGGAGAGCCGGGAGGGACGCCGGGCGGCGGCCGCCGGCTCGGGCTCCGCCGGTGCCGCGACGGGGACCGGCACCAGCCAGCGCTGCATGGGTTCGATGAGGGTCGGACCCGCGGCGAGGGCGAGCGAGGTGCCGAGGAAGCCGCGGCGGGCGAGCATCAGGTCACTGCGGGAGAACTCGCTGAGCAGGGCGACGGTCTGCGGGCCCGCCCAGGGCAGGTCGACGCCGGACACCGACGGTGACTGATGGGCGGAGCGCAGTCCGATGTCCTCGACGGCGACGACGGTGCCGAAGCGCTCGGAGAAGAGCTCGGAGAGGATGCGCGGGATCGGTTCGCGCGGCTGCTCGCCGTCGAGCCAGCGCCGCACCCGGGAGGTGTCGGTGCTGATGTGGTGGGCGCCCATCTGGCGCGCCCTGCGGTTCACCTGCCGCGCCAGCTCGCCCTTCGACCAGCCGCTGCGCACGAACCATGATCCCAATTGCCCGTTGGGGCGCTTACCGGCATTCGTATCGCCTGCGCCGCTGCCACTCACTGGAACGCCCCCATCCCTCGGAATACTGTCGCGCGAACCACTATCAGATTGCCGTGAGCCAAAGCCGTCCCTATGGGGGTGGGGCGCCATCGAACAGGAAATCGGATTGCCTCCGGCATACCCAGAGGTGCACATACTTCCATGGTTCGTGTACCGACAGTAATCCCACGATCACCGCCTCGGCGAGGGCGTTGACAGAAACGCCACCATTCGCCACCCCTTTGGGGGAACGCGCCTGCCGTCCGGCGCGATTCACTTGACAGACGACGATCAGCAGTGGAAGCAGTGGTGCACACAGGGGCGCGTGGTTCGTGTCGCACGACCCCCGGCGCTGCCGGATCGTCGTGGCGACGGAGTGTCACAACAGTGCTCCGCGTCGTAACCACCGGCGAGCCGGACCCGTTGGAGGGGGCATGGGCTTCACGATCGGCGGCATCCGGGAGATGCGATCCGGCTCACGGCGTCGAGGCCGTACGGCCGAGTGCACCGCGGTGGCCGAGTACACAGGACTGTGGGGCTGGGCCGTCGCGCCGGGGGCGCGGGCCGTGGCAGGGAGGTGCTCCTGCGGGGACACCGCCTGCCTCTCCCCCGGCGCTCATCCGCTGGAGTTCGCCGACGAGGTGCCGGCGGGCGCCACGCTGGACACGGCGGCACGCGCATGGGCGGAGGTGCCGGGCGCTTCGATGCTCCTGCCGGTGGGGCGGACGTTCGACGTGCTCGACGTCGCCGAGCAGGCCGGGCGGCGGGCGCTGGTGCGGCTGGAGCGGATGGGGCTGCCGCTGGGCCCGGTGGCCGTGACGCCGTCCGGAAGGGCGCAGTTCTTCGTCGCAACGGGCGCCGCCGCCGAACTTCCGCAGCTGCTGTACCGGATGGGCTGGGACGACGCGGATCTGAATCTGCGGGCGCTGGGGCCCGGCTGCCACATCACCGCACCCCCGTCGGACGAGGGCGGTCTCGGCCCGGTCCGCTGGCTGCGTCCGCCGGTCCTGGACACGGCCGCCACACCACCGCAGGCGCGGCTGCTGCTGGGCACCCTGGCGTACATCTGCCACCGCTCGTAGCGGTGGGAACGACGGCGCCGGGCGGGCTCGCTGTCGAGCCCGCCCGGCGTTCGGGGGCGAAGGAGCCGCGGTCGGCCCGTCAGTCGCCGATCAATGCGTCGACGAACGCCTCCGGCTCGAACGGAGCCAGGTCGTCCGGCCCCTCGCCGAGGCCCACGAGCTTCACCGGTACGCCCAGTTCGCGCTGGACGGCGATGACGATGCCGCCCTTGGCGGTGCCGTCCAGCTTGGTGAGGACGATGCCGGTGATGTCGACGACCTCGGCGAACACCCGTGCCTGAACCAGGCCGTTCTGCCCGGTCGTGGCGTCGAGGACGAGCAGGATCTCGTCGAGCGGGCCGTGCTTCTCGACGACGCGCTTGACCTTGCCGAGCTCGTCCATGAGTCCGGTCTTGGTGTGCAGCCGGCCGGCGGTGTCGATGAGGACGACATCGGCACCCTCGGCGATGCCTTCCTTCACCGCCTCGAAGGCGACCGACGCAGGGTCGCCGCCCTCGGGTCCGCGCACGGTGCGGGCGCCGACGCGCTCGCCCCAGGTCTGGAGCTGTTCGGTGGCGGCGGCACGGAAGGTGTCGGCCGCGCCGAGCACGACGCTCCGGCCGTCGGCGACGAGGACCCGGGCCAGCTTGCCCGTGGTGGTGGTCTTGCCGGTGCCGTTGACGCCGACGACCATCACGACGCCGGGCGTGTCGACACCGCTCTCCGTCTTGACCGCACGGTCGAAGTCGGTGCCGAGCAGAGTGAGGAGCTCCTCGCGCAGCAGGGTCCGCAGCCCCTCGGGGGTACGGGTACCGAGGACACGGACGCGCTCACGGAGCCGCTCCACCAGCTCCTGGGTGGGGGTGACGCCGACATCGGCGGTGAGGAGGGTGTCCTCGATCTCCTCCCAGGTGTCCTCGTCGAGGTTGTCACGGGACAGGAGCGTGAGCAGCCCCTTGCCGAGGGTGCTCTGCGAGCGGGCGAGCCGGGCGCGCAGCCGTACGAGACGGCCGGCGGTGGGCTCCGGGATCTCCAGCGCGGGGACTGCGGGCGCCGCCGGCTCGGCGACTGCCGGGGCTTCCTCGGCGGGAACCTCGACGCCGGGAAGACCGGCCTCCTCGATGGTGCGGCGCGGTTCCTCGCGCGTTGGCTCGGCTTCCTCGCCGACATGGGGTTCGGCGGGAGTGATGGTCGGCGTGCTCGACGGTGCCGGGGGCAGCTGCCTCTTCTTGCGGCCGCTGACCACGAGCCCGCTGATCAGGCCGGCCACGACCAGGGCGGCGATGACTACAGCAAGGATGACGAATTCCATAACCCACCCAGTATCAGTCACATACCCGCCGGGTGGCGGCCCCGGAGGACCGCTCCGGGATCCGGAAGGTCGTTATGGCCCTTTTGGCGGTAAAGGTACGATCCCGCTCGTGGAGACCCGCGGCCTGGAACCCGTCCCCGACAGTGAGCGCACCGGCCGGGTCCGCACCCTCTTCCCCACCTGGGCCGCCGCCAATATGACCGTGCTGCTGCTCGTCATGGGCGCAGGACTGATCGTCTTCGGCGGCCTCAATCTCTGGCAGGTGGCGTTCGTCGCGGTCACGGCGCCCGTCATCGGGTACGGACTGGTCGGCGCGGTCTCGATCGCGGGGACGCGCGGCGGGGCACCCGGCCTGGCGCTCTCCCGGGCCGTCTTCGGGCAACGCGGCAACCTGCTGCCCGGTGCGCTGATCTGGGTCGCCCGCTGGGGCTGGGAGACGGTGAACGCGGTCACCGGCGCCTACGGCCTGCTGGCCGTGTGCGATCTGCTCTTCTCCGTGAGGGCCGACACCGCGCCGATCATGGCGGCGCTCGTGGTCTTTGTCGCGAGCAGCTTCCTGGTGTCCGGACTCGGTGTGGGCGCGCTGCGGCTGTGCTGCACCTGGTCGGCGTACCTCTTCGGCGGATTCAGCGTCCTCGTACTGATCCATCTGAGTGCCGGAACGCAGTGGCGGGCCCTCCTGGACCGCCCCGCGGGTCCGACGGCACTGATGGTCGCCGGCGTCGGCACGCTGGCGGCCGGGGGCATCAGCTGGGCGCCGACCGGCCCGGACTTCACGCGTTATCTGCCGCGGACCGCGTCCGGCCGGTCGGTGGCCGGGGCGACGGTGGGTGGTGCGGCGCTCGTCGTTCTGCCGTTGGTGGTCATGGGCGCGGTGATGGCGGTCGCCACCCCGGACCTGGCGGTCAGCAATGATCCGGTCACCTTCATCGGCGCCTCGCTGCCGGCCTGGATCTCGGTGCCGTATCTGCTGACCGCCGTGGTCGGAATGGTGCTGATCAATGCGATGTCGATGTATTCGGCCGGTTTTGCCGCACAGACACTGGGACTCACACTCCCTCGCATCTGGGCGGTCGGCGTGAATGCCGCGATCAGCCTCCTTCTGGGGAGTCTGCTGATGATGGTGGCGACGAGTTTCCTGGATTCGTTCATCTCCTTTCTGACCTTGCTCGCCGTGACGTTCTCGGCGTGGATCGGAGTGTTCGGAGTGGATCAGCTGCGGGGACGTACGTACGACGCGGCGGCGCTGCTGGACACCAGTCCGGCAGGCGCCTACTGGTACACGGGCGGCTTCGCCGTGCCCGCCGTCGCGGCGTGGTGTGCGGGGCTGACGGTGGGGCTGCTGTTCACGGGCGTGAAGTGGTTCTCCGGCCCGCTCGCCGCCACCTGGATCGGCCGCAACGGCCTGGGCTGGGCGGCCACGATCGCCGTCTCCGGGGGGCTGTACGCACTGCTGCCGCGGCCCGCCGGGCACGAGGACGACACACCCCTACACTTCTGACGCCGCGTCAGCTACTGTCCCGCCTCGCCAAGCCCGCCCGGCGAAGGGGACACGCGTCATGGCCTTCACAGTGGTCCGGTTCAATCTCGTCGATCCCGATGCCACCCCCGCGTCCCTGTCGGACCGCTACCGTGCGGCGCTCGAGATGGCCGCGTACGCAGACGCGCACGGCGTGGACACCGTACAGACGGAGGAGCACCACGGCACCGCCAATTCCTGGCTGCCCTCCCCCTTCGTCTTCGCCGGGTCGGTCTTCGGCGCCACCCGCCGGATCGCGGTCACGGTCTCGGCGATCATCGGGCCGTTGCACGATCCGCTGCGGCTGGCCGAGGACATCGCGGTCCTCGACCTGCTGAGCGCGGGCCGGCTGGTCACGGTCGCGGGCATCGGCTACCGGCCCGAGGAGTACGAACGGGCGGGCGTCGAATGGGGCAGGCGCGGCCGGCTCCAGGACGAGCTGCTGAAGACCCTGTTGCAGGCGTGGACCGGTGAGCCGTTCCCGTACCGCGGCCGTACCGTCAGGGTCACCCCGCGCCCGTACACCCGGCCGCATCCACTGCTGCTGGTCGGCGGCAGCTCGCGGGCCGCGGCGCGACGGGCGGCGCGGCTGGGGCTGCCGTTCTTCCCGAGCGCGCACCTGCCGGAACTCGAGGCGTACTACCACGAGCGGCGCGCGGAGCACGGGACGGAGGGCTTCTGCATGATGCCGCCGGCGAAGACACCGTTGCTGCATGTGTCGGAGGATCCGGAGCGGACGTGGGACCGGTACGGCGAGTACTTCCTGCACGAGGCGCGGACCTACGCCTCCTGGCAGTCGAAGGACATCCGGTCGGCCGTGCGCTCGGCGGCCACGACGGTGATGGAGCTGCGGGACGAAGGGGTCTACCGGATCGTCACCCCGGATCAGCTGGCCGCGCTGGACACCGACAGCCTGGTGCTGCATCCGCTGTGCGGCGGGATGCCGGTCGAGGAGGGGTGGCGCAGCCTGCGACTGTTCTGCGAGGCGACCGCCGGCTGACGTACGCAGGGACGACCACGCGTCCCCGGCCCGCGGGCGCGGGCCGGGGACGCGTGGTCGAGGAGAGGGGCAGCGGGGATTAGCCCATCTCCTCCAACGCCTTGCCCTTGGTCTCCTTCACGAACTTGAGCACGAAGGGGATCGAGAGCACGGCGAAGCATGCGTAGATGATGTAGGTGCCCGACAGGTTCCAGTCGGCCAGGCTCGGGAAGCTCGCGGTGATCGCCCAGTTGGCGATCCACTGAGCGGACGCGGCGACACCGAGCGCGGCGGCGCGGATCTTGTTCGGGAACATCTCGCCGAGGAAGACCCAGACCACCACACCCCATGACAGGGCGAAGAAGAGCACGAAGACGTGGGCCGCGACGAGGGCGACGACACCCTGAGTGGTGGGGAGTTTGCCGTTGATCAGATCGGCGGAGAAGGCCCAGGCCTCGCAGGCCAGCGCGATCGCCATACCGGTGGAGCCGGCGAGCGCGAGCGGTTTGCGGCCCACTCGGTCGACCAGGACCATCGCGATCACCGTACCGATGATGTTGACGATCGATGTGGTGAACGACCAGAAGAACGAGGCGGTCGGGTCGATACCGACCGACTGCCACAGCGTCGCCGAGTAGTAGAACGCCACGTTGATGCCGACGAGTTGCTGGAACACCGAGAGACCGATACCGACCCAGACGATCGGCAGGAAGCCGAAGCGACTGCCGAGCAGGTCCTTGAAGGTGGACTTGTGCTCGCGGTGCATGGCTGTCTGGATCTCGGCCACGCGGGCGTCGAGGTCGACTTCCTTGCCCTCGACCTCGGCGAGGATCTCCTTGGCCCGCTCGCTCTTGCCGACGGAGATCAGGTAGCGCGGCGACTCGGGGATCGCGAACGACAGCAGGCCGTAGAGAAGCGCCGGGACGACCATGACACCGAGCATCCACTGCCAGGCCTCGAGGCCGCCGATCGTTCCGCGCTGCTTGCCGTCGGCGAGCTGGAGGATGCCGAAGTTCACCAGCTGCGAGATGGCGATGCCGATGACGATCGCGGCCTGCTGGAAGGAGCCGAGCCGGCCGCGGTAGGCGGCGGGCGAGACCTCGGCGATATAGGCCGGGCCGATGACCGAGGCCATGCCGATGGCGAAGCCGCCGATGATCCGCCAGAAGGCCAGGTCCCAGAGGGCGAACGGGAGCGCGGAGCCGACCGCGCTGATCGCGAAGAGCACCGAGGCGATCCGCATACAGCGGATGCGGCCGATCCGGTCGGCGATACGACCCGCCGTGGCGGCGCCGATGGCGCAGCCGATCAGGGCGATGGCGATCACCTCGGCCAGCGTTCCGGAGCCGATGCCGTAGCGGTCCCGGATCGCCTCGACGGCGCCGTTGATCACAGCGCTGTCGTAGCCGAAGAGGAAACCGCCCATCGCAGCGGCTGCCGTGATGAAGATGACGTGGCCGAGGTGCTCCGGATGGGCCGCGCGGGCTCCGGATCCCGGTGTCTGCGATGTGCTGGTCACATGAACTCCTGGTGCCTGGCCGCGTCGTCAGGCGTGGGGGGAACTCTTCCAAGTGGCACATACCTTCAAAGGCGCCACCACTTGAAGTTAAAAACGACGTCTCAGAGAGTATGCCTTCAAGTTTCGAAGTCAACTTTCACCTGCGGCCTGGCATTGACTGACATCTACCCAGGACCACCCAAAAGGCATGTTGAAGACTTGAAGATTTAGTAAAGCCTCAGCGGAGCCGCTGGCTGATGACCTTGGAGACCCCGTCACCCTGCATCGAGACGCCGTACAGCGCGTCCGCGACCTCCATCGTCCGCTTCTGATGAGTGATCACGATGAGCTGCGAGCTCTCCTGGAGCTCCTCCATGATCCGGATCAGCCGCTGCAGATTGGTGTCGTCGAGCGCCGCCTCGACCTCGTCCATCACATAGAACGGACTCGGCCGGGCCTTGAAGATCGAGACCAGCAACGCCACAGCTGTCAGGGACCTCTCGCCGCCCGAGAGCAAGGAGAGCCGCTTGACCTTCTTGCCCGGCGGGCGCGCCTCGACATCGACCCCGGTCGCCAGCATGTTCTCGGGGTCGGTCAGGATGAGCCGCCCCTCACCGCCCGGGAAGAGCCGTGAGAAGACGCCCTCGAACTCACGGGCCGTGTCCCGGTACGCCTCCGTGAACACCTGCTCGACCCGCTCGTCGACCTCCTTGATGACCTGCATCAGATCGGCCCGGGTCTTCTTCAGGTCTTCGAGCTGCTCGGAGAGGAACTTGTGCCGCTCCTCCAGCGCCGAGAACTCCTCAAGGGCGAGCGGATTCACCTTCCCGAGTTGCTGATACGCCCGTTCGGCGGACTTCAGCCTCTTCTCCTGCTCCGCCCTGACGAACGGCTTCGGCTGGTTGCGCGGGTGCTCCGGGTCCTCCGGCAGCTTCTCACCCTCCGCGGCGGGCGACGGCGGCACCAGCTGGTCGGGGCCGTACTCGGCGGCCAGCCCGGCCGGCTCCACACCCAGCTCCTCAAGGGCCTTCGCCTCCAGCTGCTCTATCCGCAGCCGCTTCTCGGCGCCGAGCACCTCACCGCGGTGCACGGAGTCGGTCAGCTTGTCCAGCTCGCCCTTGAGTTCGCGCCCGTGGCCACGCTCGACGATCAGTTCCTGCTCGCGCTCCGCCTTCACCGCCTCGGCGGCGACCCGCTCCTGCCCGGCCCGTTCGACGGACACCTCGACGTGGGCGAGGAGCTGACGGGCACCGGAGGCGACGGCCGAGGCCACCGCGGCCTCGTGGCGCAGCCGGGCGCGGCGCTGCTCGGCACGGGCACGGGCCTCGCGTTCGGCGCGGGCACCGCGGTCGAGGGAGTCCGCACGCCCGGCGAGTCCCTTGACCCGTTCCTCGTGGGTACGGACCTGGAGCCGGGCCTCCATCTCCGTCTGGCGGGCATTGGCACCGTCCGCGGCGAGCCGGTCGCGCACGGAGTTGTCGGGCTCCTCCTCGACCGGCATCTCCTCTGCGACGAGCAGCCGTTCGGCCAGCTCCTCGGCCTCCTCGGTCGCCCGCTCCAGGGCGTCCTGGGCGCGGGCCGCGGAGGCGGCCGACCGCTCGGCCTCGCCCGCGGCGCCGCGGGCCTGCCCCGCGAGCCGGCCGAGCTGCTGGGCCACCCCCGACTTCTCCCGTTCGGCGGCCCTGCGCCGCTCCCCCAGCTCCTCGACGAGCACGGCGCAGGCACTGCGCCGCTCCCCCGCGAGCCGCTGGGCCTCTGCCAGCTCGATGCACCGGACAGCGAGGTCCGCCAGTTCGGCAGCGGCCTCGTCGACGGAGGCCTGCACTTCGAGCAGGCTGGGCGCCCCGGCGGAACCGCCGTGCGCGAAGTGCGCCCCGAGGACGTCTCCTTCACCGGTCACGGCGGTCAGCTCGGGATGCACGGCAACAAGATCCTCGGCGTCCTCCAGGGTGGGAACGACGACCATGCCACGCACGAGCCGGCGCACGGCGGCCATCAGCTCAGCGGGCCCCCGGACGAGATCGGCGACTGCGGGCGGGGCATCCGAGGCAGCGGCGGGCGCCGAGCCCTGCCCGGGTACGTCCGCCGTCGCGGCCCCGCCCTGGACGGGCACCTGCCCCGTATCGGCCTCGGGCGCACCCGCACCCCCCAACAACAACGCCGCCCGCCCCGCGTCCTGCTTGCGCAGCAGCCGGATGGCGTTCGCTGCCGTAGCCGGGTCCGTCACCGCCACCGCGTCCGCCGCCGCGCCCAGTGCCGCCGCGACCGCTACCTCATGGCCCGGGGCCACCGTCAGCAGTTCCGCGGCCGGGCCGAGCAGGCCCGACAGGCTGTCGCGCGAGGCGAGCAGCGCACCCGTGCCGTCCTTGCGGCGCAGGCCCAGGGCCAGGGCGTCGTGCCGGGCCGAGACCGCCGCCCGCTTCCGTTCCGCGCCGGTGGCGGCCTCCCGGGCGGCGGAGAGGGCCGACTCCGCCTCGACGAGCTCCCGCTTGGCGGCGTCGTGGCGCTCACCCAGCTCCGCGTCACCGGCGTCCAGCCCCTCCACCTCGGCCTTGAGCTGCTCGTACTCCTCCTGCGCCCTGACCGCCCGCTCCTGCGCCTCGTCACGCGAGGCGGCCAGCCGGTCGATCTCCGCCTGCGCCGAACCAGCCCGGCTGCGCGCCGCGTTGACCTGCCCGGTCAGCCGCGCGAGCCCTTCGCGCCGGTCGGCGATGGCGCGGGCCGCGTCCTTGAGTCTGCGCTCCTCGGCCGCCAACTCCCGTTCCAGCTCGGCCCGGTGGGCAGCGGTGTCCTCCAGCGCGTGTTCCGCCGCCTCCAGCGCGGCCCCCAGTTCCGCCTCCTGCTCCCGGATCCGGGCGGCCTCGCGCTCCATGCTTTCCGGGTCCCTGAATCCCGTACCGCGCCGCTCCTCCTCGGGCGCGGCGGTGGCGCTCTTCACCCGGGCATCGGCCAACGAGACCGTGCCGCGTACCCGCTCGGCGAGCTGCGACAGCTCGTACCAGGTCTGCTGGGCCCGCTGCAGGCGCGGCGCCAGCCGTCGCACCTCGTCCTCCAGCTCCGCCTCACGCGTCAGGGCCGCCTTCAGCTCCGCCTCCGCCGCCTCCCGGCGCTGCTTCAGCGCCGCTTCGTCGGCGATCTCGCTGCGCAGCGCGTCGTGCAGCCGCACCAGGTCGTCGGCGAGCAGCCGCAGCCTCGCGTCGCGCAGATCGGCCTGGATGACGGCGGCCCGCCGGGCGACGGCCGCCTGCCGGCCCAAGGGCTTCAACTGCCGCCGCAGTTCGTCCGTGAGGTCCTGGACCCGGGCCAGATTGGCTCCCATCGCGTCCAGCTTCCGCAGCGCCTTCTCTTTCCGCTTGCGGTGCTTGAGCACACCGGCGGCTTCTTCGATGAATGCGCGGCGCCCCATCGGATCGGCATGGAGTACGGAGTCCAGCTGGCCCTGTCCGACGATGACGTGCATCTCCCGGCCGATACCGGAGTCGGAGAGAAGTTCCTGGATGTCGAGGAGCCGACAGGTGTCGCCATTGATCTGGTATTCGCTGCCGCCGTTGCGGAACATGATCCGCGTGATCGTCACTTCGGCGTACTCGATGGGCAGCGCACCGTCGGAATTGTCAATGGTCAGCGACACCTCGGCGCGTCCGAGCGGCGGCCGCCCGGTGGTGCCGGCGAAGATCACGTCTTCCATCTTGCCGCCGCGCAGGGATTTGGCTCCCTGCTCACCCATGACCCAGGAGAGCGCATCCACCACATTGGATTTGCCCGAACCGTTGGGACCGACGACGCAGGTGATCCCCGGTTCGAACCGCAGGGTCGTGGCGGAGGCGAACGACTTGAAACCACGCAGGGTCAGGGCCTTGAGATGCACGCCGCCGGACTCTACCTTTCGCTCTCGGTTTCACTGATGAAGGTGCAGGGCACATCAGACGGTAAGGGAAGGGGGGTACGTCCGGGGCGGGTCTGTCGCGGTCGGGGGAAAAGAAAGAAGGGACGCCGAAGCGCCCCTTGCAAATCTTGTGCAGTGCTGCGTGACGGATCAAAGAACGCGGCGGATCAAGAAGGCGACAGATCACAGTGATGATCTTCAATGATCCGGTGACGATCCGGTGATGAACTCAGACGGCTGACGCGAGCAGCCCGACCGGCCCCTGTGGGCCCTCGGTCAGGTCAGCGCCGGCTCCGCCTGGGGTACGTCGATGTCGATGCTGTCGAGCAGCGACTCTTGGTGCTGGGCGGCGGCGTTGAGCGCGTCGTTCTCGTCCTGGATCCGTACGAGCTCGGATTCCAGGTCCTGGACGCGCTGCTGGAGCCGTCGCATCTCGGCGAGGAGTCGCGGGTCGGAACCGCCGACGTAACCGAGAAGCGCCTTTGCCATGATGGATGGTCCTCCACACTGAGTGACCGACCGATGCGGTGTGGGTCGTGAGGGAATCGCACCCGCGGTGCTCGGCAGTGCTCTGTCATCACTGCGGTTCTGCTGCCAAAGAGCTCTGCCAAACAGCTGAGGTGCGCGGGGATTTCAGCGTCTCACCAAAAAGTTTGACGGTCAACACGATCACACCCCGTAGACGCGGGTGACCCGGGGGCGCGCGGCTTGACGATCACGCGGCGCGACTCTCCTGCGGGGCCCTGGGGGGCGTGGAGATCATCCTTACTGCCGCAGCCTGGCACGACAACCGAATCTTGGCAACCATCCGGTCCTTCCGCAGGTCATTTCATGTGTACGCAGATGAGCGGCCCGTATCGTCACCCCTCGCCGCCTGTCGAACACGGTCCGAACACGGCCCCGAATTGGGACCTCATTCAGAACGGGATCAGCGGATCGCAAACCCCTCGTAACCGCCGCGCGGGGTGTCCCAGATCTCAGTGACTCCATCCACGCGTCCGGGTGTGTCGTCGGAGCGCAGCCACTCCAGCAGCCGGTGGCAATTCTCACGTTGCCCCTCGGCGACAATCTGTACTCGACCGTCGTCGAGATTGAGGGCGAATCCGGTGAGGCCGCCGATCTCCAAAGCATTTGCCCTGGTGAACCAGCGGAACCCTACTTGCTGTACTCGGCCGCGTACCCAGGCGGTGAGTCGTACATCTTCGCTCATGGCCGAACGCTATCCGGCCACTTGCTCAACGGTCACTTCGCCCCGTTGAGCCATGGCGTACAGTCCCGTCGAAACCAGAGCCTCACTCGATCAGGTGAGGCGTATTGACGCCGATCCTGGCGTCCAGACCGTCAGAAGGGGACAGCAGATGGGACGCCATCGACGCTCCGCCGCAGGTCCCGTGGCAGGTTCGGCCGCTGACACGTCCGCGGCCGCGAAGGCCCGCGTGCGCCGCGGCGCACGCCGCAGGAAGCGGTCGGGCATGCCCGTGCGTACGGGACTGATCGGCGTCTCCGCTGCGATGGCCGTCGGAGCCGTGGCCGTGGCTTCGGGTCTGCTGCCCGGCGGCGGCGCGTACCACGTGACCGGTGGCGCGGCCACCGACCAGATCCGCTCCCAGGGAGCGCCGGACCTGCTGACGCAGGGCGGCTCCACCGCCGCTCCGGCCGACCGCGGTATCGCGTCGGCCGAGGCCGGCCGCAGCACCGAGCGTTCCCCGGGGCCCCGGAAGTCCGAGCGGTCGGGCTCCCCCAGCACCTCGGCCACGCCGTCCGTCTCCCCTTCGAAGACGGCCGAGCGGACGGAGACGACGAAGGCGCCCGCGGCGGCCGGGACGACCGGTTCCGCGCCCTCCGCCACGGCCTCGGCGGCGCCGACGACATCGGCGGCCGCTCCGGCGCGCAGGGCCACGACCCCGGCCGGCGACACCTCCGCCCAGGCTGCCGTGCTCGCGCTGGTCAACCAGGAGCGCGCGAAGGTCGGCTGCAGCCCGGTCACGGCCAGTGCCCCGCTCACCTCGCTCGCCCAGAAATTCAGTGACGACATGGCGGCCCGCGGCTTCTTCGACCACACCGACCCCGACGGCCGGACCCCCTGGGACCGCGCGTCGAAGGCCGGTGTGAAGGGGCTCGGCGGCGAGAACATCGCCCGCGGCCAGGCGGACGCACAGGCGGTGATGGACTCCTGGATGAAGAGCGAAGGCCACCGCGCAAACATTCTCAACTGTGACTACAAGACCCTCGGCGTGGGAGTGCACTTCGGCTCCGGCGGCCCCTGGTGGACCCAGGACTTCGGCTTCTGAGATTTACGCAGGTCGGCGACCCATCAGCTTTCTTGGGCCGTCTCGGGGCCGTTATCGGCAACCGAGGCGGCCCGAACTGTGTCCACGGCGGCCCCGCGTACGGTCTCGCTCGGCGGCCGGCGAGATCATGCCGAGCGACTTCTACCGGCCGATCGTTGCCGCCACCTTCGGCACCGTGACCCATGCGATCTTCCCTGTTGCCGGGCAGCGGGACGGAGACGCCGAGATCGTCGCGCCGAGCGGCCCCCGTACGGCTCCGCGCCGTAGACTTGTCAGGGAGCTTGAGCCTTGCCAGACGTCCGATTCAGGCGAGCCCTGCGAGATTGATCCGGCCGAGGGCGGCGGGATCGGAGTTTCCCGCGGCTCCGGCCAACGCGGGCTCTCTCTCCAATGAGTGGAAGCCTCTGCCTCGCTTTGTGAGCGTGGAATCCCCTCAGGGAGGACGTGGGCCAGATGAGCCATCTTGTGAGCCCGGTGCCCATCAGTGACATCACAGTTGCCGCTTCGGATGTGCGCTGGATTTTCCCCGTCGGTATAGCAGTGGTCGTAGTCGCCGTTCTGCTTGGCCTCGTCTGGTGGGACGCGCGCCGTCGGTCTCGGGCACAGCAGCAGGGACCACGGGCCGAGCGTTCCTCCCGAAGCGGCGAGAACTTGAGGAATGCAGATGATTTCGGGGAAGGCCTCAGCCCATATGAGATCAACCGGCCCTCTTCGCCGAGGAGCATACGCAAGGAGGACAACGGTGGGGCTCTTGGTAGGAGAGGACCCGGCGGCTGACGGGTCGGCGACATCGGCGGCACTTGCCGAGATCATCGCGCGGTCGAAGTCGGAATGTCGCAGGCCGGCCCCGAACCGACCGCATGAGCCGCACTCCTGCCTGCTTACGCCCGCACAGCGCACTCCAAAAGAGAGCACTGTGCGGGCGTAAGCTGTTTTTCATGGACGAGACCACCCCGCGGGACGGCGCCGACAGCCTGGCCTTCGACGTGTTCTCCCGGCAGTGCCCCTCGCGCGGCACGCTGGAGCACGTCACCGGGCGCTGGGGCAGCTTGACGCTGACCGCGCTCTACGAGACGGGCGCCCGCTTCAACGAGCTGCGCCGCAGGGTCGACGGGGTGAGCGAGAAGATGCTCTCCCAGACCCTTCACGCGCTGGAGCGGGACGGCCTCGTCCTCCGGGAGGCACAGCCCACCAATCCTCCGCGCGTCGACTACGAGCTGACCCCGCTGGGACGCGAGGTCGCCGGCCGGCTGCTCGGGCTGATCCAGCTCGTCGAGAGCCGGATGTCCGAGGTCCTCGACGCCCGCAGCCGTTACGACGAGGCGCGCGAGGTCACGCTCTAGGGGTGTTGGTGCGCGGCGGCCGCTGACAGCTCGGGCAGTAGTAGCTGGAGCGGTTCATCCACGGGCGACGACGCATCGCCGTGCCGCACCGGTGGCAGGGCTCGTCCTCACGCCCGTACGCGTCGAGCGACCGGTCGAAGTAGCCCGACTCGCCGTTCACATTGACGTAGAGGCTGTCGAAGCTGGTGCCGCCCTGGGCGAGCGCCGCGTTCATCACGTCGCGGACATGGCCGAGCAGCTCGGCCGACTTGGGCCGGGTCAGGGTCGCGGTGGGCCGGTCGTAGTGCAGCCTGGTGCGCCAGAGCGCCTCGTCCGCGTAGATGTTGCCGACGCCGCTGATCAGCGACTGGTCGAGCAGGGCGCGCTTGACCGTCGTACGGCGCAGACGCAGAGCGCTGTGGAACGCAGCGTCGTCGAAGGCGGGGTCCAGGGGGTCGCGGGCGATGTGCGCGATGGTGTCGGGCAGCCCGTCCGGGGTGTTCTCGTGGACGGAGAGCCCGCCGAAGGTCCGCTGGTCGACGAAGCGCAGCTCGGTGCCGAGGGCGTCGTCGAAACGGATCCGTATCCGGAGATGCTTCTCGTCGGGGGTGTCCTGCGGCTGTACGAGCAGCTGACCGCTCATGCCGAGGTGGCCGAGGAGCGAGGAGGCGTCGTCGTCCAGCGGAATCCACAGGTACTTGCCACGGCGCATGGCCGTACCGAAGCGGCTGCCGCTGAGCCGGGCCACGAAGTCCGTGGAACCCGCGAGATGGCGGCGGACCGCGCGCGGGTGCAGGACCTCGACCTCACCGACCGTACGGCCGGTGACCCAGCGATCGAGACCGCGCCGTACGACTTCGACCTCAGGCAGCTCGGGCACGGAGTGGCTCCTCAAGAGACTGAACAGTTTAGGGGGTGTACGGCCCTGGTCCACCGGGCACAGCGGGACGTGACTGTGCGACCGCGCCCCGGGTCCGGACAGGAAGAACCCCCCGGTGCACGAGGCACCGAGGGGTTCCCGGGTCAGGCCGGAGTGACGTCCGTGGACGGCACCGGGTCGGCAGGGGTGTCGGCGGCCCCTCCGTCGGCTGCGGCCTTCGCCGCGGCCTCCCGCTGCTCCGCAGCGGCGCTGATCTCGCGCCAGGCGGACTCCGCCGCCTGCTGCTCCGCTTCCTTCTTGCTACGGCCGGTGCCGGTGCCGTACGAGACACCACCGACGCGAGCAGCAGCAGTAAAGGTCTTCTCGTGGTCCGGGCCGGTCTCCGTGACGAGATACTCGGGGACTCCGAGGCTCTCGCTCGCGGTGAGCTCCTGGAGGCTGGTCTTCCAGTCCAGGCCGGCGCCGAGATTGGAGGACCTGTCGATCAGCGGGTCGAAGAGCCGGTGGACCAGCTCCGAGGCCGCACTGAGGCCCTGATCGAGATAGACCGCGCCGATCACCGCTTCCAGCGTGTCGGCGAGGATGGATGCCTTGTCCCTGCCGCCCGTGCCCTCTTCGCCCCGGCCGAGCCGGATGAAAGAGCCGAGGTCGAGGCCGCGACCCACCTCCGCAAGTGCGCGCGAGTTGACCACCGCGGCCCGCAGCTTGGCCAGCTGGCCTTCGGGCAGGTCGGGGTGGGTGCGGTACAGCGTGTCCGTGACCACCAGGCCGAGTACCGAATCCCCGAGGAATTCGAGCCGCTCGTTGGTGGGCAGGCCGCCGTTCTCGTATGCGTACGAACGGTGGGTCAGCGCACGCACCAGAAGGGCGGACTCAAGGTGATACCCGAGCCGCCCTTCCAGAAGCGTGTGGGACGAGGCTGTGTTGACGTTGTCTGCCTGCTTCTTGGCGTGGGACAACTCAGACATCGGGCCTCTCACCAGCCGCTCAGACTTCGAGGACCTGGCGCTTGTTGTACGTGCCGCAGCTGGGGCACGCGATGTGCTGCAGCTTCGGCTCCTGGCAACGCTCGCACGAAACCAGGGTGGGGACCGCAGCCTTCCACTGCGACCGGCGGTGGCGCGTGTTGCTGCGCGACATCTTCCGCTTCGGAACAGCCACGGCTACTTCTCCTGCTTCTCGTCGACGCCCGCTTCGGCGCCGCCCATGTTGTCCTTCTCGCCGTCCTGAACGGTCTCGGCGAGTCCTTGCAATGCCGCCCAACGGATGTCGACGGCATCGTGGTGGTGACCGGGGTTCTCGTCCAGCCTGATCCCGCATTCGGAACACAGGCCGGCACAGGTCTCCCGGCACACCGGCTGCATCGGCAGTGCGAGCACCACCGCATCACGCAGCACTGGTTCGAGGTCGAACAAGCCGTCCTCGACGAAGAGCCTGTCCTCGTCGTCCTCGGCGTCGTCGGCCGGTTCCGCTTTGACGCGGCCCCGGTCATCGGCGTCAGGGTACGAGAACATCTCCTGGAAGTCCGCCACAACCTCTTGGCGCAGCGGCTCCAGACACCTTACGCACTCCCCCTCGGCCGACGCACGGGCGGTGCCTGTGACAAGCACCCCTTCCATGACCGATTCGAGGCGGAGGTCCAGCTCCACGGGTGCGCCTTCCGGCACACCGATGACCCCGTCGATACCGAGGTCCTGGGGCGCGTCCACCGAGCGGGTCAGCCGCAGGAGGGCACCGGGACGCCGACCCAGCTCGTGCGTATCGAACACGAGAGGGTTTCGGTGGTCGAGGTGGCCGTTCAGGGCTTTTCCTGCTTTCGAAATCGTATGCATGGCGCACAGCGCACCGTGGGAGGGGCCGACCGGATCGGAGTCGAAGCGGGCAGCCGGGATCGCAGACGTACTCGCGACCGAAGAACCAGGATACTTGACGCGTTACCCTGCTCCCAACCGGGGCCGATTCCGGTCCCGAACCGGCCGGAACCGGTCGCGTTCGGCCCGTGTCCGGGGCGCCCCGGTCAGCGCTCCTGCTCGTACCGGCGGAGCTGATCGATGTCGATCATGCTGGTGTCGAAGAGGCTGGTCTCGTCGAGGGCGCTCTCGCCCTGCGACTGAAGGGGCTGGTGCGTCGGCATCGGCTGCTGCCACCCGTCGTACCCCTGCGGCTGCAGCTGCGCCTGGCCCTCGTCGTAGCCCTGCTGCTGATAGGTGGCGTACGGGTCCGGCTGCTGCTGGTACCCGTACATGTCCTGCTGCGGCTGCTCCTGGTACGCGTACGGCTCCGCATAGCCCGGCTGCGCCTGTGCCGGGAAGTGCGGCTGGGACACCGGCTGCGGCTCCGGGGTGGCGAGCTCGGCGAGACCGGCCCAGTGGTCCTCGTCGCTGGTGTGGCCCTGGCTGCCCGCGGCGTCCTGGGCGGCCATGTGCGCGCCGAGCTCGTCGGTGGCGACCCGGCCGTGCAGCTTCTGCCGGCCGTGGCCGACCGCTTCCAGGGTCTTGGCGAGCACGGCCTCGAACGCGCCGAGCTTGGTGTCCACATACTCGTCGGCGCGGCGCCGGAGCGTCTCCGGGTCGGCGCTGCGCTCGGGGGCCTCGGCGAAGTCGCGGTCCTCGTACCCCTGCTCGTCGAAGCCCTGGCCACGACCGAGGAGCTTCTCGCGGCCCCGGTCGACGGAGCCGATGGTCTTGGTGAGGACGACCTCGAAGTTGGCGAGCTTGCTGTCGACGTACTCATCGGCCTCGGCGCGTACCTCGTCGGCCTCCCGGCGGGCCTCGCCGAGGATGCGATCGGCCTCGGTCCGGGACTGCCGGGCGATCTCGGTGTCGGAGATCAGTGAGCCGCGCTGGGCGTGGGCGGCCTCGATGATCCGCTCGGCCTCCTGTCGGGCCTGCTCGACCATCTGCTCCCGGCCGCCGATGAGCTCCTGGGCGTGGGCGAGTGAGCCGGGGAGGGCTTCACGCACCTCTTCGAGCATGGCGAGCAGATCGGCGCGGTTGACCACGCACGACGCCGACATGGGCATGGACCGGGCGTTCCCGACCGCTTCGACGATCTCGTCGAGCTTCTTCTGCACGTCCACCGTGTGCTCGCCACTCTCTACTGCTGATTGGAGACGGACGGGACGACTGTACGGCCAGTCGGCGCCCGTCCGACACCGGGTGACGGACTGTCAGTGCATCACTGCTGGGCGAGACGTGCGACGAGTGCCTCGTGGACCAGCGGCGGCAGCAGGTGCGAGACGTCGCCACCCCAGGTCGCGACCTCCTTGACCAGGGAGGACGACAGGAAGCTGTACGTGGGATTGGTCGGCACGAAGAGCGTCTCGACCCCGGAGAGGCCGTTGTTCATCTGGGCCATCTGCAGCTCGTAGTCGAAGTCGCTGACGGCCCGCAGGCCCTTCACGATCGCCGGGATGTCGCGCTGCTTGCAGAAGTCGACCAGGAGGCCGTGGAAGGACTCGACCTCGACATTGCCGAAGTCCGCGGTGACCTGACGGATCAGCTCGATCCGCTCGTCGATGGTGAACAGGCCCTTCTTGGACTGGTTGATCATCACCGCGACATGTACGACGTCGTACAACTTCGAGGCGCGGCCAATGATGTCGAGGTGTCCATTGGTGATGGGGTCGAACGACCCCGGACAGACGGCGCGGCGCAACTTGAGTCCCTCGCTCTCCGGTGCGGTCATCGTGCGTCTTCGCACGTAGAGGCGGCGCGACCGTACCAAAGCGTTCCCTCACCGTAGCGACGGGCCCGCAGTGGCTCGAATCCCTTGGGCCAGTTGAATTCTCCGCCTCTGGTGCTCCGTTCCACGGTGACGAGGGCATCGTCCGTGAGCCAGCCCTGAGCACGGAGTGTGAGCAGTATCTCGCCAAGATCGCCATCGGTGACGGCGTACGGCGGATCCAGGAAGACCACGTCGTACGGGTCCGCGGGCGCCGGTCCTGTCACGATCTGTTCGGCTTTGCCGGTACGGACTTCGGCGCCGGGCAGACCGAGCGTACGGACGTTGTCCCGGACCGTGCGGGCGGCCTTGGTGTCGGCCTCGACGAGCAGGGCGTGTACCGCGCCGCGGGAGAGTGCTTCGAGACCGACGGCGCCGGAGCCCGCGTAGAGATCCGCGATTCGGATGCCCTCCAGGGTGCCCAGGAGCGCTTCCCAGGTGGAGAACAGGCCCTCGCGTGCGCGGTCCGAGGTGGGGCGGGTGCCGGTGCCGGGCGGGACGGCCAGGCGGCGTCCGCCGGCCGAGCCGGCGATCACGCGGGTCATGGGTGTCTGATCCTCGGGTCGGGGGGGTGGCCCGCCGGAGTGGGACGGGCGCCGTGCGTCCCACGATATGGCGTCCGGCCCGCCGAGGCCCGGGGGCCCCGTGCGTGCCCCCGTCCTCAGCCCTTGTCGAGGTACTCCTCGCGCTCCTTGTCGAGCAGGGCGGACAGCGCGGTGCGCAGCTCCGGCAGGCGGTCCAGGTCCGGGTCCGCGGCGACGATCGTCGCGGCCTCCTCGCGGGCCGCGGCGATGACCTCCTCGTCGTCGATGACGGAGAGCATCCTCAGGGAAGTGCGGACCCCGGACTGGGCCTGGCCGAGGACATCGCCCTCGCGACGCTGTTCGAGGTCGATCCGGGACAGTTCGAAGCCGTCGAGGGTGGCGGCGACGGCGGAGAGCCGGGCGCGGGCGGGGCTCGCCTCGTGCGCCTCGCTGACGAGCAGGCAGAGACCGGCGGCGGAGCCGCGGCCGACCCGGCCGCGGAGCTGGTGGAGCTGGGAGACGCCGAACCGGTCGGCGTCCATGATCACCATCGCGGTGGCGTTGGGGACGTTGACCCCGACCTCGATGACGGTCGTCGCGACCAGGACGTCGACCTGGCCCGCGGCGAAGCGCCGCATCACGTCGTCCTTGTCGTCGGGGTTCATCCTGCCGTGCAGCACCTCGATGCGCAGACCGGTGAGGGCACCCTTGGCGAGCTGTTCGGCGATCTCCAGGACCGCGAGCGGCGGGCGCTTCTCCCCGTCCTCCTCCGCAGCCTTCTCCGCGGCCTTCTTCCTGCTCTTCTTCTCGGCCTCGTCGTCGGCGTCGTCACCGATCCGGGGACAGACGACGTATGCCTGATGCCCGTTCCCGACCTCCTCGCGGACCCGCTCCCAGGCGCGGCTGAGGAAGTGCGGCTTGTCCTTGGCGGGCACGACATGGCTGGCGATCGGCGATCGGCCCGCCGGCAGCTGGTCCAGGACGGACGTCTCCAGGTCGCCGAAGACCGTCATCGCGACCGTGCGGGGAATGGGGGTGGCGGTCATCACCAGCAGGTGCGGCGGCTGCTTCCCCTTGGACCGCAGCGCGTCGCGCTGTTCCACTCCGAAGCGGTGCTGCTCGTCGACGACGACCAGCCCCAGGTCGTGGAACTGCACCTTGTCCTCGATCAGCGCATGCGTGCCGATCACGATCCCCGCCTCGCCGGTGATCAGGTCGAGCAGCGCCTGACGGCGGGCCGCCGTCCCCATGGACCCGGTCAGGAGCACCACCTTCGTACCGAGGTCGGAGCCGCCCAGCATGCCGCCTTCGGCGAGCTCGCCCATCATTTCGGTGATGGAGCGGTGGTGCTGCTGGGCGAGCACCTCGGTGGGGGCGAGCATCGCGGCCTGTCCGCCCGCGTCGACGACGGCGAGCATGGCGCGCAGCGCGACCATGGTCTTCCCGGACCCCACTTCGCCCTGCAGCAGCCGGTGCATCGGGTGCTCGGTCGCCAGGTCGTCGAAGATCTCCTTGGAAACCTTCTCCTGGCCCTCGGTGAGGGTGAACGGCAGTTTGGCGTCGAAGGCGTCGAGCAGCCCTCCGCGCCTGGGTCTGCGTGCCACCGCCGGGAGCTGGGTGTCCGCGTACCGGCGGCGGGCGAGCGCGACCTGCAGGACGAAGGCCTCGTCCCACTTCAGCCGGTCCCTGGCGTCGGCGATGTCCGCCTTGGTCTGCGGGCGGTGAATCTTGAGCAGTGCCTCGGGCAGCGGGGTGAAGCCGCGCCCCTCGCGCAGCGGGAGCGGCAGCGGGTCGACGGCGTCCCGGGCACTGGGCAGCACGGTGTCGACGGCCTTGGCGATCCGCCAGGAGTCGAGCTGCTTGCAGGCGGGATAGATGGGCAGCAGCCGCCCGGCGAAGGCGTCCACCGCCTCCGTGGCCTCGTCGGCGTCCGCTGTGTCGAGCAGCTGGTACGTGGGGTGCGCGAGCTGCATCTTCCGGTTGAAGACGGAAACCTTGCCCGCGAACATCGCCCGGCGGCCCGGCAGCAGCTCCTTGTGCGGCTTGTGCACGCCGTGGCCGAAGAAGACCAGCTGCAGCCGGCCGCTGCCGTCGGTGAGGGTCACCTCCAGGCGCTTGCCCCTGCCGTTGTTGAACATCATGATCCGTGCGTCGGCGACCTGGGCGACGACGGTCACGTGCTCGTCCAGCGGAAGGTCGGCCAGCGCGGTGAGCTGGCCGCGCTCCTCGTACCGCCGCGGGTAGTGGTGCAGCAGATCACCGACCGTGTGCAGGCCGAGGTGCTCGGCCATCACCTTCGCGGTGGCACCGCCGAGCAGCTTCTTCAGGGGTTCATCGAACGCGGACACGCGATCCATTGCACACCACGCCACTGACAGAAGTCGCCCGCACCACCGGAACCCCCTGGTCGGAAACGTCTGCGCGCACCTGGGATCGGTCCGAGACCGATGTGCACAGCCTGTCGGCGACGATCGGCCGCAGCCCCCGACGTGACGGGGCGGAGGGGCTGGCCCCGGCGCGCACCGACTTCCCCGGCCGGCGATCGAGCACAACGCGCCCCGGGGGCGCGTTCTCCTACTCCACCCCGATCAGCAGCGGAGCGCACTGGCGGCCGCCCCGGTACACCACCGTGTCCACCGCCAGGTACCCCTCGCGCACATGCTCCTGCAGTGCCTCCGCCAGGCTGTCCGGCACGTCCTCGCCCAGGACCAGCGTCACGAGTTCACCGCCCGCCGACAGCATCCGGTCGAGGACGGCCCGGGCCGTGCCGGGCACGTCCTCGCCGATGACCGCCACATCGCCGTCGATCAGCCCCAGGATGTCGCCGGCCTGACAGATGCCCGCCATGGTCCACGACTGCCGCTCGGCGACGGCCAGTTCGGCGTACCGGGTGGCGCCGGCCGCGGCGGTCATCGCCACCACGTCCTCGTCGAAGCTGCGGTCCGGTTCGTGGACGGCGAGCGCCGCGATGCCCTGGACGGCCGCGCGGGTCGGGATCAGCGCGACCCGGATGCCTTCCGTACGGGCCTGCTCCGCGGCCGCCGCGGCCGTGTGGCGCAGCTCCGCGTCGTTGGGCAGCAGGACCACCTCGTGGGCGTGGGCGCGACGGATGGCATCGACCAGTTCACCGCTGGCGGGCGGCTCCCCGGGGCGGGCGAGCACCGTGGTCGCGCCCGCCTCCGTGCACAGCCCCGAGAGCCCGTCGCCCGGGACCACCACAACGACACCGCGCTGCGCGGGCTCGCTGAGGTGGGGGTGGACCCGGTCGGCGCCGAAGTGGGTGATCCGGATCCGGTACGGCCTGCCGGCCTCGACTCCGGCCTCCACCGCCGCACCGGCGTCGTCGACATGGACGTGGACGTTCCACAGCCCGTCGCCGCCGACCACGACGAGCGAGTCGCCGAGCCCGTCGAGCCGGGCCCGCAGCCGGTCGACGGCGTCGTCCCGGGCCTCCAGGAGATAGATCACCTCGAAGGCGGGTCCGTCCGCCGGTCCGCCTGCCGCGCAGTCGTCGGCGGCGGCAACGGTCACGGGGGCGATGTCGGGCGTCACCCAGGTCCCGCGTGCGGGCGGCTCACCGGAGACCGCCTCGACAAGCGCCCCCAGGACGGTCACCAGGCCACGGCCTCCGGCGTCGACGACTCCCGCCCGCCCGAGGACGGCGAGCTGCCCGGGAGTCGCGTCCAGTGCCGTACGCGCCCCTTCGTACGCCGCCTGCGCGACCGCTTCCGGTCTCGGGTCACCCGCCGTTCGCCCGGCGGCCTCGGCGGCCGCGGTGGCCACGGTCAGCACCGTGCCCTCGACGGGGTGCGCGACGGCCTGCCGGGCGGCCTCGGCGGCCCGGGTCAGGGCGCGGCGCAGATGGTCCGCGTCGTGCCCGTCGGCCAGCACCCCCGCCATGCCGCGCAACAGCTGCGCAAGGATCGTGCCGGAGTTGCCGCGGGCGCCGATCAGCGCCCCGTGTGCCATGGCCCGTACGACATCGGCGAGAGCGGGCACGGACGTACCGGTCTCGTGGGCGGCGAAGACCGCCTCGACGGCGGCCGCTGCCGATTCCACCGTCAGATAGAGGTTGGTGCCGGTGTCCCCGTCCGCGACGGGGTAGACGTTGATCGCGTCGATCGCCTCACGCTCCCGGCCCAACGCCTCCAGCGCCAGTGAGCACCAGGCACGCACCGCGACGGCGTCCATGTCGTCGGCGGTCTGCGGCACCTGGTGTTCCTCCTGGAGAGCGGCCGTGCGGGCTGACTGAACCGCAGACTAGTCCCGCCCGGTGCGTCCGGCGGGGACAGGGGCGGGGCAGACGGCGGGGAAACCCATGGTAGTTTCGTTCTACCGACGCGGCCGTTGTATGCTGCTTCGGTTGCCCGACGAGAGTCGGGCCTTTCCTCCGGTACCGCCACTTCAGTCAAATGATTCCGGCGCGCCGGAATTCACTGTAAGTGCACCTGAAGTCTTTGGAGTGACCCGTGGCTGCCAACTGCGACGTCTGCGGCAAGGGGCCGGGCTTCGGCAACAACATTTCGCACTCGCACCGCCGTACGTCCCGTCGCTGGAATCCCAACATCCAGCGCGTGCGTGCCGTGGTCGGTCGGACGCCGAAGCGGCTCAACGTCTGCACCTCGTGCATCAAGGCCGGCAAGGTCGCGCGCTGACGTTCCCGTCGTAGCGCAGCCTTCCGGTTGCCCAAAAAGCCGGTCCACCTCGGTGGACCGGCTTTTTGCTGTGCGCCCCCACTCCCCGTCTCCCCGTCGTGGGGCCGTTACAGCTGCCAGCCGTGCCGGACCGGGCCGATCCCGGTGCCCAGCGGGAAGCCCGCCGCGATCGCCCCGGTGACGTACGCCTTCGCGGCCCGTACGGCCGTCGGTACGTCGTCGCCCCCGGCCAGCCCGCAGGCGATCGCGGAGGCGAGGGTGCAGCCCGTGCCGTGCGTGTGCCGGTTGTCGTGGCGGGGGGCGCGCAGCCAGTGCTCCTCGGTGCCGTCCGTGAGGAGGTCGACCGGTTCACCCGGCAGGTGCCCGCCCTTGATGACGACCCAGCGCGGCCCGTATCCCAGGATCTCCGCCGCGGCCTGCCGCATTCCGGTCTCGTCCGTGACCGTCACGCCGGTGAGCTGTGCCACCTCGTCCAGGTTGGGGGTTGCCACCGTGGCGACCGGCAGCAGCTTCGTCCGTACGGAATCGAGGGCTTCGGCGGCGAGCAGTGGATCACCGTGTTTGGAGACCCCCACCGGGTCGACGACCACCGGGGCATCCGTTCCCGCGAGAAGTGCGGCGACGGTCTCGACGAGGGCGGCCGACGCGAGCATGCCGGTCTTCACCGCCTGGACGCCGATGTCGTCGACGACGCTGCGGTACTGGGCGCGTACCGCCTCCACGGGCAGCTCCCATGCGCCCTGGACGCCCAGCGAGTTCTGCGCGGTCACCGCGGTGATCACGCTCATGCCGTGCACGCCGAGCGCCAACATCGTCTTGAGGTCGGCCTGGATGCCCGCGCCGCCGCCGGAATCGGATCCGGCGACGGTGAGCACACGGGGTGGAACGAGCGGTACCTGCGGGGCGGCAGAAGATATGGGCATACGCCTCAATCTAGTGCCCCTCCCGGCAAGCTTTGTCCCGTCGCGCCGCCCAGCACACACGCTCGCCGCGTTGGACGACGCTCCTCATGGGGCAGACATTGCCGGTCACGGCACCAGGGCGTGTGTCGGAAGTCCCGCCTGCC
This sequence comes from Streptomyces sp. NPDC057565, assembly GCF_042801455.1. Classification (NCBI taxonomy): domain Bacteria; kingdom Bacillati; phylum Actinomycetota; class Actinomycetes; order Kitasatosporales; family Streptomycetaceae; genus Streptomyces; species Streptomyces sp. NPDC057565. The sequence continues at coordinate 67 of NZ_JBHVFU010000025.1, read as the reverse complement.
CCGCGACGCCCGGCACGCACGCTCGCTGCGTTGTCGGGCTCGCCCGAGTACGTCCCGTACGAGGACG
>NZ_JBHVFU010000024.1:83743-111462 GCF_042801455.1 Streptomyces sp. NPDC057565 | reverse complement strand
CCGCCAGGACCTCATCCGATATCCCCATGCCAGCCCGTATACCACCGCACGCACCGGATCAGTGCGAAAACCGACAGTAATTCCCTTACGGCTCCTAAGGGCGTCCCGATGGTGCGGAAGCTTCTCGGGATGTTCGAATACGGGACTGCGATGCCTCTGGCCAGCCGGGTCCAGACCTGCGCATAGAGCGGCGTGCGGTCCCGGTGCTCATGGTGGTGGCGGCCACGTGGACGCCGTGCGGATGCCCTAAGAGGCCCTGGCGCGCGATGCCTCAAGGCAGACCGGCGACGCGCAGTGCAGCCGGGCGGCCACCACCGTCGACGGGTGTTAGCGCCCATCGACACTGGGCGGATTGCCTTGAAGGCACCTGGCCTCGACGCCTCGTCCCAGAGCGGCGGCGCCCAGGGTCATTGGGCGTCAACACCCACCAGCTTGATCGCGTCGGCAGTCGGCCAGGGACCAACCGTTCGCCGCTGCCTTCGGGCCTGAGTCACCTCCGGTCCCTGATAAAACCGCACGTCAGGTCAGTGGTCTGCTAGCAACAGGGACCGAGGGACTCAAATTCCGGCATATTGGGACAAAAATACGCCCGGCCGGCTTCTGTTCACGACGGCCTAGCTGCTGCCTCATCGGGCTCGCGCGGAAGCATCGCTCACGGGCTGGCCAGCCAACGCCACCTTCGGGTGGGTGATCCCTGGGCGCGACCAGTTGCTGCAGCCACCCAGTATCAGCGTGGGCACACAACCGTGCCCCACACATTGATTCCGGCGACGGGCTGCGTGTACGTAAAACCCGCGACCGCAACACTGGCGGCCGCGAAACTCACTCGTCTATGGTCCGCGCTCTCACGCAACCGGATCGTCGTGGGCCTACTCGCTGCCCCGTCGAAACCGTCAGAGTTGCTCCCTTCGCTCCAGGAGAAGTGCACGTCCTCGGTGGACTGCCAGGTCCCAGAGACGGACGTTTCCCACCCTCCGCCGTGCTCCGCCGAGACACGTTCTATCTCAAAGAACATGCCCCGCCGTGGCAATCCGAATTCACTGAGGCCCGGCTGGCTCGTGACGGTATAGGTCCACACTCGCTGACTCCCGCCGTAGGGCCGACTTTGGCACTTCACACGAGCCTGGGCGCCTGCCGCCGTAACGCGCAGACTGGCAGCCCAGCCTCCGCTCACCTCAATCTGAGCTCCCGCTGGTTGGCCGAGGCCAGGCAGCTTCGGTGCCGGACGGGTGCGTCGGTCTCCCATCTCGGCGACAAAACGCGGGCCAGACTGTTTACCCAAGTTCGGAGTTGGTTTCTTACGTGTGGGCGTTGGCGACACAGTCGCCACGCCGGTCGGCGTATAACTCGGCCTGTCGGTCGGCCTCGCGGTGGTCACCGGATGGGGCCGGGATTTTCCAGCCGGCGGGTGGGCGGGCGTATCGGCCCCATCACACCCGACCAGCAGCAGGGTCAAACACCCTGCTGCCAAGCTCCACAACTTCGTCGACGAGACGGCCACTACCTTATCGCCAAAGTCGTGCACGTCGTGCCGGATCACGGCCTCGGGTCCTACCCACCCTGCGATGACAGGCATGCACTTCCCGCCCCCGGCATCTCCACCGACTCAACGAGGACGATTTCGTATTATATGTCGGAAATTCAGTCTTTTCAGTCCCTGCCTATGGAGAGAACCGGTAGTTGACCTGCGGTTTTAAGTGGCTGGCAGGACAGCGACCTCGGTCCCTACCCGCCTGTGATGGCAGACCGTTGCTCGCAACTCGACTCCCGACCTCGGTCCGGCGTGACTTGAAAGGCACAGTCGCGTGAAATGTGAAGCTAGCGTGTGGTTTTCGTAGTGCAGAAGAGTTGATCGCCTGCAGTCGACGTCGCTAGCCTGGATCAATGCCTCTGGATGACGAGGGTGACCGGTTCGCGGACGCGATCCGGCTGCTGCTGCTCATCGCCGCGACAGCCGAGCCGCTGGATGAGACGTCCCGAAACGGGGCGCCGCCGAACGCGGTGGCGGTCCTGCACGCGGAGAGCCGGCTGCAGAAGCTCGACTTCTGGTTGCGTAACCCCGACTATCTGGCCGATGAGCTCCTGAACGACTACGAGCGCAGTCGTGAGGCGGTCCTGCTGGACCTGGCTGGCGAGATCCTGGACTCTGACGAGCCGGAGGTCTGCGCGATCCCGATGGTCCGCTACCTGTTCGGAGCGTTCGAGCAGCTGGACCGGGCGCTGAGCGTGCTTGTCGCCCCGCGCCTGGTGGTGATGGCCACCAAGCGCCGTGCGGGAGGGAACGTGCTGCAGGACAGCTACTACCTCACGAGCAAAGGCCAGCAGGTTGCGCAGTCAGCTACCGAGCAATTCCCAGAGCTCGCCTGGTACACCGAACGCGCCCTTCTGGTGAAAGCGTTGGCTGAAGCCACCGGGCACACGGCCCTGTCGCTTCGTAAGCGTCAGTATCTGCAGCGGGACTATGCGCTGACACCGCTGGGCGAGATTATTCCGTCCATCGCCGACCGTACCCGCGAGCGGCTCGCGCGTCAGCGGGCGGCTGCCGCTGAGGGGGAAGCAGCATGAGTGGGGACCTGCAGGTTCCGTCGGAGGGTGAACTGCTGCGGCGGATCGCCCAGCGGCTCGGCGACGCCGTAGAACCCGAGCTGGTGGGCCAGATGCTGTCGGAGCATGGGCTGGAGCTAACCGGGCCGCTGCCCGCCCGACGCGAACTGGTGGTGCACCGCCTGTACTGCGACGGCTACAAGTCTGGAACTGATGGCAAGGACGGCCCGTTCACCGTCGACCTCCGGCTTGGCCGCGGGCCGTGGGCGATCTCCAGCAGTGTCAACTCGGCTGGCAAGTCCAGTTTGTTGTGGGCGCTCAGCTTTGCCCTGCGCGGCGAGGGTTTCGCTGCGTTCCGCCGCCCGGAGACGGTTGGTTGGTTCCGATACGTGCGCGCGGACCTCGAGGTCGCAGGCGTGGCAACCTCCGTCCGCCTGATATTCGACCGGCCGGATCACCCCGGCGCCAGGCTGCTGGCAGCGGACTCGGTGGCCGATCTGCTCCAGTTGGACGGCCGCGACGAGACCGCGCCCGGCGTTCATTTGGCTGCTTCGGCGGAACCAGCTGGCGTCAAGGCGCTGATCGGCCGCTTCATGATGGACCGGCTCGGCCTGCGCACGGTGTCGGTTTGGTCGGCGGAGAAGAACGCACCGCGGGACGAGAATGGCAACCGCGACAGTGCCGAGCAGGTCCACGGCTGGTCCAGCTTTTTCTACGCGCTCGCGCTGAACTCGGCCAGCGACACCCTCCTCCTCGGTCCGACCACTGTTGGCCAGCTACCGGTCAGGCTCATGCAGTTGTTCCTGGACGTGCCCTATGCGCCGGAGCTATCCCGCCTGTCCACGCTCCAGAAGGCCGACGCCCAGGAAACGGTCCGTGTGGCGCGCCGTGCGAAGGAGGACGCCGACGCCCGTGCACAGCAGGTCGAGCCGCTACGCCGTGCGCTGGACCAGGCGCAAGGGCGACTGCAGGACCTGGAGAAAAACCGGCCCGACGTGACGGCGTTGCTGGAGACCGTGGACCGTGACGCGGCGGTCTGGGCCGCGCGCCGCCGCGAGCACCAGGATGCATTAGAACAGCTGGCCGAGGCGCGCAAGAGCCGTCTGGCGGACCAACGGGCGGCGCGCCGCGCCCGGCAGAGCAGTGCCGCCCGCCTGTTGCTTGGGGCACTCGACCCCGAGGCGTGCCCGCGTTGTGACCACGAGATCGACGACAGCCGCCGCGCGGCCGAAGACAGCCAGCACCGGTGCGCCATCTGCTCCAACGTGTTGCCGGCCGAGAAGGAGGACCCGCAGGCGCAGGCCGAGGCGCTCGCCCGCGTTGACGACCGCGTAGTCGCTTCTCAGGTAGCGGAGGAGACCTGTAAGCAGGCGCTGGAGGCGGCGGCGGCCGGTGTGGAGGAGGCCCGCGCGGCCACAGAACGGTCCGCAGCCGAGCTTGCCACGGTACGGGATGGAGCTTGGTTCGCGCGATACGAGGAGACCAGTAACGAGATCCAGCAACTCAAGGGCGCGCTCGCCGTCGCCACCGGGGGGAACAGCCCGACCTTGCCGGTGCTCGCAGCCCTCGTAACACCGAAGGCTCCGAAGACCGACCCCGAGGAACCGACGATCGGCGATGCCGAGCTGTTCGTCGCGGCCGCCGAGATCCTTAAGGACGTTGTCGACAGCCACAGCCGCGCCCTCTTCTCGGAACTCAATGACGAGATCGTGCAGGTCGCCCACGCGCTCGGCGTAACTAACCTGACGAGCGTCAACCTGACCCTCGGGGGGCATCTGGGGGCCGTCAAGTCCGGTGCCAAGCACCCGTTCGCGTCCTTCAGCCCTGTGGACCGGCTCCGCATGCGCATCGCCGTGGTCGTCGGCATGATCCGGGTGAGCCGGCTGCGCGGCATCATGTCCCACCCCGGCCTGCTGCTGATTGACGCGCCCACTGCGGACGAGCTCACCCCCGCGGCCGCCTACCAGGTGATCGAGACGCTCTACCGCACGTGCGAGGAGGTATCGGGCTTGCAGATGGTGATCACCTCTATCGAGGACGCCGTCTGGGAGATCTACCCGCAGGACCGTATCGTGACGGGAGCCGACAAGCGCGAACTGTTCTAACCGGAACGCGGCGAAGGAACCACCACTGCAGGCGAGAGGGGGAGTCGTGCAGACGCTTGACGAACGGATCACCGCCTGGGCCAGGGCGACCCCCTCCAACCAGCAACGCCAGGGCCCTACGCTTGCGGACCTCGGGGGCCTGGATCAGGTCGTCGCCGATGCCGACCACTTCACCAACGGCGCCTTCCTCGGCTACCTGGTATGCGCCGCGGCTCGCGAGGAGCAGGCCTCGCCCGCCGCCCTCAACGACGTGATCGTCACGGGACTGGAATCGTCCACACGCCACTCCGCATTCGCACACGCCGTCGACACGCTCGCCGCAAGCCCAGGCCTGGCCCGCGCGCTCGGCTCGAAGGCCACCCGGGCGCTGTTGAAGCGGGTCTCGGACGCGCAGGATGCCGACGACGATCCCGCCGTCGCGCTGATCGGCGCCGAAGCGGCCGAATGCCTGACCCAACTCGCCCTGGCTGGCGCGGTCGCTCCCGCCCGACTCCTCGGCACGATGGATGAGGTGACCGAGGACGCGGCAGCGCTCCCTGCGGAGTTCGCGAGCCGACTGCCCCGGCTCCTGGGCGTCCTAGACGCTCACCACCCAGCCGCTGGCATGCGCGAAGCACTTGAACGCTGTCTGGCACCGGACCACACCTTCCGCGACGCCGCGTTCGAACTCGCCCTCGGAGATGTCCGTACCGCACTGCAACAGGACTCCTACAGGCAGATGGCGGACCAGCTCAAGGACAGTCGCCAGCGCTTCGCGCAGCTCAGCGCCGCGGACCCTGACCGCCTCGATGCCCGGATATATATGGCAGGGATCGACGGCCTGTTGGGCCTGTCCGCTCCTAACGCCCCCGAACGCGTCACCGAAGCAGCGGCCCGGTTGCAAGAGGCCCTCGAGCGCTACCGCGCCTGGCGCTCACGCACCACCACGCCGGCCTGGGCCCGCAGCCGGGAGGAAGACATCACCGCCTGGGCGGAGCTGACCGCCCTGCTGAACGAAGCAGCCCAGCACATGGGGGACGCCGACCCCTGGTACGACCATTGCCAGGGCATCCTCACCGCACTGCTGCGGGCCTACACCGCCCACCACACCGTCACCGTCGTCACCGAGACCCCCGCCCACGCGGTTGTGGAGCAGATGGTGGCGCCGGTCGTCGAGGACGCCTTCCTGCGCCACGACAATCGGATGCGGGTGCTCGAGCATGCCCTCGCCTATGACGATGAGCTCCGCAACGACCCCGATGCGCAGAACCTGCGGGCGGCCCTCGCCGCCCGCATCCGCCGAACCGAGACCAACACGCCAGAGAGCGAGGTGGACACGGGAAAAGGACGACGCTGGCAGCAGCTGGCAAGACAATTCCCGGACGACTTCGCTACCGTCACCGACGGCCTCCCTGACAACGTCCTCGACAGACTCGAACTGCGGCTGCGCGACAGCGATGACTTCACCCAGTCGATCACCGACCCGAAGTACAGCCGCCTCATGGAACGTATCGTTGGTCGCCTTAGGGAGTCTCGCGACTGGATACCCGGCATCGCCCAACCGTTCCACGCCCTCCTGGACGCGACCGTCCACTACGCCCTCCGCTGTTACGACGTTGGACGAACGATGGGAGGCGGCTACACCGAGTTCCTGCGCTTGCGCGACAAGGATGGCAAGAAGCAGAAGGTCGATGAGTCCCTCTTCCATCAGCACTACCGCGAGTGCCTCAGCTTCACGCCCCTGTTCCGTCAGGTCCACACCGAGGTGATCGACAAGGCCGGCGGTCGCGCGGACGTCGTCTTTACATTCAGCACTGCCCAGTTCAATGTCGAATGCAAGATCGAAGAAGGCGACGCCAGCGAAGAGGGCCTGCATAAATACGTCTCCCAGGCCACCGAGTACCAGAACACCGGCCCCTCGTTCGCCGTCCTTCTCGTCCTCGATAAGACGGTCGGAGCCGAAGGCGCGGTCAACTTCTTCGACAGCGTCTGGATCGAAGAAGTGCAACGCTCAGGCGAGATGGAACCGTGCCTCGTCGTCGTCATCCGAGTCCCCGGCGGACGCGATAACCCGAACCAGCTCCGCCCCGCCAGCTGACGCCCCGTGGCGCACCAGCCACAGTCCCACGGAGCATCAACCCGACGCGGCTATGGCGGGCTTGCCGAGCTGTGGATGTGGGTTGTGCGGGCAGGTGGTCACGGCTGAGGGCTTCCCGGGCGCAGTCCGTAAGACGGCACCGACGACGTCGCCAACCACGCCCCACGACGCTAGGACGTGCTCATTTGGCTGCTGCCTGGGTTCTGGCCTCAGCCGGCCGCTGGCCCCAGCGTGCCTCCCTCTTCTCGCAATCCAGGGCTGGGTGCCAGTGGCTAGCGGCACGCTTGAGCGGACTCAGGGTAGTTGGTCGCTTGTGGTCAGTAACCCGGATCCCCGCTGGGTACGGCCGCTCGCCGCTGCGGCGAACACGACGGTGAGGAGGGGACCGATCTGGACGCGGAAGGTCCGGGTGTCGTCGTCGCCTGACACCGCCAGGTCGTGGGAGGTCAGGAGTTGGAGTACGGCGCGCCGGCGGAGGCGCCTAGCGTCGTCATCGACTCGGAGACGGATGTTCGCACGCTCATCCCCAACGGCTTCGACATCGAAGAGCCGATTCGCTTCGGGACGAACCGTTGGGGAACGGGCGGCCACCGGAGCTGGACGACGAAGCAGGGGCAGCAGACGGACTTTGATTTCGACGCTGTCCCCGAGCCCTGGCAGACGGCGTCGAAGGACTGGGTGCTGCTGCAGCTCGACCCGGCGCTCGCCTTGCGTTGGGCGCCGGATGACCCGGTTGCCCAGACGTGGCCGGAGTCGCAAGAGCCCGTGAAGCTTGTCACTGCTCAGGGGAATCTGAAGCAGTTGAGGCTCGCCCTGGGCGTCATGTTCAAGCACGGTCTGTTCACGCCCGCCGCCGACGGCTGGGAGCGTGTCAAGATCCTCATGAGTCAGCCCCAGGACCGAGAAGAGAAGCTGAAGGGCCCCCGGACGGCGCCCGTGGCAAGGACGAGCTGGCAGGATGCTGCGGTGGACAATACAGAGCTGAGCTCCGGCGTACCCACAGGATTGGGAGCCGCGGCCGAGAGCCTCGCAGCCTTCCTGCACCACACGTCATTGACCGACGCGCTTGCTTCTCTCGAACGCCGCCTGAAAGGTGCTGACACAGCACAGGTGATACAAGCGGCAGCCGAAGCGCGGGTCAGCGCCGAACTCCTCATCGCGGCGCTGACCGTCCGCGAAAGCCTCGGCCGGATCAACGACCTGATCCACGCTGCCGGCATCATGCTGGCCCTTCCACATGTCCTCGAAGATGGCGAGACAATCACCAATCGGCCGTCACTTGGCGCTGGCAATGACCCGAGCCGGCCGTACGACCTCGAAACCGACCAACGAGTCGCAGAGTTCAAGCTCGCAAGATGGCGCGGGTCGGACGCTATGCGGAAGCGCCAGACGTTCAAGGATCTGGTGTTGCTCGCCGCCGACCGCTCAGACCGCTCCGCTGCCCTGTTCGTGATAGGCCCAGAGCCGGGAAGGTTCCTGCGGACGTCCACTTCAACGGCTGCGTGGGCGCTGGACCGCTCGCCGGGGGCGTTGCGAACCTTTGAGGCTGCGTTCGGCTCGCCGCATATGGCGATCGCCGAGTTCACGGCCACCCACGCAAAGCACGTACAGATCACCGATCTGCGTGACATCCTTCCGTCCGCTGTCGCTGCCATGCTCGGGTGAGTTGAGTTTCAACTGGCCCAGCAACTCTCATGTCAAGCGCGCCGTGCTGGGACCATCAGGACTCTGAGTCACGCGTGGGCTCCGAGGATGGCGGCGGCTGGCCCACGAGGGGAGGGCGGCGTGACGAGCATCCCCAAAACGTCGGGGGACAGGCTGTCGGCGGGGGAGTATCGCAGCAGCCGCAGCCGCAGCCGCAGCCGCAGCCGCAGCAGCCGCAGCAGCCGCAGCAGCCGTGCCAGGCCGCGGGCACGGGCTTCCTCTGATTTTCGGGTGCCGGCACTTTCGGCCCGGTACTGCTTGAGGTGCCAGCCCTGCAGTGAGGAGAGCTTGCTGGGGGGTTCATCGAGCGCCGCGAGAAACCTGAGAAGCTTCTTGATCTCGGCAAAGTATGCGCCGGTCACCGCTACGGACAATCCCCGCTCCTGGACACCCGCGAGGCACCGGTCGAGCTCGGGGTGCAGTCCTGGGCAAGGAAGTTCGGAGAACGTATAGGCGCGATCGGATCGGTCGGGTCCGGTGTACATGGGCAGACCTTTCGCGTACCCGAGGGCCGCAGGCGATGGCCGAGTCCGCGCCGAAGTCGGCGCGGGGGCGCGGCGACGATTAAGGGGCATGCCCACCGTTGGCAAGCCCCTATCGATGGGCTGCGCCCGTTGGCAGTACAACGGTAGCGATCCATTCTGGTGCCATCGGCGTCGGTTCCCTGGATCGATTTCCCTTTTGCTTCTAATACGACTGACATCGAGGTAAGTTGATTGCAATCAGGACCTCTTGGGTGTTCTTGCGAGCGAAATCGACCATCGGGAGCCTGAGTGCCGCTAGGGGGCTGTCCTGTCGGGCAGATGAGTTGTGGCGTTTGTGTCGCTCTCATGCCGCCGACGCTGAACGCGGCCCATCCGCCAGCCATCGGCCAGCGGGCGTGATCCGCGTCGAGCCGACGGGCGTCCGAGCGCGCTCGGCGTGGTCCGCTGCGCGGGGGAGCGGCGCGCTGCTACATTGGCGATATCGTCAATTCCCGGAGGGGGAATCATGGAAGACCCCACCGGCGCTGGCCGCCCTGAGATCGGCAACCCTGTCCACGTCCGGCTGGGCCACCTCGTTCACGCCGTCGATGACTGGGCCACCGAGCGCGACGTGAACCGCGCCGAAGCCGTCCGCCGCCTGGTCTCCAACGGCCTCGACGTGTGGCCCAAGTCGGCCAGCAGCCTCCCCGACGAGTTCGAGCGCATCGAAAGCACCGGCGACGTTGAGGCGGCCGTCCAGGTCTGGTACGACGGCGAGTCCTACGCCATCACCCTCGTCGAGACCGGCAACGTGCTGGGCATCACCAGGGATCCGCTCGCTGCCGCAGCGATCGAAGGCACGGGGTTCCAGGGCTACGAGCCCATCACCATCACCGACCTGCGCGAGCTCCGCGACGGCGAAGAGGACGCGGTTGCGTACCCGCACCTGGTCGAGCGCGGCCGGGAGATCCTCGCGAACCTGCCCAAGCGCGCTGTCGAACTACTCAGCATGACGCAGCTGAGCTGGGATGAGCAGGAGCAGCTGGTAGTCGAGTTGACCACGGATATCGGCTCCCTGACCGAGGGGCAGTTCGAGCGTCGGTACAAGCGGCTCGACAAGGCCCTCCAGCAGGACGTGGACCGAGCCATCCGTGAGTTCGCCGACGACGCGGTCGGTTCCGACGACTGGGACTAGCGGCGGGTCGTCGGGGTGCGCCAGGCGGTACGCGGTTCCCCAGCACAGGAAGTTGCGGTAGGTGTTCGGCGTACCGCACGCCGGGTCCGTCGGGGCCACGCACAGCGCCTCGCACGCCTTGTCCAGGGCTGCCGGAACTGCGGGTCAAGGCAAGCCCTCCCGTGCACCTGGCCCACGGTGACGCCCACCTCGGCAGCCGCGGCCTGCAGCAGGGCCGTCCGGTCGCGCGCGGGGAACGCCGAGTCGGCCAGCTCACGCCGCCACTCGCGCGACGCGTCGGCGTGCGCCGCGGTGCAGCGCGGGCAACGGCACCCGCACCGGTACAGCGTCTGCGAAGTGTAGACGTCGTGGCCAAACTCGGGCAGCTCGGTCATCTCCGCGGACGCCAGCAGCGCCGCCCCGGTCCACACATGTTCACGGTTCGAGCCGCCCTCGGCCTCGGAGCCGGCAGCCACCCACCGAGGATCAGCGAGTACAGGGAACTGCGGTTGATGTGCGGCGTGCACGGGGATGCGGAAGTCTGGACCGCCGAGAGCGGCCATCCCTGCGCCCCGTACATCACCTTCCCGACCTGCGGGTACGCCTGGGCGATCGTGGACGAGCTCGCCCCCGCACCGAGGTCGCCGTTAGCGCTAAATTCCGCCCCGGTGCCGCGGCCGCCGGCGGACAGGTCCCCGTGCCCCCAGGCCGCTCGCGGGGAAGGCCCGACCTCGCCTCCCACGACGTGAGCCCGGCGGAGATGGCATGGAGCCGACGACGGACCCCGCGCTGATAGGCGTGCGGCGAAGCCGCTCCGTGCCGAACTAAGGGCTGTCCCGCATGTCAGGTCGAGGTTGTCGTCCACGGGACTACGTCGACAACGCCCGCGCGGAGATCGCCGAACGCACCACCTACACGCCCGAACGTCCCTTGCACATCCTGGAAGCAGACCAGAAGCGGGTAAGTTACGAGGATCCGGATCACCCCAACGGCGTGCGGAACCGCTTGTGGGCGGACTGCGACTACAAGATCCGGCGCCGACTGGTCGAATCAGACGGCTCCAGCCCGATCGTCTTCCTCAACGAGTTCACCAGCGAACCCCTCGCCTACCGGACCCTCCACGGGCGGTGCCGACAAGCGCGGTGACGGCCGCGCGGTAGGCAGTCACGGCTCCCACCACCTCATCGCCGGTCTCTCGGGTCATCCGCAGGCGCGCCGCCGCCGTAGCGGCGCAGGGCCTGCAGCGTCGCGATGGCCAGGAGGCGAGGTTAGCCTCCGTGGGCGGGCGGCTCCTCAGCCTGCTGCGCTGGCACGCGTGCCGAGGCTGCGTATTCGTTCCCGGCTCCGAAGTTTGGGGCGTGTCTTAGGTCCCGGTTCCAGTGCCCGGCCGCCTTGACGGAAAGGCTGGCCGGGAAGGACAGGCGGGCGGCGCGGCCCACCCACTCGCCTCAGGGGCCCAAGAAGACGGAGCCGCCCAGCGATCACCGAGAGTGGCGACCGGTTACCGAGAAAGGCTCAGTGGGAAGGTTCGAGGCCGGTGTCGGCATCCAACGCATACACCCGGCCCTCTGCCCCGCACACGTAGACGAGACTTCCGGCGACCGTCGGTGACCCGACGGCGCCCCCATTGCCGATCCATCGGTTCCAGCGCTGAGTACCGGTCCGGGCGTCGATCGCCAGTACGATGCCGTCGCCGATGCACGTGTACAGCGTGTCATTGACAACTGTGGGTGTGCATTGGTCGTCGTCTTCGCCGTCTTCAGCTGGTTCTCTGGTGATTCGAGTCCATCGCTCTGTCCCATTGACGGCTTCGAGGGCGAAGACCGTACTTCTCTGACTGCTGAGGTAGACCGAGTGGGCATCAACGAATGGCGAGGCATCGAAGCCGTCGGAGGCGCCGACGTCGTAGGTCCAGCGCTCAGTTCCGCTGGTCATGTCCAACGAGTAGACAATGCCTTCGGTGCAAGCAAGATAGACGGTGTGGCCGAAAATCACCGGGGAAGACCCAAGCGTCCCGCGCGCAACGTACGTCCACCGCACCTGCCCAGTTCTCGCGTCAAGCGCATACAGCCGCCCGTACATGGTGCTGACGTAGACCGTGCCGTCGGCGACCGTGGGTTGAGCGCTCACTGCTTCGGCGACCGGTTGGATCCAACGTTCAGCACCTGTTGCGGGATCCAGGGCGTAGACCTTCCGCTCGTCACTGCCCAAGTAGACGGTACCTGCTGCGATGGTCGGTGTTGTGAACCGGTCGTCGCGGGTCCTGTAGACCCAGCGTTCGGTACCCGTGGTCGCGTCCAGGGCGTAGGCGAGACCGCGGTTACCTCCGATGTAGATGATGCTCTCGGTCGGGGTCGGGAGGTTGTCGCTGCCGCCATTGGCGAAATTGTGCCATTTGCGAGCTCCGGTGGCGGCGTCAAGGGCATAGTTGCCCGCCTGATCACTGACGTACAGGGTGTCGTTGGCCACCACGGGAGAAGACAGGCTGCTGGATCCGGTGTCGTGGATCCAGGGTGTGGCCGGGGGGTGCGTGAGGCGTCTTGTTGTCGCAGGCACACGCAGCGTTGGGGCTGTGGCGGGCCGTGCCGGTGGTGCCGGGATCAACGACGTTGGGCCGTCGGTCGGCGTCTGGGGAGTGCGCGGTGTGTCGGGTGTGTTCAGCAGTGCGCGGAGCCGAATGCTTACCTGGTTGGCCGTGGCGGGTCGTTGTTCTGGTTCTTTGGCGAGGAGGTCGAGGACCAGTTGATCCAGTGCGATCGGAATGTCGGCACGGCTGGTGCTCGGCGGTTCGGGCGCACGGTGGAGATGGGCGAACATCATCGCAGCCGTGTCGACGTCACCGAACGGGGAAGTACCAGTCAGGAGCTCGTGGAGCATGCAGCCGAGTGAGTACAGGTCGCTGCGGCCGTCGCCAGCCTTTCCGATGAGACGCTCGGGCGGCATGTAGGAAACAGTCCCGATGATGCGGCTGGCTTGCGTGGCAGTGGATGCGTACCGGGCTATGCCGAAATCGAGGATCTTGACGATGCCCGTTCGGGTGAGCATGAGATTGGCCGGTTTGAGATCCCGGTGCAGAATCCCGGCCGCGTGCGCGACGGCGAGCGCATCGGCGGCCTGTGCAGTCCAGCCGATCACGTCGGCGAGAGAAAGGCGCCCGCTGTTACGGAGGACTGCTGCCAGATCGCGCCCCGGCACCAGTTCCATCACCAAGTAGAGGGTGCCGTCGACTTCTTGACCGAGATCGAAAACGGTGACGACCCCTGGGTGATTTAGACCACCAGCAGTGCGGGCTTCGCGAAGGAATAGGTCCATTCCCTCGTCGCCATCTATGGGGTGGGGCAGCAGTTTGATTGCTACTCTCCGCTGGATCAGGGTGTCATACGCCGCCCACACCTCACCCATGCCGCCTCGGCCTAGCAGGCTATGCAGCTCGTAGCGGCCTGCGATTATTAGTCCGGTCATTTCGTCTCACTCCACGGTCGTTCCCGGCGAGCCCCGCATCACGACGGACAGCACCGTTGATCGAAATCCTACCCAGGGCCCCGGACCCCGTCAGGCACCGGTGAGCAAGGGAGCGGTTGAAGCCGCGGACGGATCCGCCTGGCGTATTGCCTGCTCGCTCCGCACCGTCCATTTAGCCGGAAAAGTCACACCGGCCAGTGGCTGAACCTCCGCGACTGACCTCGGAGTTCGAATGGAAACGGAGGGAGGTGCAGGATGATTCGCCTTACGCGCTTCAACGGCAGCCACCTCCACGTCAACGCTGACCTCATCGAGAGCGTCGAAGCCACCCCCGACACCGTCGTCACCCTCATCGACGGGAAAGGTTCGTGACCCGAGAGACCGTCGATGAGGTGGTTGGAGCCGTGACCGCTTACCGCGCAGCCGTCACCGCACTTGCTGACGCGGCCCGCACCCGGCACGGCGTACCTACCGAGCCAACTGGCGCTCTCGACCGCACCGGCCTCGCGGCCGGCACTGCCAGGCACAAGGACTGAAGTGGACCCGTCTATGCTCATCGGCCTGCTCGCCGCCTGAAGCTACGTCCTACTGGCGCAGCTTCTGGAGGGCAGAAACCCGGCCAGCCTGTTCAGCCACCCAGCACTGCTGATCCTCGTCTTCGGTGGCGGCCTCGCCGCCGGCCTGATCGGCAGCGTCCTCGAGGACATCGGCATGATCGCCAAGTCCGCAGCGCGGCCTGGGAGGCGCGCAGCCGTACCTCGGACGGGCCGTCGGTGGCCTGCTTTTGGTGATGGCCCGATGGTCGGTCACCGCCACATCCCCATCAAGTTCGAAGACCCCGCATGCCGACGGGGGGCCTTTCTATAGAAGGTACCTGCTTGACCAAGCCGTATCACTTCGTGCTCGGGCTGTCAGTCATGCCCGCTATCGTCGCCTACGCGATCATCTAATGAGGGGGAGCGTGGACAGGAAGAGGCGCCGTTGGCGGATTTTCGAGTCCTTGACGGTCCTTACGGCCAACGACGGATGTTGCGTGTACTGCGGTCGTACGTCACAGACGATGGATCATGTGATACCGCTGGCAAGGGGCGGGGCCGATGAGCTATCCAACCTGGTGCCAGCCTGTCACGCCTGCAACAACAGCAAGAACGACAAGACACCCGTCGAATGGTGGACTGGTCGATGGCTTAAGGGGTCCTGGCGGGGCAAGGGAACGCCCCGCGAGGGTGGTTGGTCGCTCGACATCAAGGACGCAGGTCTGCGGGAGCTGTACCTACAGGCGCACGAGCAAACGCTGGCCATCCTCGGCTGCATCGATGAAGTGCTGGCCGAGATTGAGGGCGAGGAGCGCGCAAGCTGGTTCCTGTGGAACATGCCGTTCGAGTACCCAAGTTCTTTCTGGACCGCGGACATGTGTCGTCACTGGTATGCGTCTCGGATAGAGAAGGGCAAGGCTGACGGCTGGCCCGATTCGAGGCCCGACCATCTACGGAAATGAGAATCCACGAGGCGGATCGTTAAAGCCCCGGCCTGACCAAAGAAGGTGTCACGTACCGTCAACCTGCTGGCTGGTTGGCTCGGCGTGTCCGTGTCCTTCCACGCGGCAAGTGCTCAGGCCGACAGATCGCCACTGCCATCGACCGCCCAGGATTCGATCACGGCATTACGATCTCTCAAGAGGTCCGAGGGCAGGCTCTAGTCTTCGTGGGCGAAGTCCAAGAAGTTTTGGTGCGGCGTACGCCACTCGTCCCATCTCTTGGTGGCTCCTTCTGGTCGATCGCGGTGCTTGGCGTGAGTCAACACTAGATGTTGCTTCGCGCGGGATATCGCCACGAAGAACTCGGACATCGCCGCGGTGGGACTGCCCCAGAAGAGCTGCTCTTCGACCCCGAGGACCACGACCTTCTCGAACTCCAGGCCTTTGCATTTGTGGATGGTCAAGAGCCGGATAGCATCCACCTCCGAAAGGCGTCGGAGTGCTTGGACAGCGTCCCCGTCAACGGCGAGCTCCCGGTCGAAAGCATCAAGCGTCTGGTCGATTAGGTCGTTGAGCCGAGTGCCCTGCTGGTACCCGGGTGACAACGTGGTCAGCGTCGGTTGTGACACCAGTTGCAGGAACTCGTGGACGAGGGTCCTCCATGCAGCGGACTCGCCCGTCCTGAACGTAGGGCCGCGTACGATCACTCGGGTCTGGGCGACCACCCGCTTCAACTGGCCGTCTAGGCGTGATGCCTCGTCCTCGGGTGCGTTCGATCCGTTGGCGATCCTCATGAGTTCGGTGTACGCGTCGGGTTGCCTGTCGTCGGCGATCACGCGGATGAAATTTAATACGAGCGCAGCTACTGGTTCCGCGGTGAGGTCCTGGCTCTCTTGTTCGTTGCGGAAGGGAATGCTGCGGTCTGCGAGTTCGCGACCGAGGGCCGCCGCGACCAGGTGCGGCTGCTGGCGCACGAGGATGGCGATCTCGCTTGGTGCCGTCCCCTCGCGGAGCCAGCCGTCGATGAGTTCCGTGACGGCTTGTGCCTCGTCGTGTTCGGTGTCGAAGTCGAGCACCTCGATGACGCCATCTTCTCCGGTCAGGTCCTCGTCGGGGCTGACCGCTCCGGGGTCCATCCGAGCGATCATTCGGTTTTGCATCCGTCGCAGTCGGGGTGCGGAGCGGAAGTTCTGGTACAGAGGCAGCGGTTGGGCCGAGAAGTCGTCGGCGAAGGTATGCAGTACGCCGTCCAGTGCGCCGGCCCAGGTCATGATTCGCTGCTTGGTGTCGCCGACGGCAGTCAGGACGGCCGCTGTGCGGCCGAATGCCGCCTTGATTAGCTGGTACTGCTGCCTGGTGCAGTCTTGGAACTCGTCGAGGAAGACGTGGCTGTATGTCTGGCGGATGCCTCCTCGGGCGTAGGCGTTGGCCTCGACGATCTCCAACGCGAGGGGCACGAGGTCGGCGAAGGTGATCTGCTCGCCCTCGATCCGGGTGGTGGGATCGATCCGGTAGTCCGGATTGAGGGCGTTGTATCCGGTCAGTGCGGGCCGGAAATTGTCGATCACGCGCTTGGCGAAGGCGTGGAAGGTGAAGCTGTCGAACCTGGCAGCGAGCCGCGAGCCAGAGCGACGGCGAACTCGCTCTCGAAGGTTGCGGGCGGCGTCGACCTTGAACGAAACCGCCAGGATCCTGCGCGGGTAGGGGCACTGTCCGGTGCGCAGTAGGAAGTCCGCCCGTTGGGCGAGCAGCTCAGTCTTCCCGGCCCCCGGTCCAGCGGAGACGACCACGTTCCTGTCCGCCATTGTGACGGCCGACATCGCGTTTGGTTCGAGGACGAGGCGGTCGACGGGCTGCCACTGATCGGGGCGGATCATTCCGGCAGCTCCGCTAGGTTCGTGCGCACGTGCTCGACCAGTCGAGCGAGCACGCCGGGGAGATTCTCCAGCAGCTGCTGGTCATTCAGATCAGCGAGAGCGGCCAGGTGCGCAGCGGGCTTGCTTCCGAGATCGAACTTGTTGTGGTACTCCTCGAAGAGGGCGCGGACATCCTCGGGGAGACGGTGTTCGTTCGCGTGACTCTTACCAAGCACAGCCACGATGGTGCCCTCGTCTGGCTCGGCCGACTCGCCCGGCTCGGTAGGACTGACACCGTAGGCGTCGGGGTAGGCCGCCAGCAACATCAGGTCAAGGTCGACCGGGTGGGAGAAGAAGACCCCTTGCTCTTCCAGCGCCTCAACAGGGCCGTGCCCGTCCTTGAAAATTGGGTCCACAAGAATTGGGAAGTCGCAGTCATCATTCCACTTGGGGACTTTGCTGATTTGCTCTTCCGTGTAGGTGTTCGGGCGGACTGCGTTGATCTGCTTCAGCGCGTTGCGTACCCGTCCCCAGCCGCCGTGGTAGCGGCCGGCGTCGAGGTCGAGCAGTGTCGCGTGCGGGATCTGCAGCTCGTTGAGGAGACGCCAGAAGTGATTGACGTGCCGACCGCCCAGGGGGACCACCGAAACGGATGCGTCGTCCTCGGTGAGACCGACGGCCGCCAGGACACGTGGCAGGACCACCTGTTCGCTGTCGCCCTCACCGAGCACGACGAGCCGAGAAAAATACAGCTCGGGGTAGGCCTGCACCGCCTCCCGTACGTACTTGGCGGCCGACTCCTCCCCCTCGGGCAGGACGATGCGGTGGACAGTCGTCTCCCGGGCAGTGTTCAACCTCAGGAAGCAGATTGTGCGGGGATCGACGCGGCGCAGGAGGGTGGGCGCATGCGTGGCGATGAGGGACTGCACGTCACCGTGCGCGCACGCACCGCGTAGTTGGCGGATGATTCGACCGAGGTACTGCGGCGCGAGGCTGTTCTCCGGCTCCTCAAGTGCGATGACGGTGTGCACGGGCGGGCGCAGGCGATCGGCGTCGACGGAGGTCTCCTCGCCGTTGAGGACTCGCCGAGCGAGGGACTGCCAGGCAAGCACGAGCGAGATGTAAAGCAAGGACTTCTGTCCGTCACTCAGCCGCTCGTAAGGCAGTGGTGACCCGTCGTGCGTGGGTGAGAAGGTCACGGTGAGCAGGCGTAATACGCCCTTCAGTTCGCCCCGCCCGAAGGCGATCGACGGATCCTTGAAGTACGCGCCGTGGTGCAGCCGGTGCCACTCGTCGGTCAGCCGAACGCCAATGCTCGCTACCGTGGTGTTCGCGGCGAGCGATGCGGTGATCTGAGTAGTGAGGTCGCTCAGCGTCTTGCGTTCCGTCGTCCAGTCAGCGGCTCGCAGGGTGCGTCCGATGAGCGACGCCGTTGTGTAGGAGACATGATCTGCAGGGTCCCGACGAGCCGGAAGATAGTGCACCTCGATGTGCCCACGGTCATACCGCGACATATCGACACGGCGAGTCGGCTCACCCGCCTCATCCGCCTCCAGTACGTACTCGATCTTCTCTTCGATGACACCGTCCGGGGCCAGCGACGCTGTCAACCGGACACGGGTCCGCGGAACCTCGTTGGCGGTGTCGAGCGCCATATGCGAGAAATTGGGTGGAACCGACGCATGCTGCCCGACGGCTCCTGCTTCCGGGAACTCGACATCCACCTCCAGCCACAACGTCGGCTCACCGTCTTGCAACTCGCCTGCGGATTGGTCGACGCGTACGTGGAAGTCCTCAAGGCGGATCTTGCGCTGAGCTTCCAGCGGGCTGAACAGCCGCGACAGCGCTTCAAGGACGGTGGTCTTGCCTGAGCCGTTCGGGCCGAGGACATACGTCAGATCATCGAGATCGATTGCTGTCGGTTTCGAACCAAAGGACTGAAAGTTACTCAGCCGCAACGTCTTAATCTTCACCAGATCCGCTCCCCCAACTCGCTGTAACTCCCCAGCCATAGGGTATATGCGACCTCACTCAGCGTCCGCCAGATGCCCGACGACCTCGGACAGCCAGCATGCGGTCGGGCCGGCCATGTCCGAATCCGAAGGTGGCTCACGCTCATACCCAGACCACTACGCCCATAGAGCGCTGGCGCGGCTGACCACCCGTATCGGCGGAGGCGGTGAGTGGTGGCCGGCCGCGCGTCCTCAGCCCTCCGGGTGCTCCCGGAACCAGGCCACCGTCCGCTGCAACGGCATCGACACCGGCAACATGTTCACCCCGATCGTGTCCCGGCCGTAGTGGTTAGCCTGTCGCTCTGCCTGCGCCACGTATCCGATCGGCACGGCGTACAGCGACGGGTCCTTCTCCTCCATCGCCTCCCGCACCTTCACCGCAGCGTCCAGCTTCCGCTCCATGAACTCCTGGCAGTCGTCCCCGCAGCCGGACACGGTCTCCCGCTGGTACTCCTCGAACGCATCCCGCGGCTCCACGGTCGGCGTCGCAGACGGCCCGGGCGCGCTCACCGCAGGCTTCCCGCCCGCACCACTACTGCGGCCACCACAGCAGCAACCGCTTCCACTCTGCACACATTTCTCATGGGCGCATGGTCCCCGGATACCTGGGACGAGGGGAACACGCGGAGGACTCCTCGCGGCCGCTCGGCCGCGTCGGCGCGGCTGACCACCCAGACTGCGGAGGGGGTGAGTGATGCTCGGCCGCCGTGAGCATCCGGCTCCGCTGCTTGGCATCGCCAAAGTGCGGATCGTCGGCGACAACCAGTCCGTGCGCGCCGTCCTCGACGCGCTGCGCGCAGCGTGCATGGGGTACGCCCGATGATCGACCCGGCCGCTGTGTGCTGCTACTAGGGGGCGTATCGGGTCCCGATCAACAGGGCGCCCAGGTGTGGTCTTTGATTCAGATCATCGAGGCGCGCAGGTGGAGGCTGGCGAGGTAGCTCTGTGGGGTCTTGCCGTACCGGGTGGAGACGCTGCGCCAGGCTTCAGCTGGTCGCCTATGGGCCGACGCTGGCTGGCAGCATTGAACGACGATGAACCGCGCTGGTTCAACAAGAGAAGGGCCCTTCGGATGTCGAACACGATTGCCAAGCACGCCGCGGAGTTGATGGACGCCATCCAGAACGGGCCGATTCGCACGGAATGGCACTGGTTGGACTACAACTTCAACCCGAAGACGCCCGGTTTCGGGACGGTGGGAGCACCGACGGTGATGGCGCTGGCGACCGGCGACGCCGTGATGCCGGGCTTTGCTGCTGAGCAGCTCAAGCGACTGGAGTCGTTCGGCGGGGTCGACCGGGACCGGGGTCACTACCAGCAGATCCTGTCTTGGTACGCCGAAGTGCTGGTCGTGGCGCACCTGGCTGCCTACGAGTGGCCGGCTCCGGTGAAGTTCGAGATGGAGCCGGTTGCTGGCGGGTCGAAGGCAAACCCCGAGGTCGTTATCAAGCTCGATGGTGTCGGCGCACTCGGTGTCGAGGTCAAGGCCGCTGACCTGAGTACACACGTGAAGCATCGGTCGTCGAACAGTTGGCAGCTGAACGCGCGCACCGGGGTGTCTCCGAAATGTCTCGGCGAGGCCGTGACGCTTCCTCGCGACAACCAGGTGAAGAGCTTCCTGGTCAGTGCGGACAAGAAGTTCGCCGGCTTTCGCGCAACTGACCTGAACTTCTGGTCGGTTCTGGTCATCGTGTGGGACGACTTCGTCAACGAGCCTCTGACGGCGCTGACATCTCCGGCTTCGGGGTTGTTTACCCCGAACTCGTTCCATCGCGCTGATGGTGGCGCGGTCGAGTTTCCGAACGTGGATGCGGTCTTGCTGGTCAGGCATCAGCACCAGCTGGTAGAGGGTTTGGCGGGCCGGCCGTTGGTCGATGACCGGGCGCATCTTCTGGACTACGGTCCTCATGGCAGTTTCCCTCCGCATGCGTTGGTGACGAACCCGGCGGGGCACCTGTTGCCGGCTGAGTTCTTGTCGGCGTTGCACGCTGTCCCGGTTGAGGCGTTGAACGCCGCAGCGGAGTACAACCCGGGCGAGATCGTGATGTGGGTCGACACTGCCGACGGCACAGAAGACTGACCGGCCGCGGTCGTCACGGCTGAGGTCGGCTTCGGTGCGTAGGGTCGTGATCAATCTGGTGGATGTGTCTCGTGAGGGAGGCTGGTCCCGTAGACCTGTTCGCGTGACGAGAGTGCAACTTAAGGGCCAAGCAGGGGAGTTCACCGAGTCGTATCTACCGATCGGCGAGTACGGCCCGTATCCAGTGCGCCTGTGGCAGCAGTTTGAAGGCGTGATCTGGCGGTTCAGCACCGGTGCGCAGTGGCGGCAAGTTCCGCGAGAGTTCGGTGCCTGGTCGACCGTTCACAACCGCTTCCGGCAGTGGAGGGACGCGGGCGTGTTCGAGGCCCTGCTGGAAGGCTTGATCGCGGAAGCGGCGAAGCGGGGGGCTGACCTGTCCCTGGTCAGCGTCGATTCCACCACCGTGCGCGCCCACCACGACGCCGCCGGGATGCACCTGGGCCTGGACGTCCTCACTGCCCTGAAGAAGGCCCGGCAGCGTGAACCAAGAGAAGCTGCAACAGGACCGCATCCAAAGCCCCAGTCCATCGCTGGGCAGCACCGACTACGACTGTGGCGAGGTGGGGCAACGGGCTGTGATGCCCGTATTCGTCCGTGATGCCATCCTGCGCCCCTGCGACGAGCATTCTGCCTACCTCTCCGTCCCCACCCATGTGCCACGCCATCGTGGCGAGCGTGTTGACCGTGGCCCTGCTCGTGGCCAGCACCGTTGCTGCAGTGCTGCCACCGCAAGGGACGGTGGTTGTCTCGGTCGTGCTGTCCGGTTTGTCGTCTGCTCGCCGTGGCGTGAAGCGCATACTCGGATGGTCAACGGCGACCGCAGAGCGGATCAGCCGAGTTCTCAAGAACGAATTGGGGGGCGACTGTGCCGAAGAAGCGCAATAGCAGTCAGAGGATCGGATCCATCGGCGAGGATCGATTTCGTATTTTTTGCCACGAGAACTTTCTGATCCCGAACAGGGTAGAGAACGACTTCGGGTTTGACTTCCTGTGCCAACTGGACCTGACGGCAAGCTTCTCGCAAACGGGTCAGATCTCGGGGACAATTCTGGGTTTTAGCGTGCGTTCAACTGACAGGGTCGATGGCCGGATCAAACTGACCCGATCGGACGCCGAGTGTCTACTGGCCGCAGACTTCCCCGTGGGCCTGGCTTTGGTGAAGCTCGACCAGGTGAGATCTGCAGAAGTTTACTTTCGCTTCCTTGACCCCGACTTTATTGTTTCCCTGTCTGAGTTTCTTTCGTCGACCAAGCAGTCGAAGCACTTCACCCCGAAGGATCTCCTGCCTGCATCCGAAATCACCGAGACCGTGCGTCGTGTATCCGCTCCAGGGTACGTCGAACAGTCCCGAGTCCAAGCTGCAGAGAGGTTGGCTGAGCCGATCGCGGGAAACGTGCGGATCCAGATCCAACGCGACGGCCAAAACGAGGTCACGCTTGTTACATCCCTCGACCTTTATTCATTCTTTGAGCAAGGGACAGAGAGCGAGAGGGACGCCCTGTTCCTCGCAACGTTTGGCGCGCCGCGATTTCGCGGCAAAAGAATCAGGGATCTGGCCCTCAAAGGCGGACTCATGCGAGGGATTGCCAGATTGCCGCAGCCCTATGTCCTTCGCGGGTTCGTGATGGATGATCCCACTGTTGCCAAAGTAAACGGCCCCAGGGGATCGGCCAGTCTCTCAGTCCTACGCACAGCGAATGACCATCACTATGGGTATGTCCACGCAGCAGGGTTCGCGCTAACAGTTTCTCACCGCATCAAGCGGAACGGGCAATACGTACATGAGATGCGAACCCTCGTTGACCCTAAGAGCGACTCCCCCCTTGAAGAACACCCCGCCCTGTTGCATTTTCTCAACTCCTGTTATCCGGATTCGACATTCACCTTCGATGGCGAAGGATTGACTCTGGATACACCAAACTTTTCGGGCATCGGGGACTGTGCAAATTTTGCTAGTGCGCTTCTTGGTGCCCGCACGCTGACCGGCTGGCAGGATGTCCGCGTGACTGTGAGCGACATGGCCATCGAAGAATCTAGGAAATCGATGATGTGGCTCGCAGCAGCCGCAGCTCCGGGCTCTCACGTACTCCCGCGCGGGCTCGTGATACGAGACGTTCAAGAGAGCGAGTGCGACGCGCGGAATGCCGTCATTTACGTTCCCGTGGTATGCAACCTCGCCACAACCAGCGTCGTCACATGGTTCTCCGGGAAAGGGTCGGTTCTCTACCACCAAGACGAGCCGTGCGGATTCAAGGTCAACGTCTATGAAACCCGTGAAGTCGAAGTGGTGAAGCGGCTACCGAAGAAATCCATCTTTCCCGAGGTCCCGCTGGGGCCGGCCCTCCTCATCTTTCGGGGCGACGCGGTCGAGACAGTCCAGGGCCACCCGTCGGGCTGGGGCGACATTCACTGCAGATGGGAATGGGACTAACCGGGGCTCTAACAGTCGCGGCCGTGGACTGTGTCGGATGAACTGTGTCCGCTCGTCCGCCGTCGACGGCGGCGTGGGCCGTCCAGACGTCGCCCCGATGCCCTGCTAGTGCTGTGACCGGGAAGGTTCGCCGGGTTGGTGGTTAGGGCGATTGGATGGGTGGTGACGTCGGTTCCGATCGCTGGAGGTGTAGTGGCCGAGCCTGTGCGGGTGCGCAGACTGACCGATCACGAAGGGCAGAAGCTGCAGCAGATCGTGCGCCGGGGAAGTACCAACTCGGTGCGCTACCGGCGGGCAATGATGTTGCTGGCATCGGCCGGCGGGAACCGGGTCCCGGTGATCGCGCAGCTGGTGCAGGCCGACGAGGACACGGTCCGGGACGTGATCCACCGGTTCAACGAGATCGGCCTAGCCTGTCTGAACCCTCGGTGGGCGGGAGGCCGTCCCCGCCTGCTCAGTCCTGACGACGAGGACTTTGTCGTCCAGACGGCCACCACCCGCCCGACCAAGCTCGGTCAGCCCTTCACCCGCTGGTCCATCCGCAAACTCGCCGCCTACCTGCGCCGTGTGCACGGGCGTGTCATTCGCATCGGCCGGGAAGCTTTACGCTGCCTGCTGTCGCGCCGCGGCATCACCTTCCAGCGCACCAAGACCTGGAAGGAGTTCCCAGATCCCGACCGCGACGCCAAGCTCGACCGGATCGAGCAGGTGCTGGGGCGCTTCCCCGACCGGGTGTTTGCCTTTGACGAGTTCGGGCCGCTGGGGATCCGGCCGACCGCGGGCTCCTGCTGGGCGAAGCAGGGCAAGCCTGACCGGCTCCCGGCGACCTACCGCCGCACCCACGGCGTCACCTACTTCCACGGCTGCTACTCCGTCGGCGACGACACCCTGTGGGGCATCAACCGCCGCCGCAAAGGCACCGCCAACACCCTGGCCGCGCTGAAATCGATCCGCGCCGCCCGCCCCGACGGCGCCCCGATCTACATCATCCTGGCGTTCGAAGGTGCTGACCGCAGCCGGGTTAGATGACGTCGCAGGCGTTGTTGGCCATTTCGGCGAGGGTGGTACCGAGCGGGAAGTCGCTGTGATCGCTGGCATGGGTGTTCACCTGGGTGAGCATCGGGCGTTCAGCATCATGACTCAGGTGATGATGCCGGTCCGAAGGAGTTCGAACGAGGCTCGGCCATACTACGCTGCGGCGAGCGTTGTGCTCGTAGGGCCTTGAGTCGCTTCCAGGCACGGTTGCTGACCGCATCGCTGTGGAGGCCGAACTCGCGGCACCGTACGAGCAGGGAGTCCAGAGAGACGCCCCCGGCCTTCAGGTTGGGTAGGTCACATGATTAGAGGCCGGGTCCCGCGTAGGCGTCACACTTGGCGGGAGTGCCGAGAGTATTTAGCGCGGACTCGACGCGGATCTTCCCGGAGGGGGGAACGAGGTCGGGGTACTCCGAGGAGCCGCCGATGACGTTGTGCTTCGCGTCGTAGCAGATGACGCCGACGCGGGCGTCTTTCAGCGGCGCCGTGGTCGGGTTGCTGATCTCGAACGTGCCCGTCGTGTCGCCGTACTCGCCCTTGCTGATGTGGACGGGGCTGGTCGGGATCTTGGGGAACGGCTTGCTGGAGAAGGCTCCTGCGTCTTCGACAAGGAGTGTGGCTTTGACCTTCGCGGCCTTCTCGTTGGACTTGATGTCGGCCTGGGTCCCGAGGACGAGCAGCTGGCCGGGCTGGCTGAAGCTCTCCACCTGACTCTCACTGGCGATGATCTTGTTGTGCGCGTCGAGGATGTTGAACTGCACAGTGACGGTCTGCCCGACATGCGGGGAGGTGTTGCGGACAAGGGAAGTAACCCACACGTACTCGTCTTGCTGGCCAAAGCCGCTGGCGACGAGCTGGGGGGCCAGCTCGGCGGAAGGCGAGCTTGCGGCCTTACCGGCGCCGCCCGTGGCCTGCTCTACCACGTCGGGATCGGCACTGCTGGAGCAGCCAGCCAGGGCCAGAGTGCCTACTGCGGTAGCCACGATCGCTGCGGTTCGGAAGTTCATGCGTTCCTCGGTTGTCGGAAGGGTTTGCTGAGTGAGCATGGGCGGCGGGAGATGGCCGTTTCTACTGTCGGCTTCGCGCAGGCGGCGTCTTTGGGCGTCCCCCCTCGCCCTGATGCACAGTAAAGATGCCGCCCGGTCAGGGCTTTGGCATTTGCCGCCGAAAGCGAATGTGCTGTGGTTCGACCAACTGATCTCGGAGTCCGCCAGCAGGAAGCGGAGAGCGCTTAGTCTCTACACGGTTCAGGTGCGTCTCACGCCGCAAGCGCGGGTGGTCAGCCGCGGGCCGCGGCTTCGTATCGGTCAACCTGCTTGCGCAGAAGCTGGGCAGTCTCGTTCGCGTCGACGTTGGCCATGCCGCCGGTGCCGACGTTGGCAAGCACCGGGCCGTCGAGCGTGAACTGCTGCAGCACGGTCGCCCCGCCGCCCTCGATCCGCACGCCCAGGGCACGGTCGCCGACCTTGTCCACACTCATCGCGGTGTACGTGAGCCTCGAGCCCTGGTACGTCTCATTATGGCAGGTCTGCAGCGCGTGCTCGAGGGCGTCGAATGCCTCGCCGGCGTCCTTCGCGCTCGCGTACTGCCGGAGGCCGACGGACGCGACCGACGCGGACAGGCCCCCGCCTTTCTGGAAGCTGCGCGACAGTTTGATCTTTGCGGCGTGCGGCTGCTTGTAGTCGCAGAACGTCTTGTCTCCGCTGTCGCTGCCACTCGTGTCGACTGACCAGCCCGCGGGCATCGCCGACAGGGGCAACAGCGCCGCAGCCAGCTTTTTCTTGCTGAGCAGTTGCGCCTGGGGCGTCGGCGTAGGGGCCGACGAAGAGGGGGCAGGAACCTCGGTCGCGGTGGCCGTTCCCGGGTCAGCCGAGGCGGAGCCGGAGCCGCCGCAGGCAGTCAGCGTGGCGGCCATGAGCAGGGCACCGAGGGCGGCGACGGCGGTCTTGCGGTGCAACATAGTTCCCCTTCAAGAGGTTGCAGGCGGATCGAGTTGGAGCCGGTCCCGGCACGCTTTTGGAATGCATCCCGCGAGCGACCAGGGGCCCGCCACCAGCCACGAGATCCGCCACGGCCTCGCACCCTCGGAGCATGATGGTTTAGTGTTGATGTAGTGCGCAAGCTGTGAAGATAACGATTTCCGACGAGCCGTCGACGACGTCTTCGAGGAACCCGATCCACCGACAAATGCCTGTGCACGTCGCGTTTTGTTTGTTAGGCGCCGCATGCCTGTGGCCTCGCCCGACGGCGAACGGGGCCGCGGAGACCGGACATCCCATCCCCCCATTCCACGCCGGAGGGTGTGAACTACCAGGCTTGGTCCTGGACATCGACGCGACCCTCGTCGCATGCCACTCCGAGAAGGAACAGGCCGCCGCCACCTACAAGCGCGGCTTCGGCTACCACCCGCTGCTCTTGGCCTTGTCAAGGTTTCCGTACACCATTGGCAAGGGCATGCCGAACATGTCGGCGATCTGCTGGACTGTCTTCTCCCGCTCGCCGTATAGCCGCTGGGCGAGCGCGGCCTGGTCCACGGTGAGCTTCGGCCGGCGCCCGCCGACCCGACCCCGGGCGCGAGCGGAGGCGAGCCTCGCGTTGGTGTTCGGCCACGATCAGCTTGCGCTGGAGCTCGGCAAGCACGGACAGCATCCCGAATGTCGCGCGACCCTCCATCGTGGCGGTGTCGATGCCCTGCCCGATGCTGCGACAGGCCTGAACGTGCCGCACTCGTTCTTGAACAGCTCCCCAACCCTGAGCGTCACTGTCAACACCCGTGCCTGCGTCACGAGTTCAGCGGGCGAGCTCGGAGTGCACGGCTGCTCTCCGGAGGCGCTCGACCAGTTCACTTCATCCAGGAAGAGCATCCCCCTGCCCAGCCCGCACGAGTTCAGACGCCCGGGAAGTCGGATCGTCTGACGCTTCGCCCATACCGTCAGCCGCTACCCGCCGTGTCAGTACTGGGCGCTAGCATTCCCGAACATCCTTGCATGACACTCACATCCTGCACACAACTCGGCTAGCTTCAAGCTGGCTTATCCAACGGGGGTACTCATGCCGCTTACTCGGTCAGGCCCTGCACTGACCTGGCGTGTCCTACTCGTCATCAGTCTCATACCGCTCCTGCTAGCCAGCCACCTGGACGCAGCCACAGCTGCAACGACAGCAGATACGACAACGCCGACGCTGAAGTCGTTCTCGGTCTCTGGTGCGCAGGCGACGCCGGGCAGCACGGTCACCATCAACTACTTGGCAGACGACGACTCCGGCGCGCTACGAAACGTGATCTTCCAGTTCACTG
>NZ_JBHVFU010000024.1:0-83646 GCF_042801455.1 Streptomyces sp. NPDC057565 | reverse complement strand
TATACAACCGGCGCGGCGGCCTGTCCAAGAACCCCCCGGGTGCCACCGGCCCGACCAGCAACCCGTTCGACTTCAGCACCGGCAACTTCACCGTGGGTGGCTCGTCCGCAGATACGACAACGCCGACGCTGAAGTCGTTCTCGGTGTCTGGTGCGCAGGCGACGCCGGGCAGCACGGTCACCATCAACTACTTGGCAGACGACGACTCCGGCGCGCTACGAAACGTGATCTTCCAGTTCACTGACCCGCTGGGAGGCACTCCGCAGATCCGGATGGACGGGACCGTGTCGTTGTCCGGGGCGATCAGCCAGGTGATCCCATCCAACTGGCCGGACGGCGCCTACACGCTGGACTACATATATCTCTACGACCCCTCAGGTAATGGGGTCATATACAACCGGCGCGGCGGCCTGTCCAAGAACCCCCCGGGTGCCACCGGCCCGACCAGCAACCCGTTCGACTTCAGCACCGGCAACTTCACCGTGGCCAGAGTGCCCGAGGCTCCATCGGGAGTGTCGGCGACCGGTGGTAACCAACGCGCGACGGTGTCGTGGGCGGCTCCCTCGAGCAACGGCAGTCCCATCACCAGTTACACGGTCACTGCGAGCCCTGGCGGGGCAACAGCGACTACGACGGGCGCGACCTTTGCCACGATGACAGGCTTGAACAACGGCACCAGTTACACATTCACCGTCACTGCCACCAATGCCATCGGAACCGGCCGTGCGAGCGCCCCAAGTGCGCCGTTGACCCCCGCACCTCAGCCCCCAAGCGCCCCTACCGACGTCCAGGCCACCGCAGCCAACGCAAACGCGGTCATCTCATGGAACCCCCCTTCGGATGACGGCGGCTCCGCCGTCACCGGCTATACAGTGAAGGCGTCTCCGGGTGGCGCAACGTTCACCACGACGGGCGCGACATCGGCAACGATGACTGGATTGGCCAACGGCACTACGTACACCTTCACCGTGACAGCCACCAATGAAGTGGGCACGGGACGGGCGAGCCAAGCGTCAAACGCTGTGACGCCTCGCGACCCTGTCAAGCCCGTGGTGACCATCACTGCCGGTCCACCTTCAGTGATGGCCAGCGCAACCGCTCAGTTCTCGTTCACCGGCAGCGACGACACGGACCTCACCTCGAGCTTGGTCTACCGGTGCAGCCTAGACGGCAAGGCCACCATCCCCTGCACATCGCCCGTGTCATACACCAGTCTGAGTTCAGCCCTGCATACCTTTGCCGTGACGGCGATCGACCCGTCTGGCAACGAGAGCACGCCGACTTCTCGCCAATGGAGGGTGGACACCGTGGCGCCCACTATCTCCATGACTGGGCCATCATCGGCGTTTACGCTGTCCACCAACCTCGCCCCAGCATGGTCGGTCAAGGATGCTGGCGCCGGCACGGCCAACGTGGATGTGCGCTGGCAGCGTGCTCCCTACACCAGCGGCTACGGCGCCTGGGTCTACCCCAGCGCATGGCAGAAGACCACTGCAACCAAATTGACCCTTTCGGGGGCAGCCCGCGGCTTCACCTACTGCTTCTCCGCGCGCGCCCGCGACAAAGCCGGCAACCTCTCCGTCTGGAGTTCCGCCCGCTGCACCGCGGTGGCTCTCGACGACCGCGCCCTGACCGCATCGAAGGGCTGGTCGCGAACGTCCGGCACCGCCTACTACGCCAATACAGCAACCGTCACATCGAAGTCCGGGGTGACACTGCAGCTGAAAGGAGTCCAGGCCAAGCACCTCGCGCTGGTCGCGACGCGCTGTGCCAGTTGCGGGTCCATTGGGGTGTACTGGAACGGAGCCTTGATCAAAAAAATCGACCTCTATGCTGCAAAAGCTCAACACAAGGCGATCCTCGACATCGCCACCTTCAACGGCATCCGATCGGGCACACTCACCCTGCGCACTCTAAGTAGCCGTACTGTCCAAATCGACGGAACCGCACTCAGCCGGTGACAACGGCCCAGGCGACAGTGGTGTCGCCCCACGGACCAGCGAGCCGTACTGCAGCCAGCGGCTTGTCGCGCACGGGCACTTAGGCTGGACCCGGAGCACCCAAGAAGAGTGAAACCCAGCGACAACCGCAGCCCCTTCCGTGACAGCGGGAGGGGCTCCGAGTCGCCGACCGAAGCTCGCCGCTACCTGCGGATACTCAAGTTCTTTCCCACCGGAAGCACGCCCGCGGGAGCGGCCGCGGGTAGTGCTATGCCGCCGCGGTGGCTCGCCCAACGTACGACCGGCGTCAGCCTCGCCTGAGTGTGGACGCGAGTTGTTCTCGTATGCACAGTCAGCCTCGCCCTACTGGCGCCGTCCTGGCTGCCGATCGGCCTGACCCGGCAGTCACCGTGGGTCTGGCGGTCGGCGCCGTCCTGCTGGACTTCGCCGCAGGCCGTCCACGTCACCAAACCAGACCCTGATCCACGTTTGCCGGCCGACGCGGGCAGCAGGATCATCGGCGGCTACAGTCTGGATAGCCCCGTTCACCGCGCTGAGCCCGCGGCAGTTCGGCAAACTGATCAACGCGCTGCGGCGCGAGGGCGCCGATCCGGTCCGCAGAGGCCGGCCGTGGAGCCTGCCCCTGAAGGACCGGGTGTTGCTGGTGGCGGCGTACTGGCGGATGAACCTCACCCGGCGCCATCTCGCTCCGTTGTTCGGAGTGTCGAAATCTGCTGCGGATCGCATCATCGACCACCTCGGGCCAGCGCTCGCGCTGCGGACCCGCAAGCGGTTCCGCAAGGGCGCCATGCTGATCGTGGATGGCACGCTTGTCCCCACTCGTGACCACGCGGTCGCCGAGCAGTCTAACTGATCGTTTCGGAATGAAATCGGTTTGGTGGGTTGGAAGTTGGGTGCTGTGTGGGCAGGACCTGTCGGGTGCCTGCTGATCTCGTGCCTAATGACCTGGCGTTTTAGAGCCCCGGGCGCTTCATCCGCTTCAGGGCAGCTAGGATTTCCTGGGGCGTGCCCGTTTCCGCAACTCCCGCGCCAAAGCCGCGGTGTCGATTGTCACGTCGGCTGCAACACCTTCGCCGAATGCTCTCGAGGCTCCATCGATCCATGAATGCGCATCCTGCATCGCCGTCAGCGCGGCAGATTCCGCGATTTCCTTGTCGGACTGCCTGACTTTCGCTGCGTAAAGCTCCAGACGTTCTACGCGCGCAATTAGATCCTGGCGGGCCTCGATCAGCGGATTCGAATGCTCAGTCGCGGTGGCATTCCCGGCAGCCGACGTGATGCTCTTCCGCAGTTCCTCGTACTGAGCGGACGGCACCCTGAGGCTTTCAAGGGCGATGGCAACCGCCCATAGCTGCTGAGACAGCGCCAAGCGCACCGCTTCGACATCCAATTCCTGCTCAGCCGCAGAGCGCGAGTCAACCACGTCCAGGTACGCATGGAGGGCCCGGCGGAATAGGCTTCTATCCGGCACGCCGAAGCGGTCGATGATCACGTACTTGTTGTAGTTGCGGGCGGCGGCCACGCGTGGGCCATTCGTCAGCGGTTCCGTTTTCCGGCGAGCTTCCATAAATCTGCGAATGCGAGACCCGCGATTGACTTGAGGTTCCTGTGCCGCAAACACCTGAGTGGCCTCTTCTTCACAGGAGGGAAGATCCGAGAATCTGGCCGTTCTGATCAACTCTTGATCTTCGCGCGTCACGTCGGAACTGAACACCACCTCGCTCGGTCTGGCATCCGGAGCATCCTCTACCCAGCACCATCCGCATTGGGAATAGAAAATGTCAAGAGCAGTCTCGCCCCACTCGCGCTGTGTGCAGAACTCGTGGAAACGTGCCAGGGACTGGTCGTCCGTGAGCCTCCCGCTTTCCCTCCACCAGGTGAAATGCGCGCCAGGATCGGCTATTTCCGAAACCCGCCCTATTCGTGACAATTTCGCCCCTTTTGGCTGCGCAAGACCGAATGTAGATCATCTTACGTCGACGAGCACGATTGAGCTTGAGGCGTGCTGGCCTGGGGTTCGGTTCGGTGGCGTTCAGCAGGCAGTCGGCCGGGCGATGACGAGATCGGTGCTGGGCCGGCTGATCGCGGATGTCAGCGCAGTGCGACCTCGCCTGCGTGGACGGTACCCATCACGCGCTCGACAGTCTCGTGGACTTCGCCGACCGGAGCCGCGTAGCCGATAGCGGCGCGCGCGGACTTCCATGCGCCGAACCGGTTCACCGCCCATAACCCTTACCGTCCCGAGTCTGGTCAGGGACCGATGCCGATCGGTCATGCCCGCGACCTCGGTGCTGTGCTCCAGCGCGACGTCGTCGAAGCACTGCTGGAGATCCAGCGGGCTGCAGGCCGCACGATCCGGATCCCGCCGCTGCTGGGTCGGCCCGTCGAGGAATTTGAGGCGTGGCTGGAGGCTGCGCATCTGCTGTGGGGAGAGGAGCTGCGCATGCGGTGGAGTGAACTGGCATTCACGACCGGCCTGGAACGGCCGCAGGATCTCTTGACTAACCTGCCAGGCGCCTTCGTCGTCCATCAGCCGTTGACGGTGTCCGTCGGAGGTGAAGTGCTCGACCTCGGGTTGCGGCAGTTCTACTCACCCGCAGTGCAACTGAAGGTGGACTTGGAGCGGCCGGTGATCCCAGGAAGTCAGGTGGTGCTGGTGCCTGCGGAGGATCCGATAGCCATCCTCCGCTGGGTTCGGTCTGAAGCGTCCTGACGGGTTCAGTCGTCCGCCGTCACCGAAGCGGCCCGGTCTGGGCTCACTCGCCTGGTAGGGGCCGTAGCGGCAGCACCCGCGGGTCGGCGAGGTTCTAGGGGCGGCGACGGGACGCAGCCGCTGATGCAGGGCGCTGGCACAGGACTGCACGCGGTGGTCCTGTCGGGTTAAGTGCACGCATCCGCCTCGTGGATTACACATCACGGGCCCGAGGGCGGGATGTCGGGCAACTGGCGGGTTGATTGCGCTCGGCGGCGGCTTGGTCCAGCTCCGCCAGCTCTGGGACGCCGATCAAGACTGCAGTGGGATGGCCTCGATCCGTAATCGTCACACGTTCACGCTGGCGAGCCACCCAACGGACGATGGAGCCGAGCTCCACACGGACAGCGCAAATGGTCATTTCATCCTGCAACATGCGTTCAGACCGCAATGTGTTCGGGCCTTTCGTGTCAGTGCCGAGGTACGACCTGTGAGGGCTTGGCGCCTTGCAGTAAGGCGATGGTGGCGGATCCGAGCAAACGATCGAAAAACCTCCGTGCCCTGGTGTGCGTGTCTGACGGAACGGGTGCCGTGATAGCTGCGAGTAACCAGTGATGACGCTCCGTGCTCGATCGTGAAGGTGAGGTTATGCACAGCTGTTCATGGTGGTCAAGTTAGGCAGCTGTTGGTGTCTGGGGCATGCACAACCTTCCTTCGGACGATGCCCTCCAGCGCTTCGGTACGCATGTGCGGCGGCTGCGAGAAGAGCGGGAGCTGTCGCTGGAGGTCCTGGCAGAGCGGTCGGGGCTGAGCTTCCGAGGGTTGATCTACATCGAGCACGGCCGACGAAACCCCAGCCTGCTGACCGTGCTGAAGCTGGCCTCGGGTCTGTCCATCAAGGCCAGTCGTTTACTGGAAGAGTTCGACGATCTCCAGTAGCCCCCTTACCGTCTCTGTCGCCTCGCTAAGACTTGTCCCGTAAGTGATGGTCGAGGCAGGTAGGGCATGAGCGTCAGCGATGGTGCAGTGGCAAGATGACGGCTTCGACCATCCTGAGAGGCCATCCTCGTGCCCACGCCTGCCGACTACCTCGCACTGGCGCATGCCGAGAAAGACAGCGCTGTGCTGCAGCGTCTCGCGCAATCTCCGTACCCCTTCGTTTGGCAAGCCCTGGCCGCCAATCACCACACTCCGCCCGTAGCCCTCCAGGAACTGAGCACGGCCCGGGACAGCGTCTGGAACGACAACAAGCTCCTTCGCCTGCTAGCAGAACATCCCGGCGCGAACCCCGTCGTTCTTCAAGCTGTCCTCGATGCCGTCGCAGCGAAGCTCGAAGAGGGCGAACGGCCCTACGCCGCTGTACTTGCTCTCGCAGACCGGCTGGAGCTTGAGACGGACGAGGTGAGGAAGCTCGGAACCCTCCGTGGGGCCTCTGCCCGCCTACGCCACCTGCTTAACCTGCGGCTGAGCGTCCGCATCTGAGTTATCTCTCTGGTCACGGGTGAGATGATCTTGGTATGGCTGGTGTGATCACGACGTCAGAGCCGTCCTGGATAACTCCGTTCACCGGGCTCAGCCCTCGCCTGTTCGGGAAGATTGGTGACGGTCCTGCGGCGCGAGGGTGCGGACGCGGTCCGCAAGGGCCGGCCGTGGAGTCTGCCGCTGGAGGACCGGGCTCTGCTGGTCGCGGCCTACTGGCGCACGAACCTGACCATGCGCCAACTGGCCCCGCTGTTCGGGGTTTCCAAGTCGGCGGCGGACCGGATCATCGATCACCTCGGGCCGATGCTCGCCCTCCAGCCCCGCAAGCGGTTCGCGAAGGACACCGTGCTGATCGTGGACGGCACTCTCGTGCCCACCCGCGATCACACCGTCGCCGAGCCGTCGAAGAACTACCGGTACTCCACCAACCACCAGGTCGTCATCGATGCCGACACCCGCCTCGTCGTGGTGGTCGGCCGGCCCCTGCCCGGCAACCGCAACGACTGCAGGGCGTGGGAGGAGTCCGGCGCGAAGGCCGCCGTCGGCGCACCCCTCGACCATCGCCGACGGCGGCTATCCGGGCACCGGGCTTGTGATGCCCCACCGGCGCCGCAAGGGCGAGGAACTGCCCGACTGGAAGCAGGCCCACAACAAGTCCCACAAGCAAGTCCGCGCTCGCGTTGAGCACACCTTCGCCCGCATGAAGTGACAGCCCTTAAGGCGGCTTGGTGGCGCAGTATCCCCTGCCATGCATTTCCATCGGCTGGCGGGCAGCCTGCTGGAGGCTTGGGGATGCACTGTGATCGAGCCCGCGCTGTATGCCGGGGGATGTCGGCGAGAACTGAGAGCACTTGGAAGGTCGTGTCGGCGTGTCGGGGGCTGACGGCATAATTCGGCCGTGGACCTGAGAGTGGAGCTGATGCCCCCGCCGGTGATCCAGCAGCGGCTGGACGAGCTTTGTCGTGAGATCGAGCGGATCTCTGACCTGGTGCTCTCTGGGTCCGAGAGTGCGGACGAGGAGATCAGGGCTTTCAATACGAAGACTGGCCACGACTACGCGGCCCTGGACTTCGCCGAGTACGACGAAAGCCGAGACCTGGTCGAGTTCGCGCTGGAGGCTGCTCGGCCGGCTCGCCCCCGGATCGGGGACATCACCACGGACGAGCTCGTGGAGATCGTCCGCAGGTTGCTCGCCGGCGGCCCGGAGAGCGACTACTACCTGCGGCTTCTCGAAGCCAACGTGTCGCATCCCCGGGTCAGCGACCTGATCTTCCATCCCCCGGCCGAGCTGCAGGACGTCTCAGCAGAGCAGATTGTCGGTGTGGCCCTGAGATATCGGCCGATCGCGCTGTGAACAGCGGGGCCGGTCAGCTGGCGACCGCCTGCTGCTCGGCTCGGGCTCGGATGCTGGCGAGAGGGAGTCGCCAGGGGGCAGGAAAAGCCGCGGCCGGCTCCCGCATGATGCCGGGATCGCACCGTCGTTGAGCGGTGCGATCCTCGAGCCGGGCCCGGGGGTGTCATGGCTGATCCCCCGGGGACCGTGGTGCGTCCGAAGATGTGCCCAGCGACCGGTCAGGACCCGTCGGCGGCCCGCTCCGCGGCTTCGCCATCGGTCAGGGTGAGGACCTGCGTGGCGTGAGCGGTGCCGTCCCGGACGACGTGGACGCGGCCGGGGTACGCGCGGCGCTTCATGCTGGAATCTCGCCCTCAAGGATGGCCGTCACCTGATCGCTGAAGAACTCGACCCACTCATCCTGTTCACCGCCGAGCACGGGGTGCCGTACCAGGGGGACGCCGTTGCGACAGAGGTCTCTCAGGTCGGCTGCCGTGACGTCGTCCCCGTATTGGATCAACTCATTCACGATTGCCTATCCGTGCTCGTCGAAGACGGACTCGCAGATGCTCTCGTCGTGCCAGCGGTCGCTTGGGGTCAGTGCCCAGGCGAGGGGCCGGAAGTGAACTTGCCAGCAGGCAGAGACCTCGATCACGAGTCCTCTCGCGTACAGCCAGGACCTTCCGGTGTGCCGCATACGTCGCAGGCCCGGCTCCACAAGTACGTGTCCCGCTCGACGAGCCGAGCGGTGTATACGATCCAGCGCTGCCGAAGTGCAGACATCGTCGATAGAAGCCCGGCAGAGATCACTTCAACACCGCCTCATTGCCGGGAGGTGTGGGCACCAGGGCTTCCTCCTTCGCAGCCGTCCATTCAGCTAGAAGACGCGCATCCAGATCGGACCGCTCGAACGTAAGAGCGATATTTGGATTGATGCAGACACAGCCATCGAGACATTCAGCCATAAACCCGCGGGCGAGCAGTCGCCCGACAGTAATGTCGCGCTCTGCGTCGGTCTGCATCGCGAATGCGGAGGCAGCCGCGAGCAGGAGCGGGTGTGTGACGGAGACTTCAGTGTCCACGCTGGCGATGGCGAAGCAGATGATGCAGCCCAATTCATCGATGTCCCAGCAGCAGGCCATGCAAACGGGCTGACGCATAGCCAGTACTGGAGAGGAGTTGTCGACGATATCCAAAGGCTGATAGATCCACTGAGCATCGCGCGGAACGATCGCGCGGGGCGGCGCGGGCTGGAAGTCTCGCTCAGCAAGCCAAAGCCGAGAACGATGGACGTTGGAGCGACCGCCGGGTCCGGGCGCACACGGCTGTCCAGGTGTGGCTCCACAGTCGAAACATGTCCTTTGACATGCGGCTGCCCGTCGCGCAGCCCGCTCCGCACGCTGGTCGGCGGTCAGAGTTGCCATCCCTGGATGGTGGCTCACCGCCGCTTGCTTGTCTGCATTCCACGCCGGTGATCAAGAACGGATCACACTGCCACTCGGGGGATCTCCCCCGGACCGGTGCCCTCAGTAGTTCTTACTGATGGTTTCAGAATGACTTGTGGTGTCTTGGGGCGCAGACAGGCTGTAGTTCCGTATGAAGGTTGGCCGGACATCCGTAACGGAGGTGGGGTTGCGCGATCCATGACGGTCGCGCCACCGCCGGGCCCGGACGCGCTGTTCGCCCTGGGTCCCGCGTGCCAGCGGCACTCGCTATCGTCCCCATGCCATGACCTCAAGTGATCATCTTCTGGGCCTGATCCAGAACACCCCGGAGATCGACCTGTTACTGCGGTCATCGTTCGGCTTCGACATCGGGCAGAAGCACTATGGCGACGGCTTGAGGCTTGCCTCGGGTGCGCCGCTGGAGCCAATCGCCGGGGAGTCTGCCAGTGGGGCGTACTTCCTGTGTGCCGAGCAGGACGGTCGCCGGCCGGTAGTGTTCGCGAGTTCCGAAGGGGAGGGCGGGCTGATCGCCGATGACCTGGCGGATGCGCTGGAGATCATCATCGGGCTGGCATGGCAGGACTGTCTTGGCTTCTC
The DNA here is from genome assembly GCF_042801455.1 of Streptomyces sp. NPDC057565. Taxonomy (NCBI): domain Bacteria; kingdom Bacillati; phylum Actinomycetota; class Actinomycetes; order Kitasatosporales; family Streptomycetaceae; genus Streptomyces; species Streptomyces sp. NPDC057565. The sequence goes on along the minus strand of NZ_JBHVFU010000024.1, from coordinate 74,136 downwards.
TGGCGGCGGTGACGTGGAGGTCATGCAGGTCTCCGCCCAGCAACTCGAACAGTCCCGTGACAAGTACGATCCGGAGATCTTCAAGGAAGGTGTCCGTGTGGCCGCAGCCCTGTCGCTACGTGTCCTTCCCGTCCCCGAACTCGTCATCCGACTGCAGGAAGCCGCCTCAAAGACTGAACCACCAGACTACGTCGTGACCACTGAGGATGGGGACGCCTACGACCCGCCGTTCGGCGAATACTCGGAACCGCGCCACGGTGGCTGGCGCTGAGTCGGACGGATCCCGATCGTCTGACGCATCGATCTTGACGACTCCGCTGGCGTCTAACAAGAGGTCTCGGCAGACTCTGCAACCATGTCCGCTGACCTGGTTCCTGATGACCTTTGGGAGCGTATAGCCCCGCTTCTCCCCACTCGGCCAGCCCGACGCCATCGGCACCCCAGGCGGCTGCCGGTATCGGACCGCGTGGCACTGGTCGGCATCGTCTACGTGTTGCGCAAGGGAGTCGCCTGGCGAGACGTGCCCGCCCGGGTCGTGGGCTGTTCGGGGGTGACAGCCTGGCGACGTCTGCGGGACTGGACCGAGGCCGGCGTCTGGCCCCGCCTACACGAGGTACCGCTTACCGAGTTGAGGGCCAACGGCGGTCTGGACATGGATGATTATGTGGTCGACGGCTCCCACATCAGGGCGCTAAAAGGGGGACCATGTCGCCCCTCGCCCGTGGACCGCACACGTCCAGCCTCCAAGCACCACGTGATCGTGGACCGGCACGGAACCCCACTGGCCGTGTCGCTCACCGGCGGCAACCGTCACGACGTCACGCAGCTGATCCCGCTCCTGGACGCGATTCCCCGTATCCGGGGCCTGCGTGGACGGCCTCGCAGCAGACCCAAGCGGCTGTTCGCGGACCGCGGCTACGACTTTGACAAGTACCGCCGCCTGCTGTGGAAGCGAGGGATCAAACCACAGATCGCGCGTCGCGGTACAGCGCATGGTTCCGGGCTCGGCAGGACACGCTGGGTGGTCGAGCGCACCTTCGCCTGGCTCCACCAGTTCAAACGACTCCGCAGCCGCTACGAGCGCCGAGCCGACCTCCATCAGGGACTACTGACACTGGCGGCCAGTATCATCTGCCTCCGCCGACTCCGAAGAGAGACGATCAGTTATGAGCGACTGTGCGCTTTCGCCTGTCTGGCTGGCCTCGTGGGTGAGCAGGGTCTCAGAGGCCCTGGAGGCAATGACAGATGAGTTCGAGCGCCGGCACGGCTTTCCCCCAGGCACCAATGAGGTCCGACTGGCTGACCACGGTGATCAGGCCGCGGCTTGCACGCTTGCCGAAGTGAGCCTTGTGCCTGCTGACCTGGTCACCTTCTACGACAGCATCGGCGACGTCACCTGGGCGGACGTCGGCAACGGCTACTTCGTCGACCCGGCAGGTGATGTCCTTCTGCGGCTCAAGGAGTACGGCGCTGTCGATGTCGGCGCGGACCAGAAGGCCAGTGGCCTGGTCATTGGCTCGAACGGCGACGGCCGATCCTATGTCGCTGGCCCTGGTGGGGTGGTCTACCGGACGCGGACGGCGTCGCTGGACGAGCCCGAGCTCGACAGGGTGGCTGATGACCTGCGGCAGTTTCTGGAGCTGCTGGAGCGATGCCTGACGCGGTAGCTGGGACACCTGTAGGTACGGTCCTCGGTGCCTCATCGTGTTAGCCGCTGTAAGGCGGGTCGGTAACCAGCAGCTGAGACCTCTCTCGGGGTTACCTGCTGACGCCCAAGTCGCAGAGGCGCGGGCCGGCGGCTGTGGGTGCAGCCCTGCTCTGGTACCCGGTCGGCAAGGGTCTGCCACAGACCCGATCGTCACGTCGTCCATCCTCAGCGCGGCCGCTGACCCGCCCTGCGCGCGGATGTGCACGCTGCCGCCGATGGCATGCCCGTCGTTGGATGCCGACACCCCACTGCCTGCAGCAGCCGCAGCGGCCTGCAGCCCCTGTGCTACACCCCGGACGGCACCGACCACTCCGGCCGGGGAGCAGGGACAGCATGATCCGCTGCTCCGTTATCCCGCGGAGCAAAGAGCCCCCACGCGAGACCGCGAACAAGGCGAGTGCCGTCCTTGCGGCAGCGGACTACCGCGAGACACTCGGTCGCTCATACGGGACGCCGGTCGTGTCACGCCGAGGTGACGCGAGCGTGACTGTCGGACAGCACCACCTCTTGCTCGGAGAAGGTGAGAGGAGCTTGCCGCACGGACAATGATCTGGCATCTATCCGGGCGGGAGACAGTTGCGAGCGAGCCGCAGACAAAGATGGCAATCTGTTCGTGGAGACAGCGCGTGGTGGCTGGAGACAGCCACCATAGGGAGACACCCGTCGATTTCCCATGAACAGCTGATCCAGAGCCCGGTAGGGCACGAAGCACCGGTCAGGGCGGTGGAGTCGGTCTCTCGACTCCGCCGCCCTCGGCGTCTGCCGTGCCGGGGCTCGAGCTGTCAGATGCCCGGCTTGTGGCTTCCCATGATCGCGGCGTACGAACCGGGGTCGCCGTCGAAGCCCCGGACCGTTCCGTGGAACGTCCAGACGCCCGATCCGTCCCGGACGAACTCGGCCACGGTCGCCGCGGTGGCGGTGGCGACCTCGGAGAAGTCGTCCTCCGCCAGGTTCGTGTAGCCCTCGCGAATCTGCACGCCGGTATTGGCTATGTCGCCGAACGTCTTCCGGCCGTCGCGCTGCTGAATGACCACTCCGACCACGACCCGGGTGTACGTGGTCGACAGCCGTTCCAGTTCCAGAGTCATCACCTCGTCGAAACCGAGGCCCTGGCCGGTCCTGCTGTCGCGGTTCAGCGTGATGGTGCCGTCCGGCGAGCGGCTGTCGAAGTGCACGAGATACGAGGCGCTGCCGGACGGTTCGTCCGCCGGGTAGGTCGCCGCAATGATGTCGAGGTCGTGAGCGGGCGCACCCGGCGGACTCGGGTCCCACTTGAGCCTGACCTCGACCTTTTCGATGTCCTTGTTGGGAGTGCTCATCGGGCTTCCCTCCTTGCCGCTGGGCCGTCGGATCGGTCGTACCACCTGATCATGTCCGTAACTGTCCCCGGAGCCAACCGGCTTGGGCGCGAGTGGCGGAATCGGGCCTTTGTTGTTCCCGGCGCCGTTCAGTGCGGGATGCGGCGCGGTGGACGCGGGCTGATCTCTTCGCGGAAGAGCTCGATCGCGCTGCTGACCTGCCGCATCAGATGGGTGTTCTCGATGCGGTCGAGATAGAGACAGTGGCGCGCCAGCCCTTCCAGCTCGAAGGCGAAGCAGAGGGTCATCAGCGGGTTGATGAACAGCTCGCTGCCACGGGTGCGTGACGTGAACTGGACGTCCCCGAAAGCGCCCTGGACCGCCGCGGCGATCGATCCGTTGACGATGCTCGGGTGCTGGGGCGTGTGCTCCTGGGCGTGTGCCACCGCATCGACGAAGAGGGCACCCTCGCGTGTCGTACGGGAGACGGAGAATGCGCCGAGGCAGGCGCCGTCGCGTTCGAGAGCGGCGATGTTCTCCAGGACGAGTCCGTGGCTCACCCCGTGGTACGCGTCGATTCCGAAGCCGACGGAGACGACCAGGCGCTCCGGTACGTCGATTCCGGCGAGGGCGGCGACGCTGGTCAGGTCCTCCTCCGGGGTGCCGAGCCCAGTTTCGTCGCCGCGCATCAGGATGTCCGTACCGCCGTCGACGAGGACGACCGCATCGATGTCGTACCGCTCGATCAGCGCCCGGTAGGCGGCGCGCAGCGGCTGCACTCCCACCCGGGTGAAGGCGTGCACGGTGCTCGGGTAGTGGTGAAGATCGAGCCACTGGGCGAGGGTGCGTTCCGGGAAGTACGCCTGATGGAGAGCCGTTTCGGGGGTGATGACTGCGACGTCCGGTGCCAGCCACGCATCGAGGGGAAGCCCTTCGAGCGCGCTGAACGACAGATTGGCGAGCCGGACGTCCTTGCCCTGATGGAGCAGGGAGAGCGCCACCGGCAGGCCCGCGTAGATATCGAAGCCGCCACCCGCCCCGGCTACGAGGACGCGCTCGGCCGATTCGAGGCGCGCGAACAGAGGGTTGGTGTGGAAGGCCGTCATGGAGATCATTCTCCGGTCCGTGTTGACCGGTTCGGGCGCACTCCGGCAGAGCGTGACCCGCGCCACGTTCGGCGCCGTACGATGGCGCGGTGCTGGTCAAGTGGATTCGCTGCACCGTGATGGATCGTCGTGGCTTCGAGCGCGGGCAGCGAAAGTGGGCGGAGCTGCTCGGTGAGCCGGGCTTCAGAGGGCAGGGGGGCGGATGGAGCCGGGGGCGACCGGAGGTTGCCCATGTGTTCGCGTTCTGGGAGAACCGGGTCTTCTACGACTCCTTCATGGCGCGTGCGCATGACCAGTTGGCTGCGGCGCAGTCCGGAACGTACAGCGACATCCAGGTCAAACTGTTCGAGTGCCGCTTCGACGTGAAGACCGGCTTCGAGCCACGTTTCACTGATGCGGACGTGGTCAGAGCGGCACACAGCACCGTGCACGAGGACCGTGTGGAGCATTTCGCGCTGATGCAGCAGCAGGTGTGGAATCCGGCGATGGCCGGATCGCCCGGAATGCTGCGCGGCGTGTTCGGCGAAGCGCCGGGGCACGAGTTCCTCGTGCTGTCGATGTGGCAGTCGAGCGCTGAGCGAGGCAAGTACCGGCCGGGGAGCCTCGAACGGCTTTCGCAACGGGCGCAGACCGAGGACGATGTGGCGGCTGTGGCGGGGGACGTCGTGCAGCTCGAGCCCTCCTGGACGGTTTGAGCCGAAGGCACCCGGGACCCTTCCGCTCGTGATCAGCAGGGTCCTGCCGCGGTGCGGCGCGTGCTGAACGGCGTGCCGGGACGGCAGCCTGGGCTGCGTCGGCGAGCCGGTCGGCGATGTCTCAGGCAACGGGCTGTTCCGCCTCCGGGACCTGCGGGTACCCGGCGGATCGCCCTCCGTGGGCAGCGCAGGCGGCTCGGGCTCGGCCGTCCGCCGGCCCGTGGAGCTGCTGCTTGACGCGCCCGTGAACCACGTGGCGCTCGGGTCGGCGCGGGAGCTGAAGAAGGGCCCTGTCCCTCTCCGACCGGCTCTGCGGCGCCGTGTCACCGACGACATGCATCGGACGGGGTCCGGACGGCCAAATGAGCTGGAATCGATCTAGGGTCTGTACATGGCACGACCGCAGCGCATTGTCCTCGTCCGGCACGGCGAGTCCGAGGGCAATGCCGATGACACGGTGTACGAGCGCGAGCCCGACCATGCATTGCGGCTCACCGCGACGGGTTTGCGGCAGGCCAGGGAGACGGGGGCACAGCTGCGCGAACTCTTCGGCCGGGAGCGGGTCAGCGTGTACGTCTCGCCCTACCGCCGCACGCACGAGACCTTCAGGTCCTTCGGCCTCGACCTGGAGCGGGTGCGGGTGCGGGAGGAGCCACGGTTGCGTGAACAGGACTGGGGAAACTGGCAGGACCGCGAGGACGTAAGACTGCAGAAGGCGTACCGGGATGCCTACGGGCACTTCTTCTACCGCTTCGCGCAGGGGGAGTCCGGCGCCGACGTGTACGACCGGGTCGGAGCATTTCTGGAGAGCCTGCACCGGAGCTTCGAAGCCCCCGACCATCCGCCCAACGTTCTGCTCGTCACCCATGGACTGACGATGCGGTTGTTCTGCATGCGTTGGTTCCACTGGTCGGTGGCCGAATTCGAGTCACTTTCCAATCCCGGCAACGGGGAGAAGCGGACGCTGATACTCGGCGAGGACGGCCGCTACACACTTGACCGGCCGTTCGAGCGGTGGCGCACCCCTGAGCCCTATGGCATCACCGGATAGAGTGGAAGGGCGATGACCGCTGACTCCGCTACCGCCACACGCTTCGAGCGCGCCCTGGCCAGCCTGCGCGGGCTGGCCGTGGGAGACGCCCTGGGATCCCAGTTCTTTGTGCCCGTCAACTATCCGCTCCTGAAACAGCGCGCATTGCCGCCCGGACCCTGGCAATGGACCGATGACACGGAGATGGCCTGTTCGGTCCTGGCCGTGCTCGTCGGGCACGACCGTATCGACCAGGACGCGCTCGCCCACTCCTTCGCCGACCATCACGACTTCGACCGGGGGTACGGCCCCGCCGTGAACCGGATGCTCCGACTGATCCGGGAGGGCGGCGACTGGCGCGAGCTGGCGTCGGCGCTTTTCAACGGTCAGGGCTCCTGGGGCAACGGTTCAGCGATGCGCATCGCGCCCCTCGGCGCCTGGTACGCGGACGACCCCGAGCAGGCTACGCACCAGGCCGAGATCTCCTCGTACACCACGCATCAGCACCGGGAGGCCGTCGTGGGTGCGATGGCTGTGGCGGCGGCCGCCTCACTCGCAGCCGCGCCCGGAGGACCACCGACGCCTGAGGATCTCCTCGACGGCGTGGTCGCGCTCGTACCGCGCAGCGCGGTGGGCGCCGGGCTGCGCCGGGCTCGCGACATGCTCGACTACAGCGATGCCGGGACTGTGGCCGCGGTTCTGGGCAACGGGCGCCGTACCAGTGCACATGACACGGTGCCGTTCGCTCTCTGGTCTGCGGCGCGGAGCCTCGGCGACTTCGAGAAGGCGTTCTGGGTGACCGCTCAGGCGGGTGGGGACGTGGACACGACCTGCGCGATCGTCGGTGGGGTCGTCGCGGCGGGCGAGACGGGCGCACCGCCGGCCGACTGGTCGGCGCAGGCGGAAGAGCTGCCGGACTGGCTTCCCCGCCCGGGCCGCAGCTGAGACGGGCCGACTGTCACGGTACTGACACATCCCTGCCACGGGCGCCTGCGAGCGGTAGCAGGGGGCTAATCTTTCGGCCACGCCGCCCGCGATGATCATCATGACGGGCGTGTGCCGAATGAGATGCCGGGTTGCTCGCACTGTCCAGCTGTCGTGTGAGTGGACCTCGGTGGGGAGGGGTCCCATGCCCGATCACGCGTCAGAATCAGCCGCCCAGCCGGAGGTGCCCGAGCCGCCGCGTACGTCGGAACCGTCTCGCGCGACGGGGTCGGATCCGGCGGGGGAGCCGACGGAGCGACCGGAGCCGTCCGAGGCGCCGGCGTCCCGGGACGCCGTTCCGCCGGCGCCGAAGGTCCCGGCGTACGCGCAACAGGGGTGGCAGCCGCAGCAGCCCAACCCATGGCCGAGCAGTCGGCAGACAGCCGGTACGCTCGCGCGGCTGCGCCCGGCCCGCCCGGCCGCCATTCGTAACGCCACGCTCTGGGCGGCCGTCGCCACCGCGCTCCTCAGCGCGTTGTTGCTCGGTGACGGACTCGGCCCGAACCTGCTGATCGCGGCAGTCCCCGCCGCACTCGCGGCCTACTTCGCCGCGCAGGCAGCGGGCCGTCGGCTCCGGTCCTGGTCCGCGGTCTGGGCGGTCGGCGCACTTGCTCTGCTCGCGGTCCCGGCGCTCAGGGACGCGGGCTGGCCCGCCTTCCTCGCCGTTGTGTCGGCCGTCGCGCTGGGCTCGCTGACGCTGCACGGCAGCCGCAGCTGGCTCGGCGTGTTCCTCGGTTCGGTGGGCCTCTTCTCCTCCGTGGCGGGGGGACTGAGGTGGGGAGTGAGTGGTGTTCGCGACCGTATGGCCGGTTCCCGACGTCGGTGGGGTGTCGTGTTCCGTTCCACTGCGGTGGCGATCGCCCTGCTCATCGTCTTCGGAACGCTCTTCGCCAGCGCGGACGCCGCGTTCGCCGATGTGCTCGGCAACCTGATTCCCGAGGTGTCGCTGGGCGAAGCCCCGTGGCGGTTCTTCCTGTTCGTGGTTGGTCTGGTCGGTGCGCTCACCGCCGCATACACCACCGCCGCCCCGGTGCGCTGGGACGACATCACCGTGCGGGACGGGAAGCCCCGCGGGCGCCTGGAGTGGGCGCTGCCGCTCATCGTGCTGAATCTGCTTTTCGCCGTCTTCATCGCCATCCAGCTCACCGTGCTGCTCGGCGGGTACGACAAGGTGATGGCCGAGACCGATCTCAGCTACTCCGCATACGCCCGCCAGGGCTTCTGGCAGCTGCTGTGGGCGACCATGCTCACCCTCCTGGTCATCGCGCTCGCGCTGCGCTGGGCACCGCGCGGGCACTCGCGCGACCGCACGCTCGTACGGACCGTCCTCGGCGCGCTCTGCCTCCTCACTCTCGTGGTGGTCGCCTCTGCGCTGCGGCGCATGGACCTGTACGTCGATGCCTACGGCCTGACCCGGCTGCGCATATCCGTGGCTGCGGTGGAACTCTGGCTGGGTGTGGTGCTCGTCCTGATCATGGCAGCGGGTGTGTTCGGCGCCCGTATGCTGCCGCGCGCCGTGGCGGCGAGCGCCGCCGTCGCCGTGCTCACGTTCGGTCTGGTCTCGCCCGACGGGCTGATCGCGGAACAGAACGTGCAGCGTTACCGCAGCCATCACACCATCGACATCGACTACCTCAGGGGCCTCTCGGCCGATGCCGTACCGGCTCTTGACAGGCTTCCCGAACCGCTGCGGTCCTGCGCCCTCAACGAGATCCAGCACACGCTCCGTGCGTCCGATGAACCGTGGTACGCCACCAGTTGGGGCGAGGCACGGGCACGCGACATTCTGGAGAAGCGGAGCGCGAATGCCCTTATGACGGACTGCCGGGGGCCGGGGAGCGAAGGAGACAGCGAGCGCGGCGGTTACGAGGGCGACGACTCCTACGACCCGTACTGACCCCTGACCGCCCCGCACCGACCCGTGCACATCCCGCATTGCGTCGCACGCACTGTGCAAGGGGGGGCGGTCCGAGTCCTACCGGGCGATCCGGACAGGTGCAGGACATACCCTTCGCGGTACGTCCTGCACCTGCGCCGACGGGTTCTTCGCCGATACGCCCTGCTGATCGCGCGCCTGTGGCGACACGCGTCGTGCTGCGTTATGCGCCAGGTCCTCCTGCGGAGGCCTTGCCGCTCAGCGCATCCAAGTCGCTCTTGCGCACCCGGATCACCAGCACCGCGGTCAGCAGGGCGACGGCCGCCATCGCCACCGCTGCCGTGAAGGCAGTCGAAATGCCCTGGGTGAGCACTTCATGCCCCCACGGTGCAGGCAGTTCCCGCGACTTGGCGAACGTCGCCTTCTGCTCCGGTGTCGCCTGCGCCATGAACGACGGAATCTGCTTCTCCGCCTCGTTGCGGCTCGCTGTGCCGAAGACGGTGACCAGAATCGAGAGGCCCAGCGAACCGCCCACCTGCTGGCTGGCATTGAGCAGTCCGGACGCCGCGCCCGCCTCGTGCTGGGCGACCCCGGATACCGCGGTCAGGGTCAGGGTGACGAAGTTCAGCCCCATGCCGAAGCCGAACAGGATCATCGGCCCCAATACGCCGCTCACGTACGAGCTGTCGGGGGAGATCAGCGTCTGCCAGAACAGACCGATCCCGGTGAGCGTCGATCCGGTGATCATGAACGGCTTGGGGCCGAGGGCGGGCAACAGCCGCTGCGACAGCCCTGCTCCTATGGCGATCGCGACCGTCACGGGGAGAAAGGCCAGCCCTGATTCGACGGGGCTGTAGCCCAGCACGTTCTGCACGAACAACACGATGAAGAAGAACATGCCGAGCATGGCGGCGGCCAGGCTGAGCATGACGAGGTACGTCCCCGACCGGTTGCGGTCGGCGAACATTCTCAGCGGCGTGATCGGTTCCTTCGCCCGCATTTCGATGAGGACGAACGCGGCCAGCAGTACGACCGCGGCGGCGAAGGATGCCATGGTGAAGGAGTCCCGCCACCCCTCCTCGGAGGCTCGGATGAATCCGTACACCAGCGAGGCCATGCCAAGGGTCGACGTCAGAGCCCCGGAGATGTCGAAGCGGCCCGGGTGCCTCTCGGACTCGCTGATGTACAGCGGTGCCAGCATCGCGATCAGCACACCGATCGGTGCGTTGACGAAGAAGACCCAACGCCAGTCGAGCCATTCGGTGAGCATCCCGCCCGCCAGCAGGCCGATCGCGCCACCGCCCGCCGAGACTGCGGCAAAGACCCCGAAGGCACGGTTCCGCTCGGGTCCTTCGGGGAACGTGGTGGTGATCAGGGCCAGCGACGTCGGCGAGGCGATGGCGCCGCCGACACCCTGGAGGGCCCGGGCCACGAGCAACTGCCAGGGTTCCTGTGCCAGTCCGCCCAGCAGGGAGGCCAGGGTGAAGACCAGAATGCCGATGATGAAGACCCGACGACGGCCGAGGATGTCACCCGCCCTGCCGCCGAGGAGGAGCAGTCCGCCGAAGGTGAGCGTGTATGCGCTGAGAACCCACGACAGATCGGTGGTGGAGAAGCTGAGCGCGTCCTGAATGTGCGGAAGCGCGATGTTGACGATCGTGGCATCGAGCACAACCATCAGCTGACATGCGGCGATGACGGTGAGGGCGATCCCCCGTCGCCCCTGCTGCCGGGCGGCGCCCGGCGAACTCTGTGCTTCTAACTGAGAGGTTGTCACTATGGATCCCCCACAAGTGAGTTAGTGAACGAGTGCGTTCACTGTCTCGTCAACGGTAGTGAGTCCCCTTCAGTGAACGCAAGCGTTCACTGAATGTGCCGGTGACGGGATGCGCCCGTACATCGCGGGACGGGATCTGCTCAGTCCCGCCTCGACGTCCCCACCCGTCTCGATGGAGAGAAGCTGATGGATACTTCGCGCTCGGCGGCCGCCGCTCGACCGTCGGTGGTGTCGCTGCGCCGCCGTGGTCCCGTACTGGAACGCGCGATTCTCGACGCCGCGCTGGAACAGCTGAGCACGGTGGGCTGGAACGGGCTGACGATGGAGGGTGTCGCCGCCGGCGCCCAGACGGGGAAAGCAGCGGTCTACCGGCGATGGCCGTCGAAGGAAGATCTGGTGGCGGAGGCGCTGCGGGCGGCGCTGCCCCCGGTCGGTGAGGCGCCCGACTGCGGCAGCATTCGCGAAGATCTCTACCAGTTGGGCCGACGGCTGCGCGACGCCATGCTCTCCACGCCCGGAACCGCCCTGCTTTCCGTGCTTCACGAGTGCGATTCGAGCGCTTCCGGCCGCTTCCAGGCCGTGATCTTCCAAGGTGTGATCCAGCCCTCCACCGAGCTCTTTCGGAAGGTCGTGCGCCGGGGTATCGAGCGGGGTGACGTCCGTTCCGATGCGACGAGCGACCTGGCCCTGGACGTGATCCCCGCGATGATGATGTACCGCAGCAAGGTGTGCGGCAGCGAATGGCCGGATGCGTACATCGCCGAATTGATCGATCAGATCATGGTGCCGCTGCTCCGGCCTTCCGGCAGCTGAGTGCAACCAGTGGCAGCCGGACCGTGAGCGTTCCGTCGGAGCGACGCCGCGGGCCGGACGACGGTCCGGCGCCCCGGGGGTGTTCGTGACGCCTGCGTCGGCGTACGCTGACTGGCGCCATGCCGTACGAACCACCCACGCACACCGTCGAGCGCTCGCTGCGCGCTACCACTGGTGCCAAGACCGTCGCCGGTGTCGATGAGGTCGGACGCGGAGCGTGGGCGGGACCGGTCACCGTGTGCGCGGCTGTCACCGGCCTCCGCAAGCCCCCCGCGGGACTCACCGACTCCAAGCTGATCAGCCCGAAGCGCCGCGCCGAGCTGGCGCCGCTGCTCCAGGCCTGGGTCACGGCCTACGGCCTCGGTGACGCCTCGCCGCAGGAGATCGACGAGCTCGGGATGACCGCGGCTCTGCGCCTCGCCGCCGTGCGCGCCCTCGAAGCGCTGCCCGTGCGCCCGGACGCGGTGATCCTCGACGGCAAACACGACTACCTGGGAAAGCCCTGGACGGTCCGAACCGTCATCAAGGGCGACCAGTCCTGCATCGCGGTCGCGGCCGCCTCGGTGATCGCGAAGGTCCACAGGGACACGATGATGGCCGAACTGGGCGCGGAATCGGGGGAGTACGCCGCCTTCGCGTTCGATGCGAACGCCGGCTACCCGTCCCCCGTGCACAGGGCCGCTCTGGAGGCGCTGGGGCCCACGCCTCTGCACCGCCTCTCGTGGTCCTACCTCGACGCGCTGCCCAGGTGGCAGCACCTGAAGAAGATCCGCATCTCCGCCGAGGCGGCTGCACTGGAAAGCGGGGGCCAACTCGGCTTCGACTTCTGATCGCGCATTTGTGCCCACCCGCCGACGCCCTCTGCGCCGGCGTTTGATAGACAACCACCCATGCCTCTCATCCCCGAGGAGCCTCAGATTCACGAGAGCGCCCAGGGTCCCCGCGTCACTCCGGCCGCAGGCCGCACCGCGCCGACCCCCCGTCCCGTACCCGGCCCGCGTTCCGCGGCCACGCCGCGCCCCGGTCGTCCGGGCCCCGGCCCCGCGAGGCCCGCGCCCCCGGCGCAACGCCCGCACTCCACCTCCGGTCAGCCTCAGGCTGCCCGGTCGAAGACTCGTACCGCGCCGCAGTTCCAGCTGATCCCGGCCGCGGCCGGCAGTGCGCTCGATGCCGCCGACGACGCTGTCGATCTGCTGCTCGACTCCGGACGCGCACCGGGCGACATCCTGGTGCTCACCACCGGTGAGCAGCACCCGTGGGCGGTGCACGAACTCTCCTTCGGAGAAGCCGCCTACTGGGCCCAGCACGATGCGGGCGACGACGTCTTCTTCGCCGATGCCGTGGCTGCGGACCGGGTCAAGGCCCGCCCCGTGGTGATCGTCGCGGTCAACGGTGGCGTCGACGACGCCACCGCCCGTGCGCTGCCTCTCGCGAGGGAGTGTGCCGGAGCACTGCTGGTCGTCTGCGGTGAACCGCAGCGGATCAACGCCGTACTCGGCGCCGGCGTCTGAGCCGAACGACGCGCACGGCTGTGGCGACCCGGCTGCCCTACAGGGCGGCCGGGCCCACGACCGGGGTCAGCGGGCCGCAGTGCGTCGCAGTGCCTCTGCCGCGCCGCCGCCGGTGCGCAGCGGGAACGGATCATGCTCGGCAACCGTGTCGGCGAGAGCCGCAGGCGCCGATATGGAGTTGGGCCGACGGCCGCCCCGGCCCTCGCCCAGCACCTGCCACCCGCCACGCGTCAGCGTGATGTACGCGCCGCACCGCAGGCCGTGCAGCGTACAGGCATCCCGCAGACCCCACATCCACGCCCCGTCCTCCTCCGTCCACCGCTCGTCGCCCTCGCGGCAGTAGAGCAGCACCGCAGTGCGGACGGGTGTGCGGCGGCGCAGATCGTGCGGGATGACCCGGCGCAAATGCGCCAGCAGTGCGTTCCGGAACTCCCAGCCGTCCGCGGAGACGGAGCGACGGGCGAACGAGGCGCTGGCCGTGAGGCGTTCCTCATGGTCGAGCACGGCGACGACAGCGGTCTCCGGGGTCGGCCGGTGCCGGGTATGCAGGCCGCTGACCACCTCGCGCGGGCTGCGCAGCAACGGTATGCCCGCAGCGGCCCACTCGGCCGGTTCGAGCATTCTGGCAAGGCGGTTGGCGGAGTCGGCGGACACCGAGGACGCCGACATCGAAGTGGCTGCGGACGGAGCGAATCCGAAGGTCACGATCCTCCCTTCGCATACGCGCCCACGGTGCGGGCAGGGTTGGGTGGGGCGCACCGCGGCACAGCCCTTCCGGGCCGCGAAAGGACCGTGCGGGGAGCGAGTTCAATTCTTCCTGGCGTATCGGCAGGCGGCAACGAGCAATTGGTGCGGCTGACGGAAATCGGCTGGAATGACACGGATATCCCTGCCCAAACCGCAGACGGCTGACGCTCCTGTCACGCCTGAACGGCGAGGACCAGCGGAAACACCCCCTCCGCACCGGCCCTGCGCAGCAGGCGCGCTGCCACGGCGAGCGTCCAGCCGGTGTCCGAGAGATCGTCCACGAGCAGCACCGGCCCCCCTGCCGACACCAACGCCTCTGCCAGTTCCGGTTCCACGACGAGCGCCTCATGCAGAGCACGCACCCGCTGCGCGCTGTTGGTCTGCGACATCCGTACCCCGTCCGCCCCGGGGGCATAGGCGACGCTGCCGAGCAGCGGCATCCGGCCGACGTCGGCGATCCGGCTGGCGAGCGACTGGATCAGCTGTGGCCTGCTGTGCGAGGCGACCGCGACGACCCCCACCGGCCGCGGTACGGCATCGGCTGCGCCGGACGCCCAGCCCCCGGGTCCCTTGGCCCAGTCGGCCAGCACCGTCACCACCGCGTTCGCCACATCGTCCGGAACCGGTGCGTCAGGTGTGGGTGAAGCCAGTATCGGGCGCAGCCGGTTGCCCCAGCCGATGTCGGAGAGACGGCCGAGCGCCCGCCCGGAGAAGGAGAGCTCCTCCGCCGGGATACGGCCCTTGAGATCGACGCCCACCGCCGCGAGACCGGTCGGCCACATCTTGCGGGGTTCCACTTCGACACCGGGCCTGCCGAGCTCGCCCCGTGCGGTGTCCAGGGCGGCCGTCGACACCTGGTCGTCGAAGCGCGCCCCCGCGCAGTTGTCACAGCGTCCGCATGCCGTCGCTTCCTCGTCGTCCAGCTGGCGACGCAGGAATTCCATCCGGCAGCCGGTCGTCGTTGCATAGTCGCGCATCGCCTGCTGCTCGGCCGAGCGCTGGCGTGCCACCCAGGCATACCGCTCGGAGTCGTAGACCCAGGGCTCTCCCGTGGCGGTCCAGCCACCCTTCACCCTCTTGACCGCGCCATCGACGTCGAGCACCTTCAGCATGGTCTCCAGCCGTGTGCGCCGAAGGTCGACCAGCGGTTCCAGAGCGGGCAGCGAGAGCGGCCGGCCGGCCTGGGCGAGCACATCGATCGTGCGTCGGACCTGTTCCTCCGGGGGGAAGGCGACCGAGGTGAAGTACTGCCAGATCGCCTCGTCCTCCTTGCCCGGGAGGAGCAGTACCTCGGCGTGCTCGACGCCTCGGCCCGCGCGGCCCACCTGCTGGTAGTAGGCGATGGGGGAGGAGGGGGAGCCGAGGTGCACGACAAAGCCGAGGTCGGGCTTGTCGAATCCCATGCCGAGCGCGGACGTTGCGACGAGAGCCTTGACCCGGTTGGCCAGGAGGTCGTCCTCCGCCTGCTGCCGGTCGGCGTTCTCGGTGCGGCCCGTGTAGGACGCAACGGTGTGTCCGCACTGGCGCAGATACGCTGTGATCTCCTCGGCGGCCGCCACTGTGAGCGTGTAGATGATCCCCGAGCCGGGCAGCTCCTTGAGGTGATCGCCCAGCCAGGCCAGCCGGTGCGCGGCGTTCGGTAGTTGCAGTACGCCGAGGCTGAGACTCTCGCGGTCCAGCGGCCCACGCAGCACCAGCGCGTCCGTGCCCGCTCCGGTGCCGAGCTGCTCCGCGACATCCGCCGTCACCCGCGCGTTCGCGGTGGCGGTCGTTGCGAGCACGGGTACCCCTGCGGGCAGATCGGTGAGCATGGTCCGCAGCCGTCGGTAGTCGGGCCGGAAGTCGTGGCCCCAGTCGGAGATGCAGTGTGCCTCGTCGACCACGAGCAGCCCGGTGGCGGCGGCGAGGCGGGGCAGGACCTGGTCCCGGAAGTCGGGATTGTTGAGCCTCTCGGGGCTGACCAGCAGCACATCCACCTCGCCCGCCGCCACCTCGGCCTGGACGGTGTCCCACTCCTCGGTATTGGACGAGTTGATCGTGCGGGCGGTGATGCCGGCCCGGGCAGCGGCCGCGACCTGGTTGCGCATCAGCGCGAGCAGTGGAGAGACGATCACTGTCGGGCCGCTGCCCCGCGCCCGCAGGAGCGAAGTCGCGACGAAATACACGGCGGACTTGCCCCAGCCGGTCCGCTGGACGACCAGCGCTCTGCGCCTGTCCGCGACGAGCGCCTCGATGGCCCGCCACTGGTCCTCGCGCAGCCGGGCAGTGCCGGTGGTGTCCCCGACGAGTCGGGCCAGTACGGAATCGGCCGAAGCCCTGAGCTCTGCGCGGTCTGCGTTGGTCATGCCCCCATGCAACCCGATGGCTACGACAAACGGCGAACGACCCCGCGACCCTGTGGACAACTTATCCACAGGGGGTCGCGGAATTCTGCTGCCCACGGGACGGTCATGCCATGAACAAGCACCACGAATCCACCGGACCGGCCGACGAGCAGCAGATCACTCTGCGCGGGCCCGCCGAACTCGCCGATGCCCTTCCGTATCTCATGGGCTTCTATCCGAACGACAGCGTGGTCATGGTCGCTCTGCACGGCGGCCGGGGCCGCTTCGGCGGGCGGCTCAGGCTCGGAATTCCGCAGTCGCCGCAGGAATGGCCGCACGTCGCAGAGCAGCTCGCCGAGTGCCTGGTCAAGGGGAGTGAGCGACGCGGCGAGCACCCCGATGCGATCGTCGTCTTCCTCTGCCAGGATCCTGCCGACGGAGAGACGCCCGGCCAGACGATGGAGCGGCTGCGGCCGCTGGCCCAGCGTCTGCGCACGGCCTGCGGGGCCCTCGACGTACCCGTCCTCGAAGCGCTCTGCATCTCCGGCGGACGCTACTGGTCCTACTGCTGTCCGGACCCACGCTGTTGCCCGAGCGAAGGCAACGGTTTGTCCCTGCCGGGCACTTCGGTGATGGCGGCCGCCGCCACCTACGCGGGCGTCCAGGTCCGGGGATCTCTGAGGGACATGGAAGCCAGACTGGCGCCTCTGAAGACCCCGGCCGTGGCAGAGCAACCGCAGGCCCTTGACTTGGCCGGCGCTGCACTCGTGCCGAGGATCCTCGACGAGGAGGGACGCAAGGAAGTGGCTCGCGAGACCCTCGGGCTCGCGCGCGTCCTGATGAAACGCCTCCGGGATGCGCCGACGGCCGCGCCCTCCGCGGCCGACAGCCAGGACGACTCGCTGATCAGCAATGACGAGGCCGCTGCGGTGATCCTCGGTCTCCAGGACCGGGAGACCCGGGACAAGGCCGCGGAATGGATGGAAGGGCCCGAAGCGGAATCTGCCCTGCGGCTGTGGCGGGCGCTCGCACGCCGGTGCGTCGGACCGTACGAGGAACACGCTGCTGCGCCGCTCACCCTGACCGGCTGGGTCTCCTGGTCGACGGGCGACGAGCCGGGCGCCCGGGTCGCACTGGGGCTCGCCCTCCGGGCGGACCCCGACTACACCTTCGCTCAACTGCTTCATCAGGCGTGCAACGAAGGACTCGATCCGGAGGCTCTGCGCCGCTGCCTGCGCGGGGAGAACGGCGAGCAGAAGGAGCGCGGTCACCATCGTGCCGAGCGAGTCGTCCGGCCCCGGACAGCGCGCCCGTCGGCGGTGAGGCGGAACAAGACGCAGCCCGGCCCGGCCCGGCCAAGGGCAGTCGCGCGACGCCGTGCCCGTGAGTCGCGGGCCCACGGTCGCGGTGGGACCGGGGGCGGCCGATGACCATGGATACCGATCGCCCGGTGTCCGTCAGGGGAACGGGGACGCGGCGCTGGGCATCGAGTTGAGCGGGCACAGAAAGCGAGAGCGAAAAGAGCGACGAGGGGAGCCGCCGGTGGCGCAGCTTCTGCGCACCGGCACGCAACGGCCTGCGGGGTGCTGCCGTTGCGTGCCGGAGGACGACTCCCATCGCGCGGGCGGCGAGCCGACCAGTTTCCGGGGCCGGGATGGATGAAGATCATGACGAAGGGAGTGTTTATCGTCAGGCAGACGACTATGATCACGGCATGCCGCCCTACGACCCGTCGACCTTCCCGCCCTTCGCTGTCACCGTCGACCTGGTTGTGCTCACCGTGCGCCGTCATGCGCTCTGTGCGCTGGTGGTTCGCCGCGGCGAGTCCCCGTTCCAGGGCAGGTGGGCACTTCCCGGTGGCTTCGTGAGAACCGATGAGGACCTCGGAGCCGCTGCGGCGCGTGAGCTCGTCGAGGAAACCGGACTGTGCGCGCAGGACCCGGCGACCCCGGCAGTCGGCAACGGTGCCCATCTCGAACAGCTCGCCACCTACGGCGACCCCAAGCGCGACCCCCGGATGAGGGTCGTCAGTGTCGCTCACCTCGCGCTCGCCCCCGACCTGCCCGCTCCCCGCGCCGGCGGCGACGCGCACAGTGCACGGTGGGCGCCCGTCGAGGATCTGCTCGGGCCGGAGGGCGGTTTCGGCCGCGAGGGTGAGCAGCACGCCCCGCTCGCCTTCGATCATGCGCAGATCCTCGCCGACGGCGTCGAGCGGGCGCGTTCCAAGATCGAGTACTCCTCGCTGGCCACCGCTTTCTGCCCGCCTGCGTTCACGGTCGGAGAGCTGCGCCGGGTGTACGAAGCGGTCTGGGGGGTGGTTCTGGATCCGCGGAACTTCCATCGCAAGGTGACAGGTACCCCCGGTTTCCTGGTGCCTGCCGGCGGAACGACCACCCGCCAGGGCGGGCGCCCCGCCCAGCTCTTCCGCGCCGGCGCGGCCACCGTCCTCAATCCGCCGATGCTGAGGCCCGAAGTCTGACCTCGCGGAACGCCCGCAGGACCGATGATGCGCTAAAAGTCCGATATGCCGGGTTATCGTGCTGCGGTATTCGCCCTGCCGCCGAGCGGTTACACCTGCCGCGAGAGAAGCGATGCTTCAGGCCATCGGACTCACCAGCGCACCCCACCGCGGCCGTCCGCCCGCCGTGGACGACCTCACCTTCGAAGCCGGCCCCGGCCACGTCACGGCACTCCTCGGCGCTTCCGGTTCCGGTAAGACCACAGTCCTCCGTCTGATGTTCGAAATGGAGTCGGGGCGCGGTGTCATCTACTTTCGCGGCAGACCACTGCACCGCATCCCGCATCCCGCCCGTGAGGTGGGAGTGCTCCTCGGGGACGTACCCGGCCATCCCGCCCGCACCGTCCGTGGTCAGCTCCGTATGCTCAGCGCCGCAGCGGGCGTACCCGCCTCCCGGGCCGACGAACTGCTCGACGCCGTCGGTCTCGCCGGGCTCGGCGACCAGCGCCTCGGAGCGCTCTCGCTCGGCATGGACCGCAGGCTGGGCCTCGCGGCGGCGCTGCTCGGAGACCCCCATGCGCTGATCCTCGACGATCCCGGAGAGGGGCTCTCGCCACGCGAGAACACTTGGTTGCATGGGTTCCTGCGTGCCCACGTCGCGGAGGGAGGAACGGTCCTCTACACCACCTGCGACCCCAAGGAGGCGGCGCGCGCGGCCGACCATGTGGTCACTGTCGACGCCGGACGGCTGGTCTCCGACCAGGACGCTGTCGACTTCTCGCGTACCCGGCTGCGCCCCCGCGTCGTGGTCCGGACTCCGCACGCCGCACGACTCGCCGCAGTCGTGAGCCGTGAGGCGCGCGCGGCTCGGCGTTCCGTCGAGGTGGTCACCGAAGCGGGCAGCCGCCTCTCGGTGTACGGCAGCACGTGCACGGAGATCGGCGACACCGCATTCCGTCACGGTGTACCCGTTCATCAGCTCGCCGACGAGATCGCCGACACCGGCCCGGCAACGGCCACCGCTCCGGAAGCCGAGGCTGTATCGCCGGGGCGGGCGTCACCCGCGTCAGGCCGGGACGCGGCACCGGCGCAACCGGAGCCGACTGCCTCCGAGCCGGAGGCTGCGCCGCGAACGGCATCGCCCGTCCCGGGGCCGGAACACGCACCGTCGATCCGCCGGCGACCGGCCCGTGGCCCGCATCGGCCGGTCCGCTACGAACTGCGCCGTCTCTTCGGCGTCAGGACAACGACGTTGATCACGCGGCCGTTCTGATCGTCTCGGTCGGGCTCTCCGTCCTGCTCGCCCGCACCGGCCATGCCCCGCTGCCGAACGTGCTTGCAGCCTGGCCCGAGGTGCTGCCCCTGCCGCCTGCTGCCGTCGGCGCCGGGCTGCTCGGCGCGCTCTCCTTCGGCGACGAGTTCCGCTACCCCGCGCTTGCGGCGGGCCGGGGCACCGTCCCCCGCCGGCTCGGTCTGCTCATGGCCAAGCTGGCGGTCTCCGCGGGCGTCGCGCTGCTCCTCGCTCTGATCGTTGCGGCGGCCTCTGCCGAGGCGCTCCGTCTTGTGTACGGAGGTGACTTGGTCAGATTTCCGTCGAATGCGGCTTTTTCCGCAGCGAGTTGGGTGGGCCTGAACGTGGGTTGCGCCTGGGCGGGTCTGCTGGCCACCGGAATCTTCCGGGTGGCAGCCGCCGGAGTCGCCGCGGTGCTTGCTGTGCCCGTGCTCGTCGTTCCGCTCGTGCGGGGGGTGCTGTCGGGGCCGGCCAGTCATTCGGCACTGGGGCTCCCCGGCAGGCTCCGCGAACTGGCTTGGGTGCAGTGACCGGACGGGGTGGATTCCTGGGTGATGGCGGGGGTGCGCGTGGTCGTGCACCCCGTGGGGGCGGCGCTGTCGTTGTCGCTCTCGGTCCTCGTCTGCGCGTATGTGTTCACCAGCCTTCGCGGCAGGGTCCGTTGGTGATCAGGAAGCGTGACCACCTGGTCGCGAGGCTCTCAACTCTCTTCAGCGTGCCCGTTTTATGCAGATAAGGCGTCAATTGGGGGGTGGGCGCCGATCACCCTTTCGTGTGCTTTTCACCAAAGACCTCAAGAGGCGGGCGAGCCGCGCCGACAAAGGATGCGTGAGTACCCTTGCGCACACCATGATGACCGCCGCCCGCTCCGTCGATTCCGGCCTCGCCGGCTCGGGTGAACTCGACCGCTACCCCTATACGGAGGCGCCGGCCGGCGAGCGCGCCGCCATCCGTTCGTGGGACGGCACCGATGCAGAGCTGGGGCGAGCGAGTCGGCGGGGTTCGGCCAGCCGCGGCCGTGGCCTCCACGGACAGCTCGTTCAGCAGCTCGGTCAGATGATCGTCTCCGGTGATCTGGGCGCCGATCGCCCGCTCGTGCCGGAGGAGATCGGCCAGCGCTTCGAGGTGTCCCGCACGGTCGTACGTGAGTCTCTGCGCGTTCTCGAGGCCAAGGGGCTGGTCAGCGCCCGGCCCAATGTGGGTACCCGGGTCCGTCCGGTCAGTGACTGGAATCTGCTGGATCCCGACATCATCGAATGGCGAGCCTTCGGTCCGCAGCGCGACGACCAGCGTCGCGAGCTGGGTGAGCTCCGCTGGACGATCGAACCGCTCGCCGCTCGCCTTGCCGCCGGTCATGGCCGTGAGGACATTCAGCAGCGGCTCGGTGACATGGTCGAGATCATGGGGCACGCGCTCGCGCAAGGCGACGTGATCACTTACTCGCGAGCCGATGCCGAGTTCCATTCCCTGCTGATCCAGGCCGCCGGCAACCGCATGCTCGAACATCTCTCCGGCATCGTCTCCGCCGCCCTCCAGGTTTCGGGCGGTCCGGTCACCGGCTGTGACCGCCCCGCCGAGGCGTCCCTCGGTCACCACGTCCGGATCGTCGACGCCCTCGCGAGCGGCGACGCGGCGGGTGCCGAGGCGGCCATGCGTCAACTGCTCGTCGTCCACCCCGAGGTGGACCGGGTGGTGCCGGCGCCGCGCGAGCACTGACGACGGTACGGCCAGGGTGTACGAACCATGTGTCGCCGGGCCCTCGCGGTCCGGCGGCTCAATTGTTGAGGGATGTCACCCTTGGTCGCATTCGCCACACATGGGGTGTGACTCGGGCCACGTGGATTGGGCGTAACACTCCTTGAGGCAGTGCGATGACTTAAGAGGTGACCGCCGCGGAAGGAATACAGCAGCCATTGACGGCGCTGTGCAGTTCTGAGGCCAAACCCGCGCCGTCGGTACATTCCCAGCCCGACGGTCGTCGGTTCCAGCCCTCTCCAGGGCCGGGCCGGAAGCCGTTTTCCATCGTTCCGAGAGGTTGTTCGTGTCGGCCAGCACATCCCGTACGCTCCCGCCGGAGATCGCCGAGTCCGAGTCTGTGATGGCGCTCATCGAGCGGGGAAAGGCTGATGGGCAGATCGCCGGCGATGACGTGCGTCGGGCCTTCGAGGCTGACCAGATTCCGCCAACCCAGTGGAAGAATGTTCTGCGCAGCCTCAACCAGATCCTCGAGGAAGAGGGTGTGACGCTGATGGTCAGTGCCGCGGAGTCGCCGAAGCGCGCCCGCAAGAGCGTCGCAGCGAAGAGCCCGGTCAAGCGCACCGCCACCAAGACTGTCGCGGCCAAGACGACCGTGACGAGGACCGTCGCGGCCACCGCCGCCCCGTCGGCCGAGACCGTGGACGTGGTGGCCGACGACGCTGCCGCGGCCAGCCCTGCGAAGAAGGCGGCAGCCAAGAAGACGGCTGCCAAGAAGACCGCCGTGAAGAAGACGGTGGCCAAGAAGACTGCAACGAAGAAGGCCGGTAAGAAGGACGCCGACGAGCTCCTCGACGGCGACGAGGCTGTCGAGGAAGTGCAGGTCGGCAAGGGCGACGACGAGGAGGGCGAGGGCGAGAACAAGGGCTTCGTCCTCTCCGACGACGACGAGGACGACGCGCCCGCGCAGCAGGTCGCCGTCGCAGGTGCCACGGCCGACCCGGTCAAGGACTACCTGAAGCAGATCGGCAAGGTCCCGCTCCTCAACGCCGAGCAGGAGGTCGAGCTCGCCAAGCGCATCGAAGCGGGCCTGTTCGCCGAGGACAAGCTGGCGAACTCCGACAAGCTCGCGCCGAAGCTCAAGCGCGAGCTGGAGATCATCGCCGAGGACGGGCGCCGGGCCAAGAACCACCTGCTGGAGGCCAACCTCCGCCTCGTGGTCTCGCTGGCCAAGCGCTACACCGGCCGCGGCATGCTGTTCCTGGACCTGATCCAGGAGGGCAACCTCGGTCTGATCCGCGCGGTCGAGAAGTTCGACTACACCAAGGGCTACAAGTTCTCCACGTACGCCACCTGGTGGATCCGTCAGGCGATCACCCGCGCCATGGCCGACCAGGCCCGCACCATCCGTATCCCGGTGCACATGGTCGAGGTCATCAACAAGCTCGCGCGTGTGCAGCGTCAGATGCTCCAGGACCTGGGCCGTGAGCCCACCCCGGAGGAGCTGGCCAAGGAGCTCGACATGACCCCCGAGAAGGTCATCGAGGTCCAGAAGTACGGTCGTGAGCCGATCTCCCTCCACACGCCGCTGGGTGAGGACGGGGACAGCGAGTTCGGTGACCTGATCGAGGACTCCGAGGCGGTCGTCCCGGCCGACGCGGTCAGCTTCACGCTCCTCCAGGAGCAGCTGCACTCGGTGCTCGACACCCTCTCCGAGCGTGAGGCCGGCGTGGTCTCGATGCGCTTCGGTCTCACGGACGGGCAGCCGAAGACCCTCGACGAGATCGGCAAGGTCTACGGCGTGACGCGTGAGCGCATCCGTCAGATCGAGTCGAAGACCATGTCGAAGCTGCGCCACCCGTCGCGTTCGCAGGTGCTGCGCGACTACCTCGACTAAGTCGCGGGAGTAAGCAGGTCGAGGGCCCGGTTCCGAGGAACCGGGCCCTCGACGCATGTGCGGGTGCGGTTGCCGACACGCTGGATGACTCTGAGTAGGCATGGTCCACCGCAGAGTCAGGAGTGCGCATGTTCCGTACCGTCGTCCGCGCCATGACCGGGCTGTTCGCCCTGGTTGCTGCGGCAGCCCTGATACCGCTCGGGTCGCCGGTTCCGGCGGCTGCCGACAGCATCGTCATCGGTGGGCAGCCGGCACATGTCAAGGACAGTCCGTGGGTCGTGGCACTGTCCAGCCGTAACCGTTTCGGAGGTACCCGTGCGGGGCAGTTCTGCGGTGCTGTGCTGGTAGGGCCGACGAAGGTGCTGACCGCCGCGCACTGTCTGAGCCGGGAGGCGCTCGGCATCGATGTGAGTCAGGTGCACGACCTGCGGATCATTGCCGGGCGGGATGAGCTGACCGGCTCCGGCGGCCGTGAGGTCGCGGTCAAGGAGACATGGATCAACCCGGGGTACAACCCCACCACCAACTCCGGCGATCTGGCGGTGCTCACCCTGGCCGACGCGCTCCCCGGAGAGAGTGTGATCCCGATGGCCGCAGCCGGTGACCGGGCCGATGAGCCGGGTAGCGCAGCCCTCGTCTACGGCTGGGGGGACACCTCCGGGACCGGCGACTACGTGACGTCGCTCCGCTCCGCCCAGGTGAGGGTTCTGCCGGACAGCACGTGTGAGCGGGCCTACCCGGGTGGCAGGGGCGCCGCGTACGAGGTCTCGACGATGCTCTGCGCGGGCGAACCGCACGGCGGGCACGACGCATGCCAGGGGGACAGCGGAGGGCCGCTGGTGGCCGGTGGGCGGCTCATCGGCCTGGTGTCCTGGGGGAATGGCTGTGGGATGGCAGGAAGCCCCGGCGTCTACACGAGGATCTCCGCGGCGGCGGGCTGGATGGCGGGCAGTAGCTGACCGGCGTCGCTCCGTAGCTACGAGAACGGGCGGCTCCCCCCTCGGTGGGGGAGCCGCCCGTCGGCCGGTACGGAGCCGGACCCTGGCTCGTCGTGGATGCGAGGTGTCAGTGTTGTTCCTCTTCGACGGCATTGGCCTGCACGGCTGTCAGCCGGTCCGTCTCATCCTGTATTTCCGCGGCGATCTTCTTGAGTTCCGGCTCGAACTTGCGACCATGGTGGGCGCAGAAGAGCAGTTCACCGCCGCTGATCAGGACGACGCGCAGATATGCCTGGGCGCCGCAACGGTCACAGCGGTCTGCTGCGGTCAGCGGGCTCGCGGGGGTCAGAACAGTAGTCACGTCGCCTCTTCTCTAGCTCGACGAGCTGTCGTACCAGGGTCAACATCCAACCAGGCCGAAAACGTTCCCGCTCGTGGCTTTTCTTCGAAACTTCTTCTCAAGATGGCTGTCTGTTGCCGGTTGGCGGCGAATGTGCCGTATTGCGTAGCGCTACGGTTTCGCGTTGCTTGTATGGGTCGGTCGGTCCGTCCGGCCGGCTTGCCGGTTTGTTCATGAGGACGTGCCCGGAGCCTAAATGGTTCATGCCTCGAAGGGAACGTGATGTGCGCGTCACTCCAACGAGGGATCGAACGTGTATGCGAGGCTGGTCTAGTGTGAGCATTCCCTGAGGGAGGCGGTACAACCGCTCTACCAGGCCTCGGTAGGCTCTCAGCGGCAACCGAAGCCGAGCCCGTTACCCACCTGGACCCCAAATGAAATTCAGCGAGGAGCGAACCGCGTGACCGCCGATACGTCCGTGCCGTCCACTGCGCTGCTGACCGGAGCCGACCGAGACGGCTCCAACTACACCGCGCGGCACCTTCTCGTGCTCGAGGGGCTTGAGGCAGTCCGCAAGCGCCCCGGGATGTACATCGGGTCGACCGACAGCCGCGGCCTCATGCACTGCCTCTGGGAGATCATCGACAATTCCGTCGACGAGGCCCTAGGCGGTTACTGCGACCACATCGAGGTCATCCTCCACGAGGACAACTCCGTCGAGGTCCGGGACAACGGCCGGGGCATCCCCGTCGATGTCGAGCCCAAGACCGGACTGTCCGGCGTCGAGGTCGTCATGACCAAGCTTCACGCCGGCGGAAAGTTCGGCGGCGGCTCGTACGCCGCGTCCGGTGGCCTGCACGGTGTGGGAGCCTCCGTGGTCAACGCGCTCTCGGCCCGGCTCGACGTCGAGGTCGACCGCAACAGCGCGACCCACTCGATCAGCTTCCGGCGCGGGGTGCCGGGCATCTTCACGGAGCAGGGCCCGGACAGTCCGTTCGACCCGGCCAACGGCCTCCGCAAGGGGAAGCGGGTCCCGAAGGCGCGCACCGGCACCAGGGTGCGCTACTGGGCCGACCGGCAGATCTTCCTCAAGGACGCCAAGCTCGGCCTGGAGACGCTCCACCAGCGGGCCCGGCAGACGGCATTCCTCGTCCCCGGACTCACCATCGTCGTACGCGACGAACGCGGTCTCGACGGTGAGGGCAAGACCGAGGAGACGTTCCGCTTCGACGGCGGAATCAGTGAATTCTGCGAGTACCTGGCCCAGGACAAGGCCGTCTGCGACGTGCTGCGGCTGACCGGGCACGGCACCTTCAAGGAGACCGTGCCGGTCCTGGACGAGCGCGGGCACATGACGGCGACCGAGGTCACGCGTGAGCTGGCCGTCGACATCGCCATGCGCTGGGGCACGGGATACGACACCAATCTCAAGTCCTTCGTCAACATCATTGCCACCCCCAAGGGCGGCACACATGTGACCGGGTTCGAACGCTCCGTGACCAAGACGGTCAACGAGGTCCTCCGCTCCGCGAAGCTCCTGCGGGTCGCCGAGGACGACATCGTCAAGGACGACGCCCTGGAGGGCCTCACCGCAGTCGTCACCGTACGGCTGGCGGAGCCGCAGTTCGAGGGCCAGACCAAGGAGGTCCTCGGCACATCGGCGGCCAACCGGATCGTCGCCAATGTCGTCGCCAAGGAACTCAAGGCATTCCTGACCTCCACCAAGCGGGATGCCAAGGCGCAGGCCAGGGCAGTCCTGGACAAGGCGGTCGCCGCCGCGCGCACGCGCATCGCGGCCCGACAGCACAAGGACGCGCAGCGTCGTAAGACGGCGCTGGAGTCCTCCTCGCTGCCGGCCAAGCTCGCGGACTGCCGCAGCGACGACGTGGACCGCAGCGAGCTCTTCATCGTGGAGGGGGACTCCGCGCTCGGCACGGCCAAGCTCGCCCGGAACAGTGAGTTCCAGGCGTTGCTGCCGATCCGGGGCAAGATCCTCAATGTCCAGAAGGCGTCCGTCTCGGACATGCTGAAGAACGCCGAGTGCGGCGCGATCATCCAGGTCATAGGGGCCGGGTCCGGGCGGACCTTCGACATCGACGCCGCCCGCTACGGCAAGATCGTCCTCCTGGTGGACGCCGATGTCGACGGCGCGCACATCCGCATCCTGCTGCTGACGCTCTTCCAGCGATACATGCGGCCCATGGTCGAGGCGGGGCGCGTCTTCGCCGCTGTGCCCCCGCTCCACCGGATCGAGCTGGTCCAGCCGAAGAAGGGCCAGGACAAGTACATCTACACCTACTCCGACGGCGAACTGCGCCAGACGCTGCTGGAGCTGCAGCGCAAGAACGTCCGGTACAAGGACTCGATCCAGCGTTACAAGGGGCTGGGCGAGATGGACGCCGACCAGCTGGCCGAGACCACGATGGATCCGCGCCACCGGACACTGCGGCGGATCAACATCGGCGACCTCGAATCCTCCGAGCAGGTCTTCGATCTGCTGATGGGCAACGAGGTCGCGCCCCGCAAGGAATTCATCACCAGCTCGGCCGCCACGCTTGACCGCTCGCGCATCGACGCGTGACCGGCAGCCGCCGTCTCCACCCCTGGGTGGAGACGGCGGCTCCACCCACGATCAACCCCTGAGCTGATCCTCTGACCTGGCATTTTCCGTAGCGTCGAAGGTGTTGAACCTTTCCGCACTTCGGAGGCCGCCATGTCAGGACTCATCGACGTCCTGGTGATCATTGCCGTCATCGCGCTCGTCGTGGTCCGCCAGTGCTCGGCACGACGGATCGCGGACGACCGGCGCTGGTGGGTCCTGCCCGGCATTCTGATCTTCCTGTCCCTGCGCGAACCCGGCCTGACCGATCCGCGCCACGAGGCACTGTCCGCGGTGGTCCTCGGCGCCGAACTGCTGGTAGGGCTGGCCATCGGCGTGGGCTGGGGCTGGACGACCCGGCTGTGGCGCGAGTCGGACGGATCTCTGTGGAGCAGAGGCACCAAGGCCACCCTCCTGGTCTGGACGGGAGGTCTGGCGATGAGAGCCGCGCTGTACGGGACAGCCGCGCTGATGGGCATACGTCAGGGCAGTGCCGCCCTCATGGCCGCTCTTGCGCTGACGCTGCTCGCGCGCAGCGCTGTGCTGACCTGGCGGGCCCGGGGGATGAGCCCGGCGTACGGTGATGCTGTCGGCGGCCTGTCGTCGCAGCCGGCGTGGAAGGATCGTGTGTGACGCGCGCTGCCTGGACAAGTTGGCCGTCCCGGGAGGCACTCTCCCGACAGGGGCGCACGCGCCCGCGGGCGATCATTGCCTGGTCCGTACGCGCGCTCCTGCTGGCCCTCGTGCTCTGGGGCACCTTCACCGCCGGAAAGTTCGGTCCCTGGGACGTCGCGGTCGGACTGCTGGGCGTACTGGGTTGCGCCTGGACCGCGTGGGCATTCTTCCGGACCAGTCTGGAACACCGGCTGTGGCCCTCCCTCGGGTTGATGGGGCTGCTGATGGCGGCGGCCTTCGGGGCGCAGCAAGCCGGTGCCGGTGTGCCGGCCGTAGTCCTGTGGTGCGGTTGCGCGGTGACCGCACTGGAGCGGTTGCCGCTCTCGGCGGCTGTTCCCGCCACGGCCGTCGCGCTCGCCGCGTACGCCGCCGTCAACACCGACGGGTGGATGACGACGGCGCTGACCACGGGGGGCCTCTGCCTCGCGGGATACGTGCTCCGGCTGGATGCCGAGGCACGTGGCAGCGCCCTGCGGCTCCTGGTGCAGGAGCGGGCGGCGCGGGCGGCGGAAGCGGAATCGGCGGCGCTGAACGAGCGCTCCAGGATCGCTCGGGAGATACACGATGTGCTCGCGCACAGTCTCTCCGCGCAGCTGGTGCACCTGGAGGCGGCGCGGCTCCTCATTGAGCGAGAGCCTTCCGGGGAGTTCCGGGACCAGGTCCTGGAACGAGTGGTGGCGGCGCGGTCGATGGCGCGCGAGGGGCTCGCCGAGACCCGCCAGGCGCTCTCCGCGCTCCGGGGCGAGGTCGCGCCGGTGGAGGACTTCCTGAGACAGCTTGTGACTGCGGAGCCGGGCGAGGTGACCGTGGCCGGGGAACAGCGGCTACTGACGGCAGAGGCCTCGCAGACGGTCCGACGGGTGGCGCAGGAGGCGCTGACCAATGTGCGCAAGCACGCGCCGGGGGCCACCGTTCTCGTACGGCTGGAGTACCTGCCGGGCGAAGTCGCTCTGGAGGTCAGGGACCGGGGCGGTCACCGGCCCGTGGACGAGCTCGCTGTCAGCGGATCCGGATACGGTCTGCTGGGGATGAGGGAGCGCGCCGAGCTGCTCGGCGGGACGTTGGAGGCAGGTCCGGGCGAGGAGGGGTTCGTGGTGAGTCTGCGGGTGCCCGCGTGAACGCGCGGGTCGTGGTCGCCGACGATCAATCGGTGGTGCGCGAGGGAATCGTGATGCTGCTGGGGCTGTTGCCCGGAATCGAGGTGGTGGGATCGGCGAGGGACGGGGAAGAGGCCGTCGCGCTCGTCGCCGAGCGGGCACCCGATGTGGTTCTGATGGATCTTCGGATGCCCCGCTGCGACGGAGTGGAGGCAACACGGCGCATCCGCACGGAGCATCCGGGCACGCAGGTGGTGGTCCTCACGACGTTCGCGGACGACGACTCGCTCTTCCCCGCGCTGCAGGCGGGCGCCCGCGGCTACCTCACGAAGGACGCCGGGGGCGACGAGATCGTGCGGGCCATCCAGGCAGTGCTGTCGGGCGAGGCCGGGCTCTCGCCCGTGGTGCAGCGTCGGCTGCTGGAGCGGGTCGCCACAGCACCGGCCCCCGCCGGGCCGCTGCCTGCCCAGTCGCAACTGCCCGACGGTCTCACGCCCCGCGAGGCGGAAGTACTCGTCCTGATCGCCGAGGGGATGTCCAACCAGGAGATCGCCCGCAGGCTGCACATCTCGCAGGCCACGGTGAAGAGTCACATCAACAATCTCTTCGCCAAGGCCGGGGTGCGCGACAGAGCACAGGCCGTGCGCTATGCGTACGTTCGGGGTCTCGCACACCCGCCCGGGGCATCCTTCACCTGAAGAGGTGAAGAGCGGCGATTGAAGTGCCCGGGAACCTCCTGATCTGCCCATTCTTGGGTACGCGGCCGAAGTGGTCCGTGGACAAGGGGAGTTGTTCGGTGGAGAAGGAAGCAGGGCGCGACGCTGCAGCGATGCGAGTCGACGACCCGTGGTGCGACGCTCTGGCCTCCGGATGGGGCGAGCTGGACGGTGCGGGGGGCTTCGTGCCCGTCGGGCCACCCGGGCCCGTGGCCCCGCAGCGCAGCCACAGCGCGGCAGACATCTATCTGGAGGTGCAGCGCAGCGCGGCCTTCCAGGAAGTGCGGCGTCGATACCGGCGGTTCGTCGTCCCCGCCACCCTGGCCTTCGTCGTCTGGTACCTCGCCTACGTTGTCACGGCGGTCACCGCACCCGGACTGATGGCCCGTCCGGTAGCCGGGGCCGTCAACGTGGCGATGGCCGCGGGGCTCGGGCAGTTCCTCACCACGTTCCTGCTCACCGGGGCGTACACACGTCATGCGCGGCTGCGCAGGGACCGGGCCGCGCTCGAGCTGCGGTGGGAGACCCAGGAGATGACGCGGGGGATCGGGCGTTGAGCGGGAATCACCAGACCCTGGCGTTGCTTCTGTTCAGCGCATTCATCGCCGTGACGCTCGCCATCACCACCTGGGTGAGCCGCAACCGGCACGGCTCGGCGGAGGAGTTCTATGCCGGCGGTCGGTTGTTCTCCCTCATGGAGAACGGTTTCGCCATCGCCGGTGACTACATGTCGGCCGCATCCTTTCTCGGCATCTCCGGTCTGATCGCGCTGTTCGGCTACGACGGCATGCTGTACTCGGTCGGCTTCCTCGTCGCCTGGCTCGTGGTCCTGCTGCTGGTCGCCGAACTCGTCCGTAACTGCGGTCGATTCACCCTCGCGGATGTGGTGGCCGCACGCATGGCGGAACGTCCGGTGCGGATCGCGGCGGGCATCTCCTCCGTCACCGTCTCCGTGCTCTACCTGGTGGCGCAGATGGTGGGTGCGGGCAGCCTGGTCGCCCTGCTCCTCGGCGGTACGAGCAACGCCGCCCGCTCCTGGACCGTCATCGGGGTGGGGGCGCTCATGGTGATCTATGTGTCCTTCGGGGGGATGCGTGCCACGACCTGGATCCAGATCGTCAAGGCCGTCCTGCTGATGATGGGCGCGACCGTGCTCACCGTGCTGGTTCTGGTCCATTTCCATGGCAACGTCAACGCGCTCCTCACCTCCGCCGCCGAACGGAGCGGGCACGGACTGAAGTTCCTTTCGCCCGGACTCAAGTACGGCGGCAGCCGGACCGCGCGATTCGACTTCATCAGCCTCGGGCTGGCCCTGGTGCTCGGTACAGCAGGACTGCCCCACATCCTGTCGCGCTTCTACACCGTGCCCACCGCCCGCGCCGCCCGCCGCTCGGTCGTCTGGTCGATCGGCCTCATCGGCAGCTTCTACCTGATGGCGATCGCGCTCGGGTTCGGGGCGGCGGCGCTGGTCGGTTCGGCGGACGTACGGGCGTCGAATCCCGCCGGGAACACCGCCGTCCCGCTGCTGGCCCTGGTGCTCGGCGGCGGTGAAGGTTCCACCGGGGGAACGATCCTGTTCGCGGTGGTCGCCGCCGTGGCCTTCGCGACCATCCTCGCCGTCGTCGCCGGGATCACGCTCGCCTCGTCCACCTCTGTGGCCCACGACCTCTACGCCTCGCTCAGGCGTCCGGGCCGGACGCAGCACAGCGAGGTCACCGTGGCCCGGGTCGCCGCGGCCGGGATCGGGGTGGCCGCCATCGCGCTCGGGCTGGTCGCGCAGGATCTGAATGTGGCGTTCCTGGTGGCGCTGGCCTTCGCCGTCGCCGCTTCGGCCAATCTGCCGGTGCTGCTGTACTCGCTGTTCTGGCGCCACTTCACCACGCGAGGGGCGGTCTGGTCGGTCTACGGAGGACTGATCCCCGCGGTGCTGCTCGTCCTGCTCTCACCGGTCGTCTCCGGCAGCCCCACCTCGCTCTTCCCCGGCGTCGACTTCCAGTTCTTCCCGCTGGAGAACCCCGGGCTGGTCTCCGTCCCGCTCGGCTTCCTGGCCGGCTGGATCGGCACAGTCACGTCACCCGAGCCGCCCGACGCCGCCAAGCATGCGGAGACCGAGGTCCGCGCGCTGACCGGGGCGGGGGCGGTGTAGCCGGTCAGGGTGCGGCGGACGGCGGACGAGCCGGGCCCGGAATGCGGGACTGGACTGTGGTGGATGCGGGTCGGCGGTCCGTCCCGCAGGGATTTCCTAGGAGCCCGAGGCCCAGGTGTAGCGGTGTTCCGGGCGGCCTGTCTCGCCGTACCGCAGTGTCAGCCGCACCCGACCCGTCCGCTCCAACAGCTTCAGGTAGCGCTGCGCGGTCTGCCGGCTCATTCCGGCGCTCTCCGCGATCTCCTGTGCGGAGAGCGGCCCCTCGGCCCCCTTGAGCACCTGGCGGACCAGTTCCGCAGTGGTGGGGGAGTGCCCCTTGGGCAGGTCGGGTTCGCCCGCCGCCCACAAAGCGCCGAAGAGCCGGTCCACGTCTCCCTGCTCAGTCTCGCCGCCGCCCTCCAGAGTGTGGTGCAGCGCCGCGTACGCCTCCAGCTTGGTACGCAGCCCCGCGTAGGTGAACGGCTTCACCAGGTACTGGAGCGCGCCGTGCCGCATGGCCTCCTGGACGGTGGCGACGTCACGCGCCGCAGTCACCATGATCACGTCAGTGCGGTGACCGAGCCTGCGCAGCTCGCGCACCACGGTCAGGCCATTGCGGTCGGGCATGTAGTGGTCGAGCAGGACGAGATCCACGTGCTGCGACTCGACCGCGGCCAGGGCCTCGGCGGCGCTGTGCGCCTGCGCCGCCACCCGGAAGCCGGGCACCTTCGAGACATACGCCGCGTTGATCCGCGCGACCCGGATGTCGTCGTCCACGACCAGGACCTGGATCACTGAACTCCTCCCGTGAGATCCGGCTCCGGAAACTGTGTGTCCGTGAGACCCGGTTCGGTGAGCGCCTCGGGCAGTACGACAGTGAACTCGGCGCCGCCTTCCGGCGGCCCGTCCACGGTGGCGCTGCCGCCCTGTCGTTCAGCCAGCCGCCGTACCATCGCGAGACCCAGACCACGCTTGCCGTGCGCCGGGAGTTCCTTGGTCGACCAGCCCTCCGTGAAGACCGATTCGCGATGCTCGAGAGGGACGCCGGGGCCGCTGTCGCGGACCCGCAGCACCACCGTACGGCCATCCGTCCGTAGCCCCACCTCGATCAGAGCGTCGTCCGATCCGGCGGCTGCGTCCAGGGCGTTGTCGACGAGGTTGCCGACGACGGTCACCAGCCCGCGCGGGTCCACCAGCCGGTCAGGGAGCAGCGTGCCGGGGGCCATGCGCAGCGATACGCCGCGCTCCGCGGCGACCGTCGCCTTGCCGACCAGCAGGGCGGCCAGCAGCGGATCGCGGACCTTCTCGGTGACCTGCTCGGCGGTGGCCCGGTGGACGCCGACGACCTCGGTGACGAACTCCATCGCGTCCTCGTGCATGTCCAGCTCCAGCAGCCCCAGGAGGGTGTGCAGTCGGTTGGCGTGCTCGTGGTCCTGTGCGCGCAGGGCATCGATCAGACCGCGGGTGGAGTCGAGCTCGCGGCCGAGGTGTTCGAGTTCGGTGCGGTCGCGGAGGGTGGCGACGGCGCCTCCGTCGGCGGTCGGCATCCGGTTGGCGAGCAGCACCCTGTTGCCGCGCACGGTCAGCAGATCGTCGCCCACCACTCGGCCGGCAAGCACGTCCGCGGTCCGCCCCCGGCCGAGCACGTCGTCGAGCGGGCGGCCCGCGGCGTCGGAGTCGAGTCCCAGCAGCCGCTGCGCCTCGTCGTTCAGCAGCCGGATGCGTCCCGTACGGTCCAGCGCGACGACGCCTTCGCGGATGCTGTGCAGCATCGCCTCGCGCTCGGTCAACAGCGCGGAGATGTCGGAGAACGCCAGGTCGTGGGTCTGTCGCTGGATGCGGCGGGAGATCAGGTAGGCAGCCAGAGCCCCGACGGCGAGCGCCCCGCCCGCGTAGGCGAGCAGCCCCGGGATCGCCGCCAGGAGCCGGGCGCGGACACTGTCGTACGCGATGCCGACCGAGACCGCTCCGACGATGTGGTCCGCGTTGTCGCGGAGCGGCACCTTGCCACGTGCCGAGCGGCCGAGCGTACCGCTGTCGATCTCCATGATCTCTCCGCCCGCGAGCGCCTCACTGGGGTCGGTCGAGACGACCTTGCCGATCCGGCGGGTGTCGGTGTGCGACCAGCGCACCCCGTGCCGGTCCATGACGACGACGTACTCGGCGCCGGTGGACCGCCTGATCCGCTCCGTGGCGGATTGCACGGGCCCCCCGGGCACAGGTGCCGTGGTGAGCAGGGACTCGGCGATCTGTGGCTGGGCCGCCGTGCTCTGCGCGATGGCGAGCGCACGGTGCATCGCCTCGTCGTCGAGCTGCGTGCTGAGGGGTGCCAGGAAGAGGCCGGTGGCGAGTACGGTGACGCCGGTGGCGATGGCGAGCTGCATCAGCAGCACCTGGGAGAAGACCCGCTGCGGCCAGCCGAGCCGTCGCGGTCTCCGGGGGGTGGGCTGTGGGGCGCTCATCGTATGAAGGTAAAACGCCGCCCTCTGCTTCCTGAAATCTCCCTTCTTTCCAACTCTACGCAATCCGCTTGCGTTTTTTTCGCTAATCTTGCGCGTATGACGCGACGACTTGCTCAGGTGGCACAGAAGGTGGGAGTCAGCGAGGCCACGGTCAGCCGGGTGCTCAACGGCAAGCCCGGAGTCTCCGACGCCACCCGGAAGGCCGTCCTCTCCGCGCTCGACGTCCTCGGTTACGAGCGTCCGACCCAGCTGCGCGGCGAGCGGGCCCGGCTGGTCGGACTGGTCCTGCCGGAGCTGCAGAACCCGATCTTCCCGGCCTTCGCCGAGGTCGTCGGCGGTGCGCTCGCCCAGCAGGGGCTGACCCCCGTCCTGTGCACCCAGACCAAGGGGGGCGTCTCCGAGGCCGACTACGTGGAGCTGCTTCTGCAGCAGCAGGTGTCGGGTGTGGTCTTCGCGGGCGGGCTCTACCACCAGGCGGACGCCCCGCACGATCACTACAAGGTGCTGGCCGACCGCAGGATCCCGGTCGTCCTGATCAACGCGGCCATCGAGCACCTCGGCTTCCCCGGGGTGTCCTGCGACGACTCGGTCGCCGTCGAGCAGGCGTGGCGCCACCTGGTGTCGCTCGGCCACGAGCGCATCGGC
The DNA here is from genome assembly GCF_042801455.1 of Streptomyces sp. NPDC057565. Lineage (NCBI taxonomy): Bacteria > Bacillati > Actinomycetota > Actinomycetes > Kitasatosporales > Streptomycetaceae > Streptomyces > Streptomyces sp. NPDC057565. The sequence continues at coordinate 39,329 of NZ_JBHVFU010000024.1, read as the reverse complement.
CTGGTGCTCGGTCCCTCCGACCACGTGCCCTCGCAGCGCAAGCTCGCGGCCGCCCGCGCGCTCGCCCGGGCGGCCGGCACCACCGTGCCGGACGAGTGGGTGGCGAGGGCCATGTTCTCGCTGGAGGGCGGGCAGGCCGCGGCCATGCGCCTGCTGGACCAGGGGGTCACCGGCATCATCTGTGCCAGCGACCCGCTCGCGCTCGGCGCCGTGCGCGCGGCCCGCCGCCGCGGCCTCTCCGTGCCCGCCGATGTCTCGGTGGTCGGGTACGACGACTCGGCCTTCATGAACTGCACCGAGCCGCCGCTGACCACGGTCCGGCAGCCGATCGAAGCGATGGGGCGCGCCGCTGTCGAGCTGCTCTCCGTGCAGATCGGGGGCCGGGCCGTGCCCTCCGACGAGCTGCTCTTCGAGCCGGAACTGGTGGTGCGGGGGTCCACCGCACAGCCCCCACGAACCACTTCCGGTTGATCGTCGTTATTTTGCGGCTCATGAGCTATCTATTGCGGTCGATCCCCTATGTCGTGGCCGATCCCGGACCGGGCAGCGGCTGAGGGGGGCGAGGGCCGCTGTACTGGCCGCTGGGGCGCATCCGCAGCGGGCGTTCCCCGTACTCCTCCAGCGCATGCGCGATCCAGCCCGCTGTTCGGGACACCGCGAACACCGTCTCACCCGCCTCGGCGGACATTCCGGACGAGACCGAGAGCACGGCGAGCGCCAGGTCGACGTTGGCGTGCAGCGGGGTGTGGCGCGCGGTCGTGGTGACCACGTCGCGCGCCGCGGCCAGTGCGGGCGCCGCCTGCGGGACCTGCGCGAGCAGGGCGAACAGCGCCCGCGCCCGCGGATCCTCGGCGGTGTAGAGCCGGTGCCCGAGTCCCGGCACCCTGCGGCCGGCGCGGAGATGGTCGGCGACAACCGGGGCCGCGCTGCCCCGCTCCAGGACCTCGACGAGCATCCTGTGTGCCAGCCCGCTCGCGGCGCCGTGCAGGGGGCCCTCCAGGACGCCGAGGCCCGCGGAGACCACCGCGTACGGATGGGCATGCGCGGATGCGGCGACGCGGGCGGCCAGCGTCGAGGCAGCCAGATCATGGTCGATCAGCAGGCCGAGAGCCGCGTCCAGCACGGTGAGCGACGCCGCGTCGGCCGGGTGGGCGGTGAGTTTCGGCCATAGCCGGCGTGCCAGCCCGGGTGTCTGCGAAGCGGCCTCATGGCCGGTCGTCGTCGGTGCGCCGGTCGATGTCGGCAGCGCGCCGACCAGGGTGGGAATCAGGCTTCGCGCGCTGCCGAGTACCGCCTCGGGGGAGAGGTCGAAGCGCAGCGGATCCGCGGTGGCCGCGGCCACGACCGCGACCCGCAGCCGGTCCGTGGACCCGCTGTGTGCGGGCAGCGCATCCACCGTGCGGCGCGCCGCGGCCAGGGCCTCGGCAGGCGCGGTGAAGCGCGTGCCTGGCCGGAGATCACCGGTCCACAACCATTCGGCGATCTCCTCGTAGGCGTAGTGCGTGGCCAGTTCGGTCGCGTCGACACCGCGGAAGTAGTACCGGTCGCCCTCGATCAGCGTGATGCCGGTGCGGAACACCAGGTCTCCGGTGACGGGGGAGGGTTCCCTGCGTCCGGTGCGCCGGAGCAGCGCATCGACCTCCGCGGCGTCGAACGTACTGCCGCGGCCGCCGGGCGCGCGCCTGCTGCTCAACTGGCCCCGGCTGACGTACGCGTACACCGTCTCGGGCTTCACCCCCAGGCGCTCGGCCGTCTCGCGCGTGGTGAGCCGATCCGTGGTCGCCCCGGCCGGACCGTCGCCGGGGGCTGCTTGATCCTTCATGCTGCTCACCGTATCCATATTGATTCAATCAATATTGACAGCACTTAAGTCAACCATGGACAGTCGAATCAATATCGATCTGGCTTCAGCAGAGAAGTTCGCGGAGGAAGAGATGCCGACCATGACCAACGGAACCCCGCTCGATGTACCTCGCGGCCTCGCGGGTGTCGTCGTCACGGACACCGCTCTCGGTGACGTCCGGGGGCGCGAGGGCTTCTACCACTACCGGCAGTACTCGGCGATCGAACTCGCACGGACCCGCAGCTTCGAGGACGTCTGGTACCTGATGTTCCACGGCGAGCTGCCCGGTCCGGCCGCCCGTGCCGACTTCGCCGCGCGCACCGCCGCCCTGCGGCGGCTGCCGGCGGACGTACGGGACGCCCTGCCGGCCATAGCCCGTGCGGGGGCCGTCTCAGGACCGCTTGCCGGGCTGCGCACCGCCCTGTCGCTGCTCGGCGCCTCGGCCGGATTCCGCCCGGTGTACGACATCGACGGGGAGGGGCGCCGCAATGACGCCCTGGCCGCCTGCGCCGCCGTACCCACGGTGCTGACCGCACTGCACCGGCTCGGGCAGGGCCTCGAACCGGTCGAACCGCGCGACGATCTGCCGTACGCCGCCAACTACCTCTACATGCTCACCGGGTCCGTGCCGGACCGCGCCCGCGTCAGGGCCGTCGAGCAGTACCTGATCTCCACCGTCGACCACGGCTTCAACGCCTCGACCTTCACCGGCCGGGTCGTCGCCTCCACCGGTGCGGACGTCGCCGCCTGCCTGGTGGCGGCCGTCGGCGCACTCTCGGGACCGCTGCACGGTGGAGCGCCCAGCCGGGCGCTCGACACCCTGGACGCGATCGGTACTCCCGACCGCATCGACGGCTGGATCCGCGAGCGTGTGCTGGCGGGCGAGCGGATCATGGGCTTCGGCCATCCCGTCTACCGCACCGAGGACCCGCGCTCACGCATGCTGCGCGGGATCGCCCAGGGTTTCGGCGGACCGTTGGTCGACTTCGCCGTCGAGGTGGAACGGCAGGTCGAGGAGATCCTCGCCGAGCTCAAGCCGGGCCGAGAGCTCCACACCAACGTGGAGTTCTACGCCGGGGTCGTCATGGAGCTGTGCGGGCTGCCGCGTGAGATGTTCACGCCGACCTTCTGTGCGGCGCGTGTGGTCGGCTGGAGCGCCAATATCCTGGAGCAGGCGGAGGACTCGAAGATCATCCGCCCGGCGGCCCGCTACATCGGTCCGCCCCCGCCGCAGCCGGTACCGGCGCCCTGAGGTCCCTCCGAGGAAGGCCACCGTTGAGCCCGTCGTCTTTGCACCGCAAGCAGCAGATCCCTGTCATCGTCCTGGCGGGATTCCTGGGTTCCGGCAAGACGACCCTGCTCAACCACCTGCTCCGGCACCGTGCGGGGAACCGGATCGGCGTGATCGTCAACGACTTCGGTTCGATCGAGATCGACGCCATGACCGTCTCGGGGCAGGTCGGCTCGACTGTTTCACTGGGCAACGGATGTCTGTGCTGCGCCGTCGACGCGAGCGAACTCGACACCTACCTGGAGACGCTGACCCGCCCCGCCGTCGGCCTCGACGTGATCGTTATCGAGGCGAGCGGACTCGCGGAACCCCAGGAGCTCGTGCGCATGCTGCTGGCCAGCGACAACCCGCAGATCGTGTACGGGGGACTGGTCGAGCTCGTCGACGCCGCCGAGTTCGACGCCGTCCGGGAGCGCCATCCGGAGATCGACCGGCACCTCGGCGTCGCCGACCTCGTCGTGCTGAACAAGACGGACCGGGTCACGGACGAGGAGCAGGACCGCATCCGGGACGCCGTTGCGGCGACCGGCAGCAGGGCGGCCGTTGTCCCCGCCGCGTACGGACGCATCGACCCGGAGCTGCTCTTCGACCCGGCGCTGCGGCCGGACGGCGAGGAGCGGATGCGTCAGCTCTCCTTCGAGGACCTCCTGCTGGACGAGGAGGGCGTCGAGACGCACGCGGGGCATCTGCACGCCACGTACGAGAGTGTCTCGTTCAGCGCCGATGTACCCATGAACCCCCGCCGGACGATGGAGTTTCTCGACTCCCGGCCGGAGGGCCTCTACCGGATCAAGGGGTACGTCGACTTCGGCGCGGGAGACCGCGGCAACAAGTACGAGGTGCATGCGGTCGGCCGGTTCCTGAGGTTCACCCCGCAGCCCTGGAAGCGCGACGAACCGCGCCTCACCCAGCTGGTGCTGATCGGCTCCGGCATCGCCCCGGACGCCCTGCACAAGGAACTGGCCGACTGCCGCGAGAGCGCCGAACCGCCGGTGGAAGCCGGGCCGGCGCCGGACATGACGCAGGACGCCGCACATGAGCAGAGCATGTGGGGCGTCCTGCGCTACGTACAACAGCCGGCCGACTGAAACCGACCGACGGAATCCCGCCGGCTACACCGGTCCGGCGATCACCGCGACCGGCTTGGCCAGCGGCGTCCCCGAACCGTCGCGCCGCGGATCCGGTTCCGGCAGTTCGGACGGGGTGCCGTTCTTCTGCGCCGCCCGTGCCGGGACCGCACCCGCCCAGGCGAACACCAGGACGTCCTCCCCCTTGAGGAAGCGCTGACAGCGCACGCCACCGGTGGCCCGGCCCTTGCGCGGGTACTGGTCGAACGGCGTGAGCTTCGCCGTCAGTACCGAGTCGTCCAGCGTACCGTGCGAGCCCGCCACCGTGAACACCATCGCGTCCGCCGCCAGGTCCACCGCGCCGAACGAGAGCACCTCGGTGCCCTGCGCCAGCTTCACGCCTGCCATGCCGCCCGCCGGCCGGCCCTGCGGCCGTACCTGGGCCGCCGGGTAGCGCAGCAGCTGTGCGTCGGACGTGATGAAGACGAGGTCCTCCTCGCCCGTACGCAGTTCGGCGGCGCCGACGATCCGGTCACCGTCCTTGAGGGTGATGACCTCCAGTTCGTCCTTGTTGGCCGGATAGTCCGGCACCACCCGCTTGACGACGCCCTGCAGGGTGCCGATCGCCAGGCCGGGGGAGGACTCGTCGAGCGTGGTGAGGCAGATGACCTCCTCACCGGTCTCCAGCGTGAGGAACTCCGAGACCTGTGCCCCGCCCGAAAGATTCGGCGCGGCATGGGTGTCCGGCAGCTGGGGCAGGTCGATCACCGCGAGCCGCAGCAGCCGCCCTGTCGACGTCACCACGCCGACATCGCCACGCGCCGTTGCCGGCACGGCCGACACGATCACGTCGTGCTTGGCGCGCTTGGCGTCCTCGGCGACGACGATCGGGTCGCCGGTGGCCGTACGGGCCAGCAGACCAGTCGAGGACAGCAGCACCCGGCACGGGTCGTCCGCGACCTCCAGCGGCACCGAGGCGACCTGCGAACCGGCCGACTCCAGCAGCACCGTACGCCGGTCGGTACCGAACTTCTTCGCGACCGCGGCCAGTTCGGTGGAGACCAGCTTGCGGAGCTCGGCGTCCGATTCGAGGATCGTCGTCAGCTGGTCGATCTCGGCGTTGAGCCGGTCCCGCTCGCTCTCCAGCTCGATCCGGTCGAACCGGGTCAGCCGGCGCAGCGGGGTGTCCAGGATGTACTGCGTCTGGATCTCGCTCAGCGAGAAGTGCTCGATGAGCCGCTCCTTGGCCTGCGCGGAATTGTCGCTGGACCGGATGAGCCGGATGACCTCGTCGATGTCGATCAGCGCGACGAGCAGGCCCTCGACCAGGTGCAGCCGGTCCCGGCGCTTGGTCCGGCGGAACTCGCTGCGGCGCCGCACCACGTCGAAGCGGTGGTCGAGGTAGACCTCGAGGAGCTCCTTGAGACCCAGCGTGAGCGGCTGCCCGTCGACCAGCGCCACATTGTTGATGCCGAAGGACTCCTCCATCGGCGTCAGCTTGTAGAGCTGTTCCAGCACGGCCTCGGGCACGAAGCCGTTCTTGACCTCGATGACCAGGCGCAGACCGTGCTCGCGGTCGGTGAGGTCCTTGACATCGGCGATGCCCTGGAGCTTCTTCACCGAGACCAGGTCCTTGATCTTGGAGATCACCTTCTCGGGGCCGACGGAGAAGGGCAGTTCGGTGACGACCAGGCCCTTGCGGCGGGCCGTCACGTTCTCCACGGCGACCGTGGCACGGATCTTGAAGGTGCCACGCCCGGCCGCGTACGCGTCCTTGATCCCGCCGAGGCCCACGATCCGGCCACCGGTCGGCAGGTCGGGTCCGGGGACGAACCGCATCAGGGTCTCCAGGTCCGCGCCCGGATGCCTGATCAGATGGCGGGCGGCGGCGATGACCTCGCCCAGGTTGTGCGGCGGCATATTGGTCGCCATGCCGACCGCGATCCCGGACGAGCCGTTGACCAGGAGGTTCGGATACGCGGCCGGGAGGGCGACCGGCTCCTGCTCCTGGCCGTCGTAATTCGACTGGAAATCGACGGTGTCCTCGTCGATCGACTCCGTCATCAGCGACGTGGCGTCGGCCATCCGGCACTCGGTGTACCGCATGGCGGCCGGCGGGTCGTCGTTGCCGAGCGAGCCGAAGTTGCCGTGCCCGTCGACGAGGGGGAGCCGCATCGAGAACGGCTGCGCCATCCGGACCAGCGCGTCGTAGATCGACGCGTCGCCGTGCGGATGCAGCTTGCCCATGACCTCGCCGACGACGCGGGCACACTTCACATAGCCGCGGTCGGGGCGCAGCCCCATCTCGTTCATCTGGTACACGATGCGGCGGTGCACCGGCTTCATGCCGTCGCGGGCGTCCGGCAGGGCCCGTGAGTAGATCACCGAGTACGCGTACTCGAGGAAGGAGCCCTGCATTTCGTCGACGACGTCGATGTCGAGGATCTTCTCCTCGAAGTCGTCCGGCGGCGGGGTCTTCGTACTGCGGCGGGCCATCGCTGCTGCGACTCCTTCACAGATCTGTTCGGGCAACCTCTGGTTCTGACGCGGACCATTGTGGACCGCCGCACTGACAACGCCGACCTCGCCCCGTCCCTAGGCCCTGTCCAACCGGTCTTCGTGGGCCCGCAACGTCCGGCACGGCACCTCGCCGCGTTCTCTTCAGTCGTCCACGTATGTCCAGTACGAGCACGATCCTCCGCCTCGCGATGCACCGCACCATACGCCGCAGACCGATCCACGAAGATCGGCCGGACAGGACCTGGCGCTCTTTCACGCGAACTTCCACGGCACGGGAACTTCGCCAGGTGTCGGTGCGCTTGCTTACAGTGGCAGGTCTCGCAGGAAATCCAGTATCGCGATCGAAGGGACGTACATGCCCATGGGTCACACGGCCACAGCCCAGGCCGGCTCCGGCGGCTTGACAGCGACCGAGCACCGCCTGGCCAACGGCCTGCGCGTGGTGCTCTCCGAGGACCATCTGACCCCGGTCGCCGCGGTGTGCCTCTGGTACGACGTCGGGTCGCGCCACGAGGTCAAGGGGCGCACGGGTCTGGCTCACCTCTTCGAGCACCTGATGTTCCAGGGCTCCGGACAGGTCAAGGGGAACGGACACTTCGAGCTGGTGCAGGGCGCCGGCGGCTCCCTCAACGGGACGACCAGCTTCGAACGCACCAACTACTTCGAGACGATGCCCACGCATCAGCTGGAACTGGCCCTGTGGCTCGAAGCCGACCGGATGGGCTCGCTGCTCGCCGCGCTCGACGACGAGTCCATGGAGAACCAGCGGGACGTCGTCAAGAACGAGCGCCGCCAGCGGTACGACAACGTTCCGTACGGTACGGCGTTCGAGAGGCTGACCGCCCTCGCCTATCCCGAGGGCCACCCGTACCACCACACCCCGATCGGCTCGATGGCCGACCTGGACGCGGCGACGCTCGACGACGCGCGGACCTTCTTCCGTACGTACTACGCACCCAACAACGCGGTGCTGTCGGTCGTCGGCGACATCGACCCGGAGCAGACGCTCGCCTGGATCGAGAAGTACTTCGGCTCCATCCCGTCCCACGACGGCAAGCAGCCGCCGCGCGACGGCACGCTCCCCGAGATCATCGGCGAGCAGCTGCGCGAAGAGGTCCACGAGGAGGTCCCGGCCCGGGCCCTGATGGCCGCCTACCGGCTGCCGCACGACGGCACCAGGGAGTGCGACGCCGCGGATCTCGCGCTGACCGTGCTCGGCGGCGGCGAGTCCTCCCGGCTGCACAACCGCCTGGTCCGCCGCGACCGCACGGCCGTTGCGGCAGGTTTCGGGCTGCTGCGGCTGGCCGGCGCGCCCTCGCTCGGCTGGCTGGACGTGAAGGCGTCCGGCGGTGTCGAGGTGGCGCAGATCGAGGCCGCGGTCGACGAGGAGCTGGCCCGGTTCGCCGCCGAGGGCCCCACGCCCGAGGAAATGGAGCGTGCTCAGGCACAGTTGGAGCGCGAGTGGCTGGACCGGCTCGGTACGGTCGCGGGCCGCGCCGATGAACTCTGCCGGTTCGCCGTGCTGTTCGGGGACCCGCAGCTCGCCCTGACCGCCGTCCAGCGGGTCCTCGACGTCACCGCGGAGGAGGTCCAGGCGGCGGCCAGGGCCCAGCTGCGTCCCGACAACCGGGCGGTGCTCGTCTACGAGCCGGTCGAGCCGGCCGAATCCGCCGACGCGGAAGCCGACGAGACGGACACCGACACCGACGCGCACGAAGGGGCGGACAAGTGACCGACGCTGCCGCGACTGGAGTTTCGATGGAGTACCACCCGCAGCCGGCCCCCGGCACGGCCAGGCCCTGGGCCTTTCCCGCCCCCGAGCGCGGCGCCCTGCCCAACGGGCTGACGGTGCTGCGCTGCCACCGTCCCGGCCAGCAGGTCGTCGCGGTCGAGATCTTCCTCGACGCCCCGCTGGACGCCGAGCCCGAGGGCCTCGACGGCGTGGCCACGATCATGGCGCGGGCCCTTTCCGAGGGCACGGACAAGCACTCCGCCGAGGAGTTCGCCGCCGAGCTGGAGCGTTGCGGCGCCACCCTCGACGCGCATGCCGACCATCCCGGCATGCGGGTCTCCCTGGAGGTCCCGGCTTCTCGGCTGGCCAAGGCGCTCGGGCTGATCGCCGAGGCGCTGCGGGCGCCCGCGTTCGCCGACAGCGAGGTCGAGCGACTGGTGAACAACCGGCTCGACGAGATTCCGCACGAGCAGGCCAACCCGGCCCGGCGTGCCGCCAAGCAGCTCTCCAAGGAGCTCTTCCCGGCCACGTCGCGGATGTCGCGCCCGCGCCAGGGCAGCGAGGAGACGGTGGAGCGGATCGACTCCGCGGCCGTGCGCGCCTTCTACGAGGCCCATGTCCGGCCGTCCACCGCGACCGCCGTCGTCGTCGGTGACCTCACCGGTATCGACCTGGACGCCCTGCTCGCCGACACCATCGGCGACTGGACCGGGAACACTGTGGAGCCCCGTCCGGTCCCGCCGATCACCGCCGACGACACCGGCCGCGTGGTGATCGTCGACCGTCCGGGCGCCGTGCAGACGCAGCTGCTGATCGGCCGCATCGGCGCCGACCGGCACGACAGCGTGTGGCCGGCCCAGGTCCTCGGCACCTACTGCCTGGGCGGCACGCTCACTTCCCGGCTGGACCGGGTGCTGCGCGAGGAGAAGGGGTACACCTACGGCGTCCGGGCCTTCGGGCAGGTCCTGCGCTCGACGGCCCCGGACTCCGCCTCCGGTGCGACCGGCGCGGCGATGCTGGCGATCAGCGGCTCGGTGGACACGGAGTCCACCGGACCGGCGCTCGACGACCTGTGGAAGGTCCTGCGGACGCTGGCGGCCGAGGGGCTGACCGACGCCGAGCGCGAGACCGCTGTGCAGAACCTCGTGGGTGTCGCCCCGCTGAAGTTCGAGACGGCTGCCTCCGTCGCAGGCACGCTCGCCGACCAGGTCGAGCAGCACCTCCCGGACGACTACCAGGCACAGTTGTACGCCCGCCTGGCCGAGACCGGCACGGTCGAGGCGACCGCAGCCGTGGTCAACGCCTTCCCCGTGGACCGGCTGGTCACGATTCTCGTCGGCGACGCCGCGCAGATCGAGGAGCCGGTCAGGGCGTTGGGCATCGGAGAGGTGTCGGTCGTCACCGGCTGATGCGCCAAAGTCCCGCAAAGAGGGACAAAGAGAGACCCTGGCGAGTCACTTCTCGCCAGGGTCTTCTCTTTTGTCTGATTTGAGATGAAAGCTCATCGCTTGCCCTGTGGGATGCGCTACAAAACGCCCTGTCCGTTTGGTGAATGAAAGTGCCCCCGCCTAGCGTCGGCTCCGCTGTCCGTCACTCGTATGCCGCATCCGTGGCGCCGGGCAGTGATCGCCGAGTCCCCGTCAGGCGCGAGCCCGGGGAGCCGGGGACCCACGCAGTCCCTGGGGTGAATCGGATGCCGCGACCTCCTGTGAGGCCGGGGATCCGTAGGAGACCTTCCTGCTCCGAACCCGTCAGCTAACCCGGTAGGCGAGAAGGAAGGAAAGGACCAGCTACTTCATGGCGTTCACCCGCCCCACCGGGAAGCACCGTGCCCCGAGCCGCCTGACGCGCAGGAGCGCGCGCATCGCCGGAGTCGCGACGCTGGCGACCACCGGCGTCATCGGCGGACTGGCCTCTCCGGCCCTCGCCACGGATGCCGAGGCCCCCTCCGTCAGTGAGACCGGCCTGACCCAGATCATCGCCATCGAGGGTGCCCTCGCCGACCAGGTGGCCACCCAGGCCGACGTGCAGAAGCGCCAGGCCGACGTCGCCGCGAAGGCGAAGGCCGCCGCGGCAGCCAAGGCCAAGGCCAAGGCGAAGGCCGAGGCGGCGGCGAAGGCCAAGGCCGAGGCCGAGGCCCGCGCCAAGGCGGCCCGCGACGCGAAGGCCCGCGCCGCCCGTTCCGCCGAGCGCACCCGCCTGGGCTCCTTCCAGCTCCCGGTCGCCGGTTCGTACGTCACCACCGGCTACAAGTCGAGCGGTGCCCTCTGGTCCTCCGGCAGGCACTCGGGCATCGACTTCCACGCGGCCTCCGGAAGCTCCGTCGTCGCCGTCGGCGCCGGCACGGTCGTCGAGGCGGGCTGGGGCGGCGCATACGGCAACAACATCGTGCTGCGGATGACGGACGGCACGTACACCCAGTACGGTCACCTCTCCTCGATCGGCGTCTCCGTCGGCCAGAGCGTCGGCGCGGGCCAGCAGATCGGCCTCTCCGGCTCGACCGGCAACTCCACCGGACCGCACCTCCACTTCGAGGCCCGCACCACGCCCTCGTACGGCTCCGACATGGACCCCGTGGCGTACCTGCGCGCCCATGGTGTGAACGTCTGACCCGACGTTCCCTCCGCAACACCGCGAAGGCCCCGGTTTCCCGCCGGGGCCTTCGTCGTGTCCGCCCCTGCCGAACCGCCCCGCAGAACCGGCCCCGGGCCAAAAGATATTCATGGTTTTCGGCCCGGCGTCGGAAATGCAGCCGCATTGCAATAGAGTCACAGAACAGGCGTCGATCGGCCGCGTTTCGCGGGGATTAAGGCGGAGGTTCGGACATGCGCATTCCGGCGCAATCGGTATGCACGGCAATCCGTGACGACATCGTCTCCGGTGTCTTCGAGCACGGCAGCAGACTCACCGAGGAGCTGCTCGCGCGTCGTTACGGGGTCTCCCGTGTCCCGGTGCGGGAAGCGCTGCGCACCCTGGAGTCCGAGGGCTTCGTGGTCACTCGCCGGCATGCGGGTGCCTGCGTCGCCGAGCCCACCGAACAGGAGGCCGCCGACCTTCTGGAGGTACGGATGCTGCTGGAGCCGCTGGGTGCGGCCCGTGCCGCGCAACGCCGCACCGAGGCGCACCTCAAGGTGCTCCGCGGCCTGGTCAGGCTGGGTCAGGAGAGAGCACGGCGGGGCGAGGGGGAGGACCTGCGCTCGCTGGGCGGCTGGTTCCACGAGACCCTCGCCCAGGCGTCCGGCAGCCCCGGGCTCATCGCGCTGCTCACCCAGCTACGGCACAAGATCGCCTGGATGTACGCGGTCGAGCAGCCGGCCCGCCCCGCCGATTCCTGGGCCGAGCACGGAGCCATCGTGGACGCCGTGGCGCGCGGGGACGCGGAACGGGCCAGGGCGCTGGCCGCCCAGCACGCCGAGCGGACCACCGCCGCGCACCGACTGCGCCGCGCGGGCGGCGCCCCGGGCCGCGACGTCCGCGCCCCCCGCTCCGGCGGCCGGGTGAGGACTTCGCAACATGCCGTAAACACCGCGGGCGGTCGGCATTAACACATGCGCCGTATACAAAGAGAAGTGAATGCGCGGGGCTTTCTTTGGGCTGTCTGAATTCGCTCCGAATGTATTATCGGTATCCGAAAACGAAGGAGCCGCGGCCCCGGTTGGGGGTGCCGCGGCTCCGCCACAGAAATAGACCCGACAGGAATCTGCCGGAAAGGCTTCCCCTGATCGGAACCCTGGAATCAGACGGTCTCCGGGAGCTCCTCGAGCCCCTCGGTGACCAGCTTGGCCAGACGGTCGAGCGCGGCTTCCGCGTTGTCCGCCTCGGAGGCGAGCACGATCTCCTCGCCGCCGTGCGCGCCGAGACCGAGCACCGCGAGCATGGAGGCGGCGTTCACCGGGGTGCCGTCGGACTTGGCGATCGTCACGGGGACGCCGGAGGCCGTGGCGGCACGGACGAAGATGGAAGCGGGGCGGGCGTGCAGGCCCTCGGCCCAACCGACATTGACGCGGCGCTCAGCCATGGTTCTGCCCTTCACGAATCAATGGTTGTCTAGACCAGTCTCTCACGCAGTGCGCTGTGCTCCCGCCGACCCGCGACCCGGCCCCAGCCCGTGCCGCACGGCCGATCGGAGCTCTCAGACTGCCCCGGCTCCAGGCCCTACGCGACCGCTGACCGCCCCGTAGGCTTTGCCCATGCAGCCCACGCCGGAGCAGAGTCCGCACCACGCGTACCCCGACCACTGGGAAGCGGATGTGGTGCTCCGCGACGGCGGTACGGCACGCATCAGGCCCATCACCACGGACGATGCCGAGCGCCTGGTCAGCTTCTACGAGCAGGTCTCGGACGAATCGAAGTACTACCGGTTCTTCGCTCCCTACCCCCGCCTGTCCGCCAAGGACGTCCACCGCTTCACCCATCACGACTACGTCGACCGGGTGGGGCTCGCCGTCACGGTCGGCGGCGAGTTCATCGCCACCGTCCGCTACGACCGGATCGACGCGGCCGGCCGGCCGGCCTCCGCCCCTGCCGACGAGGCCGAGGTCGCCTTTCTCGTCCAGGACGCGCACCAGGGCCGCGGCGTGGCATCGGCGCTCCTCGAACACATCGCCGCAGTGGCGCGTGAGCGCGGCATCCGGCGCTTCGCGGCCGAGGTGCTGCCCGCCAACAACAAGATGATCAAGGTGTTCCGCGACGCCGGGTACACCCAGCAGCGCAGCTTCGAGGAAGGCGCCGTTCATCTCACCCTCGACCTCGAACCGACCGCCGAATCCCTCGCCGTCCAGCGCGCCCGCGAGCAGCGGGCGGAGGCGCGGTCGGTCCAGCGGCTGATCACACCCGGGTCCGTCGTCGTCATCGGCACCGGCCGTACCCCCGGCGGGGTCGGCCGCACGGTTCTGCGCAACCTCCTCGGTGCGGGCTTCACCGGCCGTACGTACGCCGTGAACAGCTCGTTCGACGCCGACCAGGGAACGATCGACGGCGTCCCCGCACACCGCTCCATCGGCGACATCGGCGAACCGGTGGACCTCGCGGTCGTCGCCGTGCCCGCGGACCGGGTCCCGGAGGCCGTCGCCGACTGCGGCGAACACGGCGTCCAGGGCCTCGTCGTCCTCTCTGCCGGATATGCCGAATGGGGTGCCGAAGGCAGGGAAAGGCAGCGCGAACTGGTCCGCCAGGCCCGCTCGTACGGCATGCGCATCATCGGCCCCAACGCTTTCGGGATCATCAACAACGCGGACGGCGTACGGCTGAACGCCTCCCTCGCCCCCGAGCCGCCCGCCCCGGGGCGCATCGGTCTGTTCACGCAGTCGGGCGCGATCGGCATCGCCCTGCTCTCCGGGCTCTACCGGCGCGGCGCGGGCCTGTCCACGTTCATCTCCGCGGGCAACCGCGCCGACATCTCGGGCAACGACTTCCTTCAGTACTGGTACGAGGACCCGAACACCGACGTCGCCCTGCTCTACCTCGAATCCCTCGGCAACCCGCGGAAGTTCACCCGCCTCGCGCGGCGCACCGCAGCGGTGAAGCCGGTCGTCGTGGTGAAGGGGGCCCGGCACAGCGGCAGCACCCCGCCCGGTCATGCGGTGCCGATCAGCCGTATCCCGGACGCGACGGTCTCCGCGCTCATGCGGCAGGCGGGCGTGATCCGCGTCGACACGGTGACGGAGATGGTCGACGCGGGTCTGCTCCTCGCCGACCAGCCGCTCCCGGCGGGTCCCCGGGTCGCGATCCTCGGCAACTCCGAGTCTCTGGGCCTCCTCACGTACGACGCCTGCCTGGCCGAGGGGCTGCGCCCGCGCCCGCCCCGCGACCTCACCACCGCGGCCACCCCGCAGGACTTCCGGGATGCGCTGGCGGAGGCACTCGCCGACCGGGGCTGCGACGCGGTGATCGTGACGGCGATCCCGTGGGTCGGGGAGAACGGCCAGGCGGAAAAGGGCGACGGCGAGGTACTGGCCGCCGCGCTGCGCACGGCGGCGGCCACGGGGCCGGCCAAGCCGGTGGCCGTGGTCCACGTGGAGATCGGCGGCCTGGCGGAGGCGCTCGCGGTCGCCAGCAGCACGGTCGCGGCGCCGCGGGTGGCCGCGACGGCTGCCCCGGGTGCTTCCGCCGCGGCGGACGGCAACGGCACCCCGAGCGTCACGAGCACCACAGGCGCTTCGGCCACGCCGGGCATCACCGGCACCCCGGCCACCTCAGCTCCGCCGAATCCCCCGGCTCGGCCCCACGCCCCCGGCTCCGGTGTCCCCACGCCGTCCGCTCCCTCCACCGGCCGCATCCCCGCCTACCCCGCCGCCGAGCGTGCCGTCCGTGCCCTCGCCGAGGCGGTGAAGTATGCGCAGTGGCGGCGGCAGGCCGCTGTGCCCGGCAAGGTGCCCGAGTTCCTCGACGACACCATCGACGAGGCCGGCGCCGCCGACCGTATCGACGCACTCCTCGGGCCCGACCCCGATCCCCGGGGCCGTCAGCTCAGCCACGAGGAGGCGCGCGAACTCCTGGGCCGCTACGGCATCTCCGTACGGCCGACGCTCCCCGCCCCCGACCCGGACGCCGCCGTCGCCGCGGCTGCTCGGCTCGGCTATCCGGTGGCGCTCAAGACCACCGCACCTCATCTGCGCCACCGCGCCGACCTCGGTGGCGTCCGGCTCGATCTCGCCAACGAGACCGCGCTGCGCCGGGCCTACGGCGAGCTGACCGACCTGCTCGGCAAGCCCGCCGAGCTGCAGCCGGTCGTCCAGTCCATGGCACCGCGCGGCGTGGACACCGTCGTACGGGCCACGATCGACCCGGCGGCGGGCGCCGTCCTCTCCTTCGGTCTCGCGGGAGCGCCCTCCGAACTTCTCGGGGACACCGCCCACCGCCTCGTGCCGGCCACCGACCGCGACGCCGCCGAACTGATCCGGTCCATCCGGGCGGCCCCGGTCCTCTTCGGCTGGCGGGGTGCGGCGCCCGTCGACACCGCGGCGCTCGAGGAACTGCTGCTGAGGGTGTCCCGGCTGGTCGACGACCATCCCGAGGTGGTCTCCGTCGCACTGGAACCGGTCGTGGTCGCCACGCAGGGGCTGACCGTCCTCGGCGCTGCCGTCCGGCTGTCGCCGCCACCGGCCCGTACCGACCTGGGCCCCCGTCGCCTGCCCAACTACTGAATCCACGGACGATCTGCCGCAGGCCCCGTCCACAGCGTCCCCGGCAGTCATCCGCCCCCCGTAGGATGGTCCGTATGGCGAAGACCGGTACGACGACCCAGGGGCTGCGCGCGGCGATCGAGCGCAGCGGCTACTACCCGGCCCTTGTGGCCGAGGCGGTGGAGGCCGCCGTCGGCGGTGAGCCGGTCGCCTCGTACCTGGTGCACCAGGAGACGACCTTCGACTCCAACGAGGTGCGCAGGCACGTCACGGTCCTGGTCCTGACGGACAACCGCTTCATCGTCAGCCACACCGACGAGCAGAACGCGGACACCAGTTCCCCGTCGCCGTACGCCACCACCTCCACCGAGTCCGTCAAGCTGGACCGGATCTCGTCGGTGGTGGTCAGCCGCGTTGTGGCCGACCCGGAGAAGTACGTCCCGGGCACACTGCCCCGCGAGGTCGTCCTGACCATCGGCTGGGGCGCGGTCTCCCGCATCGACCTGGAGCCCGCCGCCTGCGGCGACCCCAACTGCGAGGCGGACCACGGCTACACCGGCAGCTCCACCGCCGACGATCTGAGCCTGCGTGTCAGCGAGGCCGGTGACGGCCCGGACACGGTGCGGCAGACCCTTGCCTTCGCCCAGTCGCTCTCCGAGGCGACGGCCGCGACCGCGGCCAACGGTCGCTGATGGCCCAGCCGGCCTGGCAGGACCCCGTTCTGCTCCCTCTCGACACCGCCCCCGTCCCCGCGTACGGCAGCGGTTCGCTTGCCGATCTGCTGCCGACGCTCGTCGCCGGACAGGGTGTGCCCGGTTTCACGGCGGCGATCCCGGAGCTCAGCCCCGCGGACCGGAACTGCGTCTTCCTGATCGACGGACTCGGCTGGGAGCAGATCAAGGCCCATCCGGACGAGGCGCCGTATCTGTACTCCCTGCTCCCCACCTCTCGCGGGGGCACGGGCCGTCCCCTCACGGCGGGCTTCCCGGCCACCACCGCGACCTCGCTCGCCTCGGTCGGTACGGGGCTGCCGCCCGGCGCACACGGTCTTCCCGGCTACACCGCCCGTAATCCGGAGACCGGCGAGCTGATGAACCAGCTCCGCTGGAAGCCCTGGACCTCGCCGGCGGTCTGGCAGCCGTACCCCACCGTCTTCCGGCTCGCCGACGAGGCCGGTGTGGCGACCGCGCAGGTCTCCGCCCCGACCTTCCAGCACACCCCGCTCACCGAGGTCGCGCTGAGCGGCGGCACGTTCCACGGCAGGCTCTCCGGCGAGGAGCGGATGGACCTGGCCGCGGACCGGCTCGCCGCCGGTGACCGGTCGCTCGTCTACACCTACTACAGCGAGGTCGACGGCAAGGGGCATCGGTTCGGCGTCGACTCCGATGCCTGGCGCGGCCAGCTGATGTACGTCGACGGTCTCGTGCAGCGCCTTGCCGAGCAGCTCCCGCCCCGCTCGGCGCTGTACATCACCGCCGACCACGGCATGATCGACATCCCGTTCGACGAACAGTCCCGGATCGACTTCGACGAGGACTGGGAGCTGCGCGCGGGCGTCGCCCTGCTCGGCGGCGAGGGCCGGGCCCGCCATGTGTACGCGGTCCCCGGCGCCGAGGCCGATGTGCTGACTGTCTGGCAGGAAGTGCTCGGCGAGCAGTTCTGGGTGGCGAGCCGGGACGAGGCGATCGCGGCCGGCTGGTTCGGTCCGCAGGTCGACGAGCGGGTGTACGGCAGGATCGGCGATGTGGTGGCGGCCGCCCGCGACGACGTGGTGGTCACCGCGTCCGTCCAGGAGCCGCACGAATCGGCGATGGTGGGCATGCACGGCTCGATGACCCCCGTCGAGCAGCTCGTCCCGCTCCTCGAAGTACGCTCGTAACCCGTTTTTCTCCTCTTGCCCCCCTGAACCGAAAGGTGTTCACCCCGTCATGCCCGAGCTTGTGTTCTTCTCCGGAACGATGGACTGCGGAAAGAGCACGCTGGCGCTGCAGATCGGCCACAACCGGTCGGCGCGCGGGCTGCAGGGCGTCATCTTCACCCGGGACGACCGGGCGGGCGAGGGCAAGCTCTCCTCGCGGCTGGGGCTCGTCACGGAGGCCGTCGAGGCCGATGAGGGCATGGATGTGTACGCCCATCTCGTCGACCACGTCACCCGTGGCGGCCGGGCGGACTACGTGATCGTGGACGAGGCCCAGTTCCTCGCCCCCGTACAGATCGACCAGCTCGCCCGGATCGTCGACGACCTGGGCCTGGACGTCTTCGCGTTCGGTATCACCACCGATTTCCGGACGAAGCTGTTCCCCGGGTCCCAGCGCCTCATCGAACTGGCCGACCGGGTCGAGACCCTTCAGGTCGAGGCGCTGTGCTGGTGCGGCGCACGGGCGACGCACAACGCCCGCACGGTGGGCGGCGAGATGGTCGTCGAAGGGGCCCAGGTCGTGGTGGGGGACGTCAACCAGCAGGCGGACGAGGTCGGTTACGAGGTGCTGTGCAGGCGGCACCACCAGCGCAGGATGACCAGTGCGACGGCCCGTGCGGGCGCGCTGTCGCCGGACGTCCTTCCGGTGACGTCCGGCTGAGCCGCCGCCGGACGCGCGGAGCTCCCCTTCCAGGCCGTGTCTTCGCGCGCTTGAGGGACGGCATGGGCGACGGGTGGCCGAACGTCCTGCTGCGCATCGAACCGGCGCTCGCCGGTGGGGACCGGTGGCGGGACCGCGCGTACGGAAGGGGCTCAGGCGACCCGGCGGACCCGGTAGCCCGCGGCGCAGGGGGTCACCGATCCTCCGACCGTACGATCGTGAAGGCGGCGCCCTCCGGGTCCGCGACCGTCGCCACGCGCCCGCTCGACCCGTCACGCGGGGGCTGCAGTACGTGCCCCCCGAGGTCCACCACCCGCGCGGCTGCCTCGTCGGTGTCGACGACCTCGAAGTACGTCATCCAGTGCGGACCCCGGTCGCGCGGCAGGGCGCGGCCGACGCCGTGCAGCGAGGCCACCGGGCGGCCGCTCAGGTGCAGGGTCTGGTAGTCGAAGTCGGCCGAGACCACCGCCTCGACGTCGTAGCCGAAGACCGCCTGGTAGAACTTGGCGACCGTCGAGGTTTCGCGGGTCACCAGCTCGTTCCAGACCGGGGTGCCGGGGACCCGCGCCAGCGCCGTACCGAGGTGCGCGGCGGCCTGCCAGATCCCGAAGACCGCACCGCTGGGGTCGGAGGCGATGGCGAGCCGTCCGGCCTCGCCGGCGTCCAGCGGTCCCACGGCGACGGTGCCGCCGCAGGACCGGATCGTCTCCGCCGTGACGTCGGCGTCGTCGGTGGCCAGATAGGTCGTCCAGGCGACCGGCAGGTGCCGTTCCGGCGGCAGCTGCCCGATGCCCGCGACCTCTTTCCCGTCGATCAGTGCCCGCACGTACGGGCCCAGCTGCTGCGGGCCGGGCCCGAACTCCCAGCCGAACAGCTCGGCGTAGAACTTCTGGGTCGTGGACAGGCCGTGCACCATCAGGCTCACCCAGCAAGGTGTTCCGGGTGTGCGCCGAACGGCAGCCTCGGTCATCGTCACTCTCTCCTCGGACCATCGTGGTGGCCGTACGGGGGGAACGGGGCCGACGCGCCGACCGGCGGTGCGGGATGTGTACGCCCCGTGCAGATGCTTGCACCACCCGGCGCGCGATGCGCCCCGGCCGCGCCGCATGTTCCCGGATCTCGACAGAGGAAGTCCGTTTTGATGCGGTACGTCCGTTTCAATGTTGGTACAGGTGAGCAGGCTGTTGCGCGAGGATGGCACCCATGAAGCCCATCATCTCCGCATTCGAATATGCGAGCGAGTCGGCGGGGCCACGTCCGCCGGTGCTCCTGGACGTGCGTTGGCAGCTCGGTGGACCGCACGGCCGTCCCGACTACGAGGCCGGGCACATCCCCGGTGCGGTCTTTGTCGATCTGGACGCGGAACTCGCCGGTCCGCCAGGCAGCGGCGGCCGCCATCCACTGCCCGACCCCGAGGAATTCGGCGCCGTGATGCGCCGCGCCGGAGTCTCCCGTCACACTCCGGTCGTGGTGTACGACGGCGGTCAGGGCTGGGCCGCGGCACGCGCCTGGTGGCTGCTGCGCTGGACGGGCCACCCGGACGTCCGCGTGTTGGACGGCGGTCTCGCCGCCTGGGACGGCGAGCTCTCCACCGAGTCGCCCACCCCGGCCGAGGGCGACTTCAGGCCTGAACCGGGTGCGCTGCCCCTGCTGGACGCGGAAGGCGCGGCGGCCCTGGCCCGCTCCGGACTGCTGCTCGACGCGCGGGCCGCGGAGCGCTACCGCGGCGACGTGGAGCCGATCGACCGGGTCGGCGGTCACATCCCCGGAGCGGTCTCGGCCCCGACGTCCGAGAATACGGGTGGTGACGGGCGGTTCCTGCCCGCGGAGGCGCTGGCCGCCCGCTTCAAGGAGCTCGGCACGGACGGGGCGCCGGAAGTCGGCGTCTACTGCGGCTCCGGGGTCTCCGGCGCGCACGAGGTGCTGGCCCTGGCCGTCGCGGGAATCCCCGCCGCGCTGTACGCGGGCTCCTGGTCCGAGTGGTCCGCCGACGAGTCCCGGCCGGTGGCCACGGGCCCCGACCCGCAGTAGCGGCGCCATCCGGAACTGCCGCCTTCGGTTCCGGAAGCAGACCGCACGAGGGCCCGTACGCAGCGGCGTACGGGCCCTCGTCATGCCACGGTCACCCGGGTCAGTCCTGCTTCTTGCGGCGGGTGCCGAAGACGATCTCGTCCCAGCTCGGCACCGCGGCCCGGCGGCCCGGACGGACACCGTCCGCCTCCGCCTGGCGGTCCGTCGTCCCGGTCAACCGGTCGCGGTGACCGGCCACCGCGCGCGGCATCAGCACATCCGCATAAGCGGAACCGGCGCCCGCTGAAGCTGCCGCGGCCGGCGGCTCGTCGGCCTCCGGCTCCTGTGCGGCGGGCTCGGTCGGCGGCGGCTCGGGCCGCTCCGGCACCACCATGTCGCCACGGAAGCTCGGTACGGCCTCCAGCAGGCTGGTCAGTGAGTCACGCTCACCGGACGAGACTCCGACGATGTGCTCCTCCGGCTCGGGCGGAGGCGGCGGAGCGGGCCGTTCCATCTGACGGTCGAGCGCACGGTCCAGCGGCCGGTCGCGCGGCAGCCGGGCGATCCGGGGCACGAACGGGAAGCTCGGCTCGGGCGCGGCGACATCGTCGGTCTCGCCGATCAGGGAACGCGCCTCGTCGTCCACGGCCTGGACCAGCCGTCGCGGCGCGTCGTACGTCCAGCTCGCCGAGTGCGGCTCGCCCGCGACCCGGTACACCAGCAGGACTTCCCAGGTGCCGTCGTCACGACGCCAGGAGTCCCACTGGACGGTTTCCTTGTCGGCGCCGCGCAGCAGGAGGCGCTCCTGCACCGCCTCGCCGAGCTGGGGGCCGGTGTTCTCGCCGGGACGGCGCACGGGAGTCTTCCGGGCCCGCTCGGCCATGAAGGCGCGCTCCGCGAGGACGGGGCCCTCGAAGCGACGGACACGGTCGACCGGAATCCCGGCGAACTGAGCGACCTCCTCCGCGGAGGCACCGGCTCGTATCCGGGCCTGGATGTCGCGGGGGCGGAGATGGCTCTCCACCTCGATCTCGATCTGGCCGAGCCGCGCGCGGTCGTTGCGCACAGCGGCGCGCAGCCGCTCGTCGATCGGAAGCGTGTACTCCGTGCTGTCCGCAGCCTTGAGCACCAGTCGTGTGCCGTCGTTGGAGACGGCCACGACACGCAGTTCGGGCATGGGGACCTCCCGGGTGGTGCCTGCCGACGTCACGTGCGTCGCTGCTTCCGCTAGTCGAGTGTGGCCTGCCCGGGTGCAGCCTGCCACAACATTGCCGTGTTGCCCGGCGTGTCGGGCGTGAGCCCTTGATCGCCGGTATGACACGGTGACCTTTGTGCAACACTGAGTGACCAAATGTCACCCGGCGTAGCTGGCCCCCGTGCGATGCCGCGGCGCCGCCGGATCGAGTGCCTCCTTCGGCCCCGTCCCGAAGGTCCCGGACCCCACGTGGGAGTTCGGCCCAGGGCTCGTCACAGTACTCCATTCGGGCCACGTGGGTGGACCGGCGCGCCGCCGAAGTTCTCGGCGGATGCGGGTGTCCACCTACCCAACTGGCCGCGAAATGCCCATGATGCGTGTCCTGCTTCACAGAATCACCTGAAGTGGAACTATTCACTTCGCCCGATTGTCCCTTCCTGTTGCATGGTGGGAGAGATGTCAATCAAGGGCTGGAAATGGTGCAGAAGCCGGAAAGTGACACAGAACCCAGAGAGAGGCGTATCGATCTGAGCCTGCCGCAGGTTGCCGGCAGTGCAGTGGCAGCGGTCGCGGCGGCAGTGGCGGCCTCGCAACTGGGCGTGTACGGAACGATTCTCGGCGCCGGAGTGATGAGCATCGTCGCCACCTGCGGCGGCTCGGTCTTCCAGCACTTCTTCCGTCGCACGGGCGAGCAGATCCGTGAGGTCACGGTCCAGGCGAAGTTCACGGGCCGGGAGACCCGCGGAACGCGTGAGATGCGGGACGCGTACGGCGCGCCGGATCCGCAGGAGGTACGCGCGGCACGCGACGTGGCGGAGCGCGAGACATGGGCGGCCCACCGGTCGCCCGACGGATCCGCGGACGCAACGGCGGTGCTGCGCACGGTGGCGTCCGACCCGGACCGTACGCAGCTGCTGAAGCCGCTCGCCGATCACGAGACCCAGCTGCTGAAGCCCCTCGACACGGACAGGACCCAGCTGCTCACGTCTCTCGACACGGACAGGACCCGGCTGTTCGAGCCACGCGCCGGGGAAGGGGCCCGGGGTCCGGCGCCGCACGGCGCGGCCCCGGACGAGGAGTTCTCCGCGTCGACCACCCACGGCACCCGCATCCGCGGCTGGAAGCGATCGGCCGTCGGGGCGGCGGCGGTCTTCGCGGTTTCGATGGCCGGGATCACCACGTACGAGCTCGTCTCCGGCGGCGATCTGAGCGGTGGTCAGGGAACGACCGTGGGATCCGTCGTACGCGGCGGGGAGCGGGGATCGGAGCCCGCCGACCCGGCACCGTCCGTCAGTACCGGCCCGGAACAGGGGCGGACGCCCGGCCAGGAGAGCGGCGGGACGCCGGGCGCGGACTCGCAGGGCGGGCAGAGCCCGAGTCCCGCCACCGGCCAGGGCGACCGGTCCACAGCCGAGCCCACGCCCACGCCCACACCGTCGAACTCGGGCGGCGGTCCGACGGCCCCGGCTCCCACGCCCACTCCGGCGGCGTCCGGCGACTCCAGCAGCGTCGCCCCGGACCCCACCGGTGCGGGCATCGCCCCGGGGCAGGAGGCACCGGCCACGACCGGCACGGGCACCGGCCGGTGACCGGCCGCCGCGGCGGTCAGTCGCCCAGGACCCGGCGCAGGTAGTCGTTGGCGAAGAGCCGGCCCGGGTCCAGCCGGTCGCGCACGGCGGTGAACTCGCCGAACCGTGGGTACACCCCGGCCAGGTACTCCGCATCGCGGGTGTTGACCTTGCCCCAGTGCGGGCGGCCGCCGTGCGCGGTCATGATCCGCTCGACCGCGGTGAAGTACGCCTGGTAGGGCGTGCCCCTGTACAGATGGACGGCGATGTACGCGCTCTCCCGGCCCGAGGCCGTGGAGAGCGCGATGTCGTCCGCGGGGGCCGTGCGGACCTCCACCGGGAAGCTGATCCGCAAGGGCGAGCGGTCGACCATCGCCCTGACCTCGCGCAGCGCCTCCGTCGCGGCCTCGCGCGGCAGGGCGTACTCCATCTCGACGAAGCGGACCCGGCGCGGGCTGGTGAAGATCTTGTAGGGGATGTCGGTGTACGTACGGGCCGACAGGGCACGGCTGGAGATCTTGGCGATCGACGGGATGGTGGCGGGGACCGCCCGGCCGAGCGAACAGGCCACCTGGAAGATCCCGTTGGAGAGAAGCTCGTCCTCGATCCAGCCGCTGACCTTTCCGGGCGGAGCGGCGGGGCCCGCGCTGCGGTTGTTGCGCTTGGTGTTGCAGTTGCCGGTGTGCGGGAACCAGTAGAACTCGAAGTGCTCGTTCTCGGCGACCAGTTCGTCGAAGTCGGCCGTGACCTTGTCGAAGGTCATCGGCTCCTCGCGGGCCGTCAGCAGGAAGACCGGCTCCACGGCGAACGTGATCGCCGTGATGACACCGAGTGCGCCGAGCCCGATCCGGGCGACGGCGAAGATGTCGGCGTTCTCCTTCTCGGAGCAGGTCAGCACCGTGCCGTCCGCCGTGACCAGTTCGAGGGCGCGGATCTGGGCGGATATGGATGCCGAGTCGCGGCCGGTGCCGTGGGTGCCGGTCGAGGTGGCCCCGGCGACGGTCTGCTCCATGATGTCGCCCATGTTGGTGAGCGACAGGCCCTCCCGGGCGAGCGCGACGTTGAGCCGCTTCAGTGGGGTGCCGGCCTCGACGGTCACCGTCATCGCCGTGCGGTCGATCTCGCGGATGCCGGTGAGCAGATCGGGGCGGATCAACAGGCCGTCGGTGGCGGCGGTCGCGGTGAAGGAGTGGCCGGTGCCGACCGGCTTCACCTTCAGGCCGTCCTCGGACGCCCGGCGCAGCGCCTCGGCGAGCTCGTCCACGGAGGCGGGGGAGACGGCCCGTGCCGGACGCGCGGTTACATTCCCCGCCCAGTTACGCCACGCGCTCGTCGTCGTCCGTGCGTAGGTGTCGGTCATCTTCCCCGCGCCTTCCCGTAGGAACCGGCTTGGCCAGCCGGCGATACCCCAGGAACGCCACCGCGGCCGCGAGCGCTCCCGCCACGGTGGGCACCGCGTACCCCGCCTTCGCCCCGGACGCGTCGACGACCCAGCCGGCGGCCGAGGAGCCGAGCGCCACGCCGACCGCGAGCCCGGTACTGGTCCAGGTCATGCCCTCGGTCAGCTTGGTGCGCGGTACGTGCTGCTCGACGAGGGCCATGGTGGTGACCATCGTCGGTGCGATGGCGAGACCCGCGACAAAGAGCGCCACGGCCAGGAACGGCAGGCTCCCGGCCAGTTGGAGGGGGATCATACTCACGGCCATGGCGCACACCCCCACCAGCCACCTGGTGGACGCCCTCCCCTTGGGACGGAGCAGTCCGAAGACGGCTCCGGCGAGGCAGGACCCCAGCGCGTACACGGCCAGCACCAGGCTCGCCGCGGCCTTGTGCCCCTGGTCCTCGGCGAAGGCCACCGTCACCACATCGACCGCACCGAAGATCGCGCCGGTCGCCACGAAGGTGCCCACGAGCACCTGGAGACCGGGGGAGCGCAGCGCCGAGCCGTCCGTGTGCTGCTCGCGCGGATGCGGGACCGGCTCGGTGGCGCGCTGGGCGGTCAGCCAGACGACGCCGACCAGCAGGAACCCGGCGGCGAGCAGTGGACCCGCCTCCGGGAACCAGGCAGTGGACAGACCGATCGAGATGATCGGCCCGAAGATGAAGCACACCTCGTCGACGATCGACTCCCACGAGTACGCCGTGTGCAACTGCTGCGGCGAGCCCCGGTAGATCTCCGCCCAGCGGGCCCGGATCATCGACCCCACACTGGGCACGCAGCCGGCACCGGCGGCGAACACGAAGAGGGTCCAGTCCGGCAGCCGCTGCTGCGCGGAGATCAGCAGCCCGGCCACCGCCGCCAGCGCGACGAGGGTGACGGGGCGCAGGATCCGGCGCTGCCCGTGCCGGTCGACCAGCCGGGAGACCTGCGGTCCCAGCACCGCCGCCGACATCGCCAGCGTCGCGGAGAGCGCGCCCGCGAGACCGTAACGGCCGGTGATCTGGGACACCATGGTCACCACACCGATGCCCATCATGGACAGCGGCATCCGGCCGAGGAATCCGGCCGCCGAGAACCCCTTGGTGCCGGGGGCGGCGAAGATCGCGCGGTAGGGACTGGGCAAGGAGGGCTCCGGTACAGCGAGGTCGCACGGGGTGTCAGAGATGTGTGTCATGCGTGAAGGTGGCCGACACAGCTTACGGGCGGCGCACGGCGACCGGAACCGGGGCCGACGCCCGGTCACGGGCACGCCGGTGGATGTCGGTTGGAGCGCTGTCGGAGGCGGGTGGCAGGATCGGTCCCATGTCCGATCTGCGCGCTCCCGCTCCTTACGACGCCCTGTTGCTGCTCTCCTTCGGCGGACCCGAGGGCCCGGACGATGTGGTCCCGTTCCTGGCGAACGTGACCCGCGGCCGCGGCATCCCCGAGGAGCGGCTGAAGGAGGTCGGGAAGCACTACTTCCTGTTCGGCGGCGTCAGCCCGATCAACGCCCAGAACAGGGCCCTGCTGGATGCCCTGCGCAAGGACTTCGCGGACCACGGACTCGATCTGCCGGTGTACTGGGGCAACCGCAACTGGGCGCCCTACCTCACCGACACCCTGCGCGAGATGGTGGCCGACGGGCACCGCCGCATCGCCGTCCTCGCCACCAGCGCCTACGCCTCGTACTCCGGCTGCCGCCAGTACCGCGAGAACCTCGCCGAGTCGCTGGCCGTGCTGGAGGCCGAGGGGCTGCCGGTGCCGCGCGTGGACAAGCTCCGGCACTACTTCAACCATCCGGGCTTCGTCCGGCCCATGGTGGACGGTGTCCTCGCGTCCCTGGCCGAGCTTCCCGAAGGGGCCAGGGTCGGGGCGCACCTCGCCTTCACCACACACTCCATCCCCGTCTCCGCCGCCGACACCTCCGGCCCCGAGGAGGCGCACGGCGACGGTGGCGCGTATGTCGCCGAGCATCTCGACGTCGCCCGGATGATCGTCGACGCGGTGCGCGAGGAGACCGGTGTCACGTATCCCTGGCAGCTCGTCTACCAGTCGCGCAGCGGCGCCCCGCACATCCCCTGGCTGGAGCCCGACATCTGCGACCACCTGGAGGCGCTCCACGGGGCGGGCGTGCCCGCTGTGGTGATGGCCCCCATCGGCTTCGTCTCGGACCACATGGAGGTCCTGTACGACCTCGACACCGAGGCCACCGCGAAGGCCGCCGAGCTCGGTCTGCCGGTGCGGCGGTCCGCGACGGTCGGTGCGGATCCGCGGTTCGCCGGGGCCGTGCGCGAGCTGGTCCTGGAGCGCGCCGCCACCGAACTGGGACGCACGGTGGAGCGGTGCGCGCTCGGGGCGCTCGGCCCGAGCCACGATCTCTGCCCCGTCGGCTGCTGCCCGGCCCGTGCCCTCAAGCCCGCCGCGGCGGGCGCCGACAGTCCCTTCGCCTAGGAGCGTTGTACCTCTGTGATCCCTGTGCCCCCTGTGCCCTCTGTGGCCGACCCCGTCCTGTCCGAACTGCTCGGTCTCGCCCTGGAGGCCGCCCGGCGCGCCGGTGCGCTGCTCCGCGACGGCCGCCCCGCCGATCTCGGGGTGGCCGCGACCAAGTCCAGCCCCATCGACGTCGTCACCGAGATGGACATCGCCGCCGAGAAGCTGATCACCGGCTTCCTCGCCGAGCGCCGCCCCCAGGACGGCTTCCTCGGCGAGGAGGGTGCCAGCTCCGCGGGCAGCAGCGGCATCCGCTGGGTCATCGATCCGCTCGACGGCACGGTGAACTACCTCTACGGGCTGCCGACCTGGGCCGTCTCCATCGCAGCGGAACGGGACGGCGAGCGTGTCGTGGGGGTGGTGGAGGCCCCGATGCGCTGTGAGACGTACCACGCGGTCCTCGGCGGCGGTGCGTACGCAAAGGGCGGTGCGTACGGCGACGGCGCCGCGCTGCGCACCCGGCCCGCACCGCCGCTCGACCAGGCGCTGGTCTCGACCGGCTTCAACTACGTCACCGCCGTCCGTACGCACCAGGCGGACGTCGCCCAGCAGCTGATCCCGAAGCTCCGCGACATCCGGCGCAGCGGCTCCGCCGCCGTCGATCTCTGCGATGTCGCCGCGGGCCGGCTGGACGGCTACTACGAGCGCGGGCTCCACCCCTGGGACCTTGCCGCGGGTGACCTGATCGCCCGGGAGGCCGGCGCCCGCACCGGCGGGCGGCCCGGACTGCCCGCCGACGGCGACCTGACGGTCGCCGCGTCACCGGGTGTCTTCGAGCCCCTGCAGGCCCTCCTGGAGGACCTGGGCGCCTGGCACGACTGACGCACCCGCCCGCAAAGCGCCTGGTGTGCGCCGTGGCGGGCGTTCACGGACAGCACAGGGCCCCCGGCGTCATGGAGACGCCGGGGGGCCTCTGCCGACTGCTCAGACGGGCGTGACGCCGACTTCGACACCGTGCTCGGCGGCGAGGCGGCGCAGGTCGTCCAGCTCTCCCTGCTCGACGTCCGCGAGGAAGTCGTCGCCCGTCTCGAGGGCCCTGGTGAGGTCGGACTCGGTGGTCTTGATTCTCTGCAGCAGACCTGCGGTGAAAGCGTCCATGGTGCGCCCCCTCATCGTGGGTCGGTGGCACGGGGGTGTGCCCGGGTTTCCCTCCGCCAGGGGCGGTAGGGCGGGTGATCACGCACTCTCCGGGGACGGAGCGGCCGTGGCGCGCCACATGCATGGCGTGATCGCGGGTGTGAATTCGTCCTCCCCAGGCCCTGGCTCAGAGAAACCTCAACTGGCCCGGAAATCCGGTGAATTCCCGGAAGCCGCAGGTCGCACCGCGCCGCCTTACCGCCGGTTTATACGCGTTGCGGGCAGGATGGTGCCGCACAGACAGTGCTTCTGAGCCGGTCCGATCACGGTCCGTGGGCTCATTCGGACGTTCTGAAGTTTCTAAGGAAGGACAGCGCCGTGCGTGTACTCGTCGTGGAGGACGAGCAGCTGCTCGCCGATGCGGTGGCCACCGGACTGCGCCGGGAGGCCATGGCGGTCGACGTCGTGTACGACGGCGCGGCGGCCCTGGAGCGCATCGAGGTCAACGACTACGACGTCGTGGTGCTGGACCGGGACCTCCCCCTGGTGCACGGCGACGACGTCTGCCGCCGGATCGTCGAGCTGGGCATGCCGACCCGGGTGCTCATGCTCACCGCCTCCGGGGACGTCAGCGACAGGGTGGAGGGCCTGGAGCTCGGCGCCGACGACTACCTGCCCAAGCCGTTCGCCTTCAGCGAGCTGACCGCGCGGGTACGGGCCCTGGGGCGCCGCACGACGGTGGCGCTGCCGCCCGTCCTGGAGCGCGCCGGCATCAAGCTGGACCCCAACCGCCGCGAGGTCTTCCGCGACGCGCAGGAGATCCAGCTCGCGCCGAAGGAGTTCGCGGTGCTGGAGGTCCTGATGCGCAGCGAGGGTGCGGTCGTCTCCGCGGAGCAGCTGCTGGAGAAGGCCTGGGACGAGAACACCGACCCGTTCACCAATGTGGTCCGGGTGACGGTCATGACCCTGCGCCGCAAACTCGGGGAGCCACCGGTCATCGTCACCGTCCCCGGCTCCGGTTATCGGATCTGAGGCCCGGTGTCCGCCGTTCCGGCGCCCCCGACAGCGCCCCCGAAACCCACTTGGGACCCCAAACAGCTGGAGCCCCCGTACCCCTGGCTGCGCCCGACCATCCGGATACGGCTCACGCTTCTGTACGGCGGGATGTTCCTGATCGCCGGCATCCTGCTGCTCTCGATCATCTACATGCTGGCCGCACAGGCCCTGCACGTGGGCAGTGAGCTGCCGTTCAAGGTCGTCAGCGGCCAGGTCTCCAGCGATCTGTGCAACCTCTCGGGAGAGGGGTCGTCACCGGCTGCCGTCAACGCGGCCATGAACACGTGTGTCAACCATCAGCGCCAGCAGGCGCTCGACACGCTCCTGAACCGTTCGCTGCTGGCCCTTGTCGGTCTGAGCGTCATCGCCTTCGCCTTCGGCTACGCCATGGCGGGCCGGGTGCTCTCGCCGCTGGGCCGCATCACCCGCACCGCCCGCCGGGTGGCCGGGACGGACCTGTCCCGGCGGATCGAGCTGGACGGTCCCGACGACGAGCTCAAGGAGCTCGCCGACACCTTCGACGACATGCTCGACCGGCTGGAGCGGGCCTTCACCGCGCAGCAGCGGTTCGTCGGGAACGCCTCGCACGAGCTGCGTACCCCGCTCGCGATCAATCGCACACTGCTGGAGGTCCATCTCTCCGACCCGGAGGCTCCGCCGGAGCTCCAGCAGCTCGGCAAGACCCTGCTGGCCACCAACGAGCGCAGCGAGCAGCTGGTCGAGGGGCTGTTGCTGCTCGCCCGCAGCGACAACCAGATCATCGAGCGCAAGCCGGTCGACCTCGCGGAGGTCGCCACGCGCGCGCTCGACCAGACCCGGGCCGAGGCCGAGCAGAAGGGCGTGGAGATCCGTGAGGAGATCGTGCCCGCCGTCGTCCAGGGCAACGGTGTCCTGCTGGAGCGGATCGCGCTGAACCTCGTACAGAACGCCGTGCGCTACAACGTCCGGGAGGAGGGCTGGGTGGAGGTCACCACCGAGCTGCAGCCCGGCCAGGCGCTGCTGGTTGTCTCGAACACCGGTCCCGTGGTGCCGGCGTACGAGATCGACAACCTCTTCGAGCCCTTCAGACGGCTCCGTACGGAGCGAACGGGCAGCGACAAGGGGGTCGGGCTCGGCCTGTCGATCGCGCGGTCCGTGGCGCGTGCTCACGGCGGCCGTATCATCGCGGAACCCCGTGAGGGTGGTGGTCTCGTGATGCGCGTCACCCTGCCGGTCTGAGAGGCTGGGTCGAGCGACACGCACAGGGATTACTTCGTTCGCTTTGAGCGGAATTTTCGGGACCCGTGCCCGCAGGATCCGTGTGTGATCGATCACAGGAGCGAATTTCGTGCGCTCCACGCTCCGTGACCAGGCCTCCTACCCAAAATCCGGCAAAAGTCGGGGTTTTCGGGGGCCGATATCACGGGAAGTACACGGGGTGGCGCCCGTGAAGCGCGACATTCGGACCGTGTACGGTCCCCTTCGCCACCCAAGCCGACCACTCAGGAGAGGTCCGCTCGGGTGTCGATTGAGTAACAGACCTTGATGTGAGGCAAAATCTCCGCCTCGGGTCGGGCACAAGTCCGGCCTCTCACGCGTTACGTGCGCTGAGACACCGCAGACACCCAGAGGGGGAGAGCGACACATGGCAACGGATTACGACACCCCACGCAAGACCGATGACGACGTCGACCAGGACAGCCTTGAGGAACTCAAGGCCCGTCGGAGCGACAAGACGGCGTCCGCCGTCGACGTCGACGAGTTCGACGCGGCAGAAGGACTGGAGCTCCCCGGAGCGGACCTGTCCAATGAGGAACTCGCCGTCAGGGTCCTGCCGAAGCAGGCCGACGAGTTCACCTGCATGAGCTGCTTCCTCGTGCACCACCGCAGCCAGCTGGCCCGCGAGAAGAACGGTCAGCCGATCTGCCGCGACTGCGACTAGGTCCGGTCGGGCGTGGCAGGCGACACACCGTTCCGGAAGCGGCGCTTGCAACACAAGCCGTCGGAGGCGAATCAGGGCGGTACAGGCCCGGCAGAAGGCGTAGCAGCCTTTGCCGAGCGGTCCGCCCTGCCACCCTCCGCGGGCGTATCTGACGACGAGCGAGGCCGTTCGGCCTCGCTCGAAGCAGTGGAAGCCGCAATCGCTGCGGAGACAGGACGGTCAGTACCAGCAGCCGGTGCGGCCGACGGGGCCGAGCAGACCGGCAGGACCGAGCCCGTGACCGGGGCAGGCCGTCTGCAATCAGTCAAACGGGGTGTACGCAAGGGCGGGGAGAGCGCCAGGACGGCGATCGGTCATATCGCCGACCGGATCGTCGAGACCGCTCCCCGCGTCCCTGTACGGGACCTCGCCACCCTGCGCAGGCAGTTCCCGGGCCTCGGCCCCGAGGAACTCGCCGACAAGCTCGTCGCGGGCGCGTGCAAGGGCACCGCCACCGTCGGCGCCGGTATCGGTGCGGCGGCCATGATGCCCGTACCGCCCGCCATGTTCACCGAGCTGGCCGCGGAGATCACCGGCGTGGCCGCGATCGAGATGAAGCTCGTGGCCGAACTGCACGAGGTCTACGGTCTGCGCCCGCCGGGCGGCCTCACCCAGCGCAGCACCGCGTACCTCACGTCGTGGACGGAGGAGCGCGGCATCGACGTCACCCATCCGACGACGATCGATACGGCGCTCGGCGGCCGGATGAAGCGGGAGCTGCGCCAGCAGATCGTCAAGCGGATGATGCGCAATCTGCCGAACCTGATCCCGTTCATGGTCGGCGCCGCCGTCGGCGCGATGATGAACCGGCGCGACACGAAGAAGCTTGCCGAACGCGTCAGGAAGGACCTGCGCAAGACTCAGGTCCCCTGGGACCGGCTCCCGGAACTGCCGCCCCTGGAGCGGCCGCGGAAGCTGCCCAAGGACCTCCCGAAGGAGATCGAGGACTGAGGGCTGTCCCGGCGGCCCCGCAGAGGTACGGAACGGCTATGCGGCCCGCACCGCCGTGAGAGCCGCCACCAGGGCCTGCGGCTCGCGAGTCGACAGGTAGACGTACGGAGTCGGGTCCTCCGGGTCCGTGACCTCCACCCGCACCGCCGTCTGGATGTAGCTGCGCTGCAGCATGAAGGCGCGGGTGTCCGCCTTGTACGTGCGCCACGCGCGCGCCTCCTCGCCCTCCAGCGCCTCCGCCTCGCCGAGTGCCGTCACCGGGATCCGGGCGTCACCGGCGACCAGGGCGCCCGCCACCACCCGGATCCGGGCGGAGCCGTACGAGCTGACCGTCAGCGAGGCCAGCGCGGTGCCGCCGACCAGGCCGGCCAGCAGCGGCAGGGTGCCCAGCGGCAGCAACATCAGGGCGCAGGCGACCCCCAACAGGAAGGCGAGGAACCACCATGAACGGGGTGCGGTCAGGCGTTCGTCGAAAGGCGGGGTGGAAGGCTGCATGAATCCAAGCTTGGCACGGCGCGACCCGTGGCAGTCCGCGCGGGTAAGGTCTGCGCCTGTGAGTGGAACATCTGCGGCTCTTCAGCCACCGGCCGACGCGGTGAAACCGGTTCGGCATCCCGACGCCCCGGCCCCCGGCGAGCTCCTCGGCGCGCACTACGAACACTGTTTCGGCTGCGGTGAAGGACAGCCGCACGGGCTGCACCTCCAGGCGCGGGCCGGCGAGGGTGTCAGCGTCACCGCCGAGTTCACGGTGAAGGCCGCCCACCAGGGGGCCCCGGGCCTTGCGCACGGCGGCGTCCTGGCGACGGCGCTGGACGAGACGCTGGGCTCGCTGAACTGGCTGCTGCGGGTGATCGCGGTGACCGGGCGGCTGGAGACCGACTTCGTGCGGCCCGTGCCGGTCGACACCGTGCTGCACCTGGACGCCGAGGTCACCGCCGTGCACGGCCGGAAGATCTTCTCCCGGGCGACCGGCCGGATCGGCGGCCCGGACGGGCCCGTCGCGGTCCGCGCGGAGGCCCTCTTCATCGAGGTCAAGGTCGACCACTTCATCGAGAACGGCCGCCCCGCCGAGATCCAGGCGGCGATGGCCGACCCGGACCAGGTCAGGCGCGCCCGTGCCTTCGAGGTGAACCCCTGATGCGCCGTCCCGTTGACGTACTGCTTCGCCGGGTCGATCCGGAGGTGCCGATTCCGGCATACGGGCACCCGGGCGACGCCGGGGTCGATCTGGTGACCACCGAGGCCGCCGAGCTCGCCCCGGGCGAACGCGCGATGCTGCCCACCGGCGTGTCGATCGCCCTGCCCGACGGGTACGCCGCGTTCGTGCATCCGCGGTCCGGACTCGCGGCCCGCTGTGGAGTCGCCCTTGTCAATGCCCCGGGGACGGTTGATGCCGGGTACCGTGGAGAGATCAAGGTCATCGTCATCAATCTCGACCCGCGCGAGAGCGTGCGGTTCGAGAGGTTCGACCGGATTGCCCAACTGGTCGTCCAGCAGGTCGAGAAGGTGCGCTTCCACGAGGTGTCGGAACTGCCCGGCTCGGCGCGGGGCGAGGGCGGCTTCGGTTCCACCGGAGGGCATGCCACGGGTGATGTTGACGGCGTCAGGGGCGGGATCACCCAGGGCGGGAACAGCTACGCTTCGGTCGTACCCGACCGGGAAGGACAGTGACGTGTTCGGACGTCGCAAGAAGAGTGGTTCCGCCGAGGACGTGGCGGACGAAGCGCGCGAGGCCGAGCAGGTCGTCGACGAGCTCGACGACACCGACGCCGCCGAGAGCGGAGCGGGCCGGGTGAACCTCCCGCCGGCACCGCGGCCGGACGGGCCGTGGGACATCGACGAGGTCTCCCAGCCCGCCGAGGGCCGGGTCGACCTGGGCGGCATCTTCGTGCCCGGGGTCGACGGCATGGAGCTGCGCGTCGAGGTCGCCGGCGACGCGATCGTCGCCGCCACCGTCGTGCTGCGTGACAGCGCGATCCAGCTGCAGGCCTTCGCCGCCCCCAAGAAGGAGGGCATCTGGGGCGAGGTCCGCGAGGAGATCGCTGCCGGCATCACCCAGCAGGGCGGGATCATCGACGAGGTCGAGGGCCCGCTGGGCTGGGAGCTGCGGGCACAGGTCCCCGTACAGCTTCCGGACGGGACGAACGGCGTGCAGCTGGTGCGCTTCGTCGGCGTCGACGGGCCGCGCTGGTTCCTGCGCGGAGTGATCTCCGGCCAGGGCGCCGTGCAGCCGCAGGCCGCCGGGCTGCTGGAGACGATCTTCCGGGACACCGTGGTCGTCCGTGGCGAGGGCCCGATGGCCCCGCGCGACCCGATCGTCCTCAAGCTCCCCAACGACGCCCAGATGGTGCCCGAGGGCGTGCAGCAGGAGGACCAGGAGAGCTCGAAGTTCTCCGGCGGTATGGGCCAGCTCCAGCGCGGGCCCGAGATCACCGAGGTGCGCTGAACCGCCTCGCGGGGCGCGTGACAGCTTCGGCCGGTGGGCCGTACTTCCCTTCGAGGGAGGTGCGGCCCACCGGCTTTTGCATGCCCGAGGAGCGCGCCTGCGGAGCGCGCGACGGAGCACGCTCACCGGCGCGTGTATGGGGCGCGTATGCGGCACGTATGGGCGCCGTCAAGGGCGCGGCCTACCCCGTAAGGAAGCCATCAACGCAGGCCACGGGGGCTTCGGACGGGGGTTTGCTCAAGAGGTCCGAGAATCCGAACCTCATCTAGGAGCACACGGTGGCCGATCTGGCCTTCGTCGTCACCACGATCGCGGTCTTCGCGCTGGTGGCTCTCGTCGCCAAGGGGGTGGCGAAGCTGTGACTGCCGAGAACATCGTCGGTCTGATCGTGGCCGTCGCCCTGCTGGGCTATCTCGTCCTCGCCCTTCTGTACCCGGAGAGGTTCTGAGCCCGATATGAGCCCCGTCCTCGCCGGCGTACTCCAGCTGCTCGCGCTCGTCGTGGCGCTGGGTCTGGCGTACCGTCCGCTCGGCGATTACATGGCCGGCGTCTACTCCTCGAAGAAGCACCTCCGGGTCGAGAAGTGGATATACAGGTCCATCGGCGCCAACCCCGACACGGAGATGCGCTGGCCGGCCTATCTCCGTGGTGTCCTCGCGTTCTCCGCGGTGAGCGTCCTCTTCCTGTACCTGTTGCAGCGGCTCCAGGGCAGCCTGCCCGGCTCGCTCGGCTTCTCCTCGATCGACCCCGATCAGGCGTTCAACACGGCGGCCTCCTTCGTGGCGAACACCAACTGGCAGTCGTACTACGGCGAGCAGGCCATGGGCCATGTCGTCCAGACCGGCGGCCTCGCGGTGCAGAACTTCGTCTCGGCCTCCGTCGGCATCGCCGTCGCGGTGGCGCTCGTACGGGGCTTCGCCCGTTCCCGCACCGGTGAGCTCGGCAACTTCTGGTCCGACCTGGTGCGCGGCACGATACGGATCCTGCTGCCGATCGCCGTGATCGCCGCGCTCGTGCTCGTGGCGTGCGGCGCCATCCAGAACTTCGCCGGCATCCACGGGGTCGGGCAGTTCATGGGCGGCTCGCAGCAGTGGAACGGCGGTGCGGTCGCCTCGCAGGAGGCCATCAAGGAGCTGGGCACCAACGGTGGCGGTTACTTCAACGCCAATTCGGCGCACCCCTTCGAGAACCCCAACGGGCTCTCGAACCTCCTTGAGATCTTCCTGATCCTGGTCATCCCGTTCTCGCTGACCCGCACCTTCGGGCGGATGGTCGGCTCGCTGAAGCAGGGCTACGCGATTCTCGCGGCGATGGGCGTCATCTGGCTCGGCTTCACCGCGCTGATGATGTGGACCGAGTTTGCCCACCACGGACCCGCGTTCGACATCGCGGGCGGGGCGATGGAGGGCAAGGAGACCCGCTTCGGGGTCGGCGGATCGTCGATCTTCGCCGTGGCCACCACGCTCACCTCGACCGGAGCGGTGAACTCCTTCCATTCCTCGTTCACCGGCCTCGGCGGAGGCATCGCGATGCTGGGCATGCAGCTCGGCGAGATCGCCCCCGGTGGTACCGGCTCCGGCCTCTACGGCATGCTGATCATGGCGATCATCGCGGTGTTCATCGCGGGTCTGATGGTCGGCCGCACCCCCGAGTACCTCGGCAAGAAGATCGGCACCCGCGAGATCAAGCTCGCGGCCTGCTACATCCTCATCACCCCGGCACTGGTGCTCTGCTTCACCGCGGCGGCGATGGCCCTGCCCACCCCGGTCCATTCGATGACCAACTCCGGTGCGCACGGCTTCTCCGAGATCCTGTACGCCTACACCTCCGGCGCCAACAACAACGGTTCGGCATTCGCCGGGCTCAACGCGGACACCCAGTGGTTCAACACCACGATCGGGCTCGCGATGCTGCTGGGCCGGTTCCTGCCCATGGTCTTCGTCCTGGCTCTGGCCGGCTCGCTCGCCGAGCAGCGGCCCGTACCGGCGACCCTCGGCACACTCGGCACCCACAAGCCGCTCTTCAGCGGACTGCTCGTCGGCACGATCATGATCGTCGCCGGGCTGACCTACTTCCCGGCCCTGGCGTTGGGGCCGCTGGCCGAAGGGCTGGCGTCATGACCACCACACGTACGCAACACGACGAATCGATGCATGAGGACGCGATGTCCACTGTCACCAAGGACCTGGCACCGCACCAGGACGCGGCCGCCGGTCACCGGACCGAAGGACGCGTCGGCGGAGGGCTGTTCGACCCCAAGCAGCTGCTCAAGTCCTTCCCCGACGCGGTCCGCAAGCTCGATCCGCGGGTGATGGTCAAGTCGCCGGTGATGTTCGTGGTCCTGGCCGGTTCGGTGCTCACCACCGTCCTCGCCGCCCTGGACCCGACCGACTGGTTCGGCTGGGCGATCGCCGCGTGGCTCTGGCTCACCACGATCTTCGCCAACCTGGCGGAGGCGGTCGCCGAGGGCCGCGGCAAGGCGCAGGCCGACACGCTGCGCAAGGCCAAGACCGACACGGTCGCGCGCCGGCTCGTCGGGAAGGACGAGGAGCGCGTCCCCGGCACCGATCTGCGCATCGGTGACCTGGTGGTCTGCGAGGCCGGTGACATCGTCCCCGGCGACGGTGACGTCGTCGAGGGCGTCGCCAGCGTCGACGAGTCCGCCATCACGGGGGAGTCGGCACCGGTCATCCGGGAGTCGGGCGGCGACCGCTCGGCCGTCACCGGTGGTACGAAGGTGCTCTCCGACCGCATCGTCATCAAGATCACCACCAAGCCCGGTGAGACCTTCATCGACCGGATGATCAACCTGGTCGAGGGCGCCGCCCGGCAGAAGACGCCCAACGAGATCGCGCTCAACATCCTGCTCGCGTCCCTCACCATCGTCTTCCTGCTGGCCGTCGTCACCCTGCAGCCGTTCGCGATCTATGCGGGACAGCGACAGTCGATGATCGTGCTGACCGCCCTGCTGGTCTGCCTCATCCCGACCACCATCGGCGCGCTGCTCTCCGCGATCGGCATCGCCGGCATGGACCGCCTCGTCCAGCGCAATGTCCTCGCCATGTCCGGACGCGCCGTCGAGGCCGCCGGCGACGTGTCGACCCTGCTGCTCGACAAGACCGGGACCATCACGCTCGGCAACCGGCAGGCCGCGGAGTTCGTCCCGGTCGCGGGGGTGACGGAGGCCGAACTGGCGGACGCCGCCCAGCTCTCCTCCCTGGCCGACGAGACGCCCGAGGGCCGCTCCGTCGTCGTCCTGGCGAAGGAGACGTACGGGCTGCGCGAGCGCCACCAGGGTCAGCTCGGCGGGGCCGAGTGGGTCGGTTTCACCGCACAGACCCGGATGTCCGGTGTGGATGTCGAGGGGCGCAGGATCCGCAAGGGTGCGACCGGCTCGGTCGTCGCCTGGGTCGAGGAGCGGGGCGGCACGGTCTCGCCGGACGCCCGCACGCTCACCGACCGGATCTCCCAGGCGGGCGGTACACCGCTGTTGGTCGCCGTCGACGACGAGCGGGGTGCCCGGATCCTCGGCGTCATCCACCTCAAGGACGTCGTCAAGGAAGGCATGCGGGAACGGTTCGACGAGCTGCGCCGGATGGGTATCCGTACGGTGATGATCACCGGCGACAACCCGTTGACCGCGAAGGCGATCGCCGAGGAGGCGGGGGTCGACGACTTCCTCGCCGAGGCCACGCCGGAGGACAAGATGGCCCTCATCAAGCGTGAGCAGGCCGGCGGCAAGCTCGTCGCGATGACCGGTGACGGCACGAACGACGCCCCGGCGCTCGCCCAGGCCGATGTCGGCGTGGCCATGAACACCGGTACCTCGGCCGCCAAGGAGGCCGGGAACATGGTGGACCTCGACTCCAACCCGACCAAGCTCATCGAGATCGTCGAGATCGGCAAGCAGTTGCTGATCACCCGCGGTGCCCTGACCACCTTCTCGATCGCCAACGACGTCGCGAAGTACTTCGCGATCATCCCGGCGATGTTCGCGGTGGTCTACCCGGGCCTGGACAAGCTGAACATCATGCAGTTGTCCTCGCCGGAGTCCGCGATCCTGTCCGCCGTCGTCTTCAACGCGCTGATCATCATCGCTCTGGTGCCGCTCGCCCTGAAGGGCGTGCGCTACCGGCCGAGCAGCGCCGACTCGATGCTCCGGCGGAACCTCGGGATCTACGGGCTCGGCGGCCTGATCGCCCCGTTCATCGGCATCAAGATCATCGACCTGATCCTCTCCCTCATTCCCGGAATCGGCTGATCGCGCCATGACCTCCATGAACAACTCCGCGGGAAACACCGTTCGGCTGCTCTGGGCCGGGCTGCGCGCCCTGCTCGTCCTCACGATCGTCTGCGGCGTGATCTACCCGCTCGCCGTCACCGGCGTCGCCCAGGGCCTCTTCCCGGGCAGGGCGAACGGCTCCGAGATCACGGCGAACGGCAAGGTCGTCGGCTCCGAACTGATCGGGCAGCGCTACGACCTGCCGCTGAAGAAGGGACAGGAGACCCCGGCCCCGGACCTCAGGTGGTTCCAGCCGCGCCCGTCCAACGGGCTCGGCACCAACAGCGTCAACACCCAGTACAAGTTGCTCCTGTCCGGGGCGACGAACCGGTCCGGCGACAACAAGGACCTGATCGACTGGGTCACGGACGCCAAGGCCGCGGTCGTCAAGGACAACTCCGTGCCCGGGCACCCGGTCAGCCCCTCGGACGTGCCGGCCGACGCCGTGACCTCCTCCGGGTCCGGCCTCGACCCGGACATCTCCCCGGCGTACGCACAGCTCCAGGTGCGCCGCGTCGCCGAGCGGAACCACCTCGGCGTCGACCGGGTCGAGAAGCTCGTGAAGCAGCACACCGACGGCCGGATCCTCGGCTTCGTGGGTGAGCCGCGGGTCAACGTCCTTCAGCTCAACATCGCGCTCAAGGAGCTGGTGAACGGAGGCTGATCCTTCGTCGGCGGATGTGCCTGGGCGCCGTGGTCCCTATAACAGGGACCACGG